>DASPKC010000111.1:0-9449 GCA_035628295.1 Baekduia sp.
GAAGTCGACCGGCACGTGCGCGGACGGCGGCGTCGAGTCCTGGAGGGTGTCGATGTACTCGGGGCTGGCGTAGACCACCGAGACGAAGTCGTCGACGTCGGCGAAGTTGCGCAGTGCCTGGATGCCCCCGGCGGTCGCGCACGCGCCGATGGCGATCAGCCGCTCCGAGCGCTGCCGGATCTCGCGGATGCGCCGGGCGTCGTCCGGGGTGGTGATCGAGCCTTCGACGATCGACACCGCGTACGGGCCCGCGACCGTCGCGCTGGAGGCCTCCAGGAAGTGCGCGACCTCGACGCGGCCGGCCAGCGTCAGCAGCTCGTCCTCGCAGTCCAGCAGCGACAGCTGGCAGCCGTCGCAGGACGCGAACTTCCAGACGGCGAGCCTGGGCTTGGCGCTCACAGCTCCCGGCGGCGCAGCAGCGCCGCCACCTCGTCGTGGCAGAAGACGGGCCCGTCCTTGCAGACGAACAGCTCGCGCAGCTGACAGTGCCCGCAGTGGCCGACGGCGCAGACCATGTTGCGCTCCAGCGACACGTGGATCGCCGTCCCCGGCAGCCCGGCGTCGCGCAGCGCCGCAGCGGCGAAGCGCATCATGACCTCCGGGCCGCACAGGAAGGCGACGGCGCCGGCCGGGTCGACGGCGGGCGGCGGCAGGACGGTCGTGACCACGCCCACGCGCCCGCGCCACGCGGGCGTGGCGCGGTCCACGGTGACCGCCACGTCGATGTCCGGCCGTGCGCGCCACGCCGCCAGCTCGTCGCGGAACAGCAGGTCGGCGGGCGACCGGCTGCCGTACGCGAGGGCCAGGCGCCCGAAGCGCTCGCGGTGGGCGAGAACGTGGTGGATCACCGGGCGCAGCGGCGCCAGGCCGATGCCGCCCGCGACGATCACCACGTCGCGGCCCTCGGCCTCGGCGACCGGCCAGGCGCGCCCGTACGGCCCGCGGACCCCGACGTAGGCGCCCTCCCGGAGGTCGCACAGCGCGCTCGTGACCGTGCCGGCGGCGCGCACCGTGTGGTGCAGCGGCGCGGGCCGCTCGAGCCCCGCGCTGATGGAGATCGGCACCTCGCCGGCGCCGAACGCGTGCAGCATGGCGAACTGCCCGGGGGCGAACGCCGGCAGGCCCGGGCCCTCGGGCTCGAGCGCCAGCGTCCAGACGTCGCCGGTCTCCTGGCGGCGCGCGGCGATGCGGTGCGGCAGGGGCGCGAGCGTCACGTCCCGCTCGCCGGGTCGTAGAGGTCCAGGACCTGCAGGCGCGTGCGCTGCAAGCGCTCGACGATCACCGCGGCGAAGCGCTGCAGCACGGCGTAGCCGAGCGCCGGGTCGCGGTCGCACTTGTCGCGCAGGCAGGCGCCGTCGAAGACGATCGCGTGGGTGCGCTCGACTGCGCGGGCGTCGTGCGCGGTGCGGTACGGCGCCACCAGCCACGACCATCCGACCACGTCGCCGGCGTGCAGCGTCTGCAGCGTCACGGCGCCCCGCTGGGGGGCGAAGGTCTCGATCGCCACCGCGCCCTCGCGGATGACGTAGAACCGGTCGGCGGGATCGCCCTCGCGCAGCAGCCACGCGTCCCGCTCGAACACGGCCAGGTGCCCGCAGCCGGCGATCGTCGCGCGCTGCTCGGGCGGCAGGTCTGCGAGCACCGGGACGTCGGCGAGCAGCTCAGCGATGGTGCGCATCGGCCGGGCCTTCGGCGGCGAGGTCGCGCAGGTCGGTGGCGCGGATGGCCGCCGCCTCCTCGGTGATGTCGATCGCGGTCGGGCACCACGTGATGCATCGCCCGCAGCCGACGCAGCCCGACGTGCCGAACTGGTCGATCCAGCTCCCGAGCTTGTGGGTCATCCACTGCCGGTAGCGCGCCCGGCCGCTGGCGCGCACGCTGCCGCCCTGCAGGTGGGAATGGCCGAGCGTGAAGCACGAATCCCACTCCCGGGTGCGGCGGGCGTCCGCGCCGGCGAGGTCGGTGACCTCCTCGACCGTGCTGCAGAAGCAGGTGGGGCAGACCATCGTGCAGTTGCCGCACGTCAGGCAGCGCTCCGCGGCGTCGTCCCACCGGGGGTGCTCGGCGTTGGCGTACAGCAGGTCCTTGATCCCGTCGGTGTCGAGCTCGCGGCCCATCGCGGCGGCGGTCCGCGCGACCACCTCGGCGGCGAGCGCCTCGTCGGCCTGCGGCGCGGGGCGCGGCGCCAGTTCCGCCGCCACCTCCGCTCCGCGGGCGCTGCCGATCTCGAGCAGGAACCGGTGCGGCCCGCCGGTCGTGAGCTCCGTGAGCGCGAGGTCGTAGCCCGCCGTCGCGCGCGGGCCGGTGCCCATGGAGACGCAGAAGCACGTGCCGCCCGCGGTCGCGCAGTTCACGGCGACGAGGAACGCGCCGCGCCGCCGCGTGGCGTAGTCGGGCTCCTCGAAGCGGTCGTGCAGGAAGACCCGGTCCTGGATGGCGATCGCGTGGAGGTCGCAGGAGCGGACGCCGAGCAGGGCCAGCGGCGGCGGGTCCTCGGGCGGATCGGCCTCGACCCGGCCGTCGTCGCGCCGGCGCCCGCGCCAGACCGTGAGCGCGGGCGGGAAGAGGACCTGCTTGAAGGACTGCGGCCCGGCGTTGTGGGCGAACACGGCGTCGTGGCCGGACGGCGTGAGCCGGTAGGTCCCGGCCTCCTGCGCGTCGGTCCAGCCCGCGGGCAGGTCCGCGCCGCTGCGCAGCTCGTCGATGACGACCGCGCCGGAGCGGACGGTGGGGCCCATGACCGCGAAGCCGCGGTCGCGCAGGACCGTGATGAGCCTGTCCAGCGCGGGACGCTCGATGACCAGGGGCTGGGCGCCGTCCACGGTCAAGGCCGCGGTCTACCAGATCGCCGGCACGGTGCCCAGCGCAGGGCGGTGCGCTGGTCGGCGCACGAGCCCGACAAGGCGGCGTCCCCCATGCCGACCACGATGGCGCGGCGGCCGGGTGCCGCCATCCGCGATCCGTCCCGGAGCGGGTGCGGAGGAGTACCGACGACGGCCCGCGCGGGCGCAACGCCCGGGCAGCTCGCCGGCCGTTGATGTCGCAAACGTCCAAGACGTCCGCCGCCGGCGGGAGGACGATGCCCGCATGAGCGATCTCGACGCCGCCCGGGACTTCGTGACCACCCACGCGCGCCTGCTGGATCGCCGGCGGCTCGCCGTGCTCGTGGACGGCGCCGGCGCCGCCGGCGCGCTCGACGCGCTGGCCGCCTACCGCAACGCCGACGGCGGCTTCGGCTGGGGGCTGGAGCCCGACCTGCGCTCGGCCGCCAGCCAGCCGGCCGGCGCGCTGCACGCGTTCGAGGTCCTCGCCGACGTCGCGCCGCAGACCAGCCCGCTCGCGGGCGCGCTGTGCGACTGGCTCGCGGCGGCGGCGCTGCCCGGGGGCGGCCTGCCGTTCTCCGTCGCGGGCGCCGCCGGTCCGGGCACCGCGCCGTGGTGGGCCGGCGCGGACCCTGCGGCGCCGTCGCTGCACATCACGAGCGCCGTCTGCATCGCCGCTCGCCGCGTCGCTGCCCACGACCCGGTCGTCGCCGCCCACCCGTGGCTGGCCGACGCGACGCGCTGGTGCTGGGAGGCGGTCGGCGCGCTGCGCGAGGCGCGGGGCACCTACGAGCTGCGCAACGCCCTGCAGTTCCTCGACGCGGTCGCCGGGTCGCTGCCGGGCGCGGAGGACCACCTCGAGCGCCTGGCGGCGTTCGTGCCTGCGTCGTGGGAGCGTCCCGTGCAGGGCGGCGTGGAGGGCGAGCGGCTGCTGCCGCTGGACTTCGCGCCGCTGCCTGGCGGGCCGCTGCGGGCGCTCGTGCCCGCAGACGTCATCGCCCGCGATCTCGACCGGCTCGCGGCCGGTCAGCGCGCCGACGGGGGCTGGGAGGTCGACTTCGCGCCCGGCTCGCCGGCCGCCGAGCTGGAATGGCGCGGCTACGCGACGGTCCACGCCCTGCGCGTGCTGCGCGCCAACGGCCGGCTCTAGCGCGCATCGTCGGCGACGGCGGCCCCGCTGCGGTTCAGCGCCCGGACGGCGGCGACGACGTCGCCGCGGTCGTAGAAGTCGACCGCGACCATGTTCGGGATGCGCCCCAGCCGGGCCCGGCAGGCCCGCGCCCGGCGCAGGATGGTCGAGCGGCGGCTGACCTGCCGGTTCCAGCGCGGCGGCGGAGGGAAGCGGTCGATCCAGTGGTTGAGCAGCAGCAGCGGGCTCTCCGGTGTCCCGCGGCCCGGGACGCAGGCGGTCGGCGCCTTGGCCACCGTCGCGATGCGCGTGTCCTGCGCGACCACGAAGCCCGCGTGGTACCACGGCGCGTCGCCGCCGTCGCCCTGGTCGAGGACGACCAGCCGCCGTCCGGACGCGATCATCTGGCGCAGCGTGGGCAGCGGTGCCCCCCGGCGCAGCGTCGCGAGGTACGGCTCGAGGTCCGCCGCCCGGAACTCGCTCTCCACCTCACCGGCCTCCACGCTGGATTCGACGATCACCACGACGACCTCCGACAGGTGGCGCTCCAGGAACCCGCGCAGGTCGCCGAGGACGTCGCTGATGCGCTCCGCGCCGAGCTCGCACAGCGTGTGGCACAGGAAGATCTCGCGCTCGCCGTCGGACGGGACGAGGCCCAGCCGGCCGGCGAGGCGCTCGGCCACGCCGACGGACTCCACGCCGAGCTGGCGCGCGACCCGGTTGCGGCTGGTCCCCTCGGCCTGCAGGTCGGTGCGCACCCGCCCCTGGGCGTCGACGACGCCGTAGTGCGGGTCGAGCATGAGCACCCGGATGCCGTCGCGCAGCTGCTCGGGGACCGGCTTGGTCTGGTTGGCGAAGAACCAGCCCGGCCGGTCGGCGGCCGACATCGAGTTGTGCGTGCCCGGGAGCACGACCTGGTCCAGGCGCCGCTCGCACAGGACCGCCAGCCCGTTGCACTCGGTGATCTCGGCCTCCTCGGGCGGCGCCGGCGGGCCGTCGCGGGTGACGAGCACCACCCCCGTGACGGCGCCCGCCAGCAGCGCGGCGCCCGCGGCCGCCGCCACGGCGCGCCGCGGCCTGCGCCGCTGCCTGGTCGGTGGGCGCGCCGGGCGCCCCAGGATCGAGAGCGCCTCCGCCAGCCCGAGGAGCACGAAGCCGCCGCCGACCACGACCACCGCCGCCGCCAGGACCGGCTGCGCGCCGAGCAGGACGAGCGCGCCGATCGTGGTGAGGCCCAGCCCGCGCAGCAGCCGCAGGCCGCGGGGCAGGGTGCCGCCGGCGACGATCTCCGCGGCATGGCGCAGCGCGACAGCTCGGTCGACGCGCGCCTCGGACAGCAGCGCCCCGCCGACGACCGCGAGCCCCGCGACGCCCAGCGCGAGGATCCACCGCTCGAGGTCGCCGGCCAGCGCGTCCCACCCGGCGCCGGCCGCCGCGCGCGCCTCGCCGGCGGACAGCACGCCGATCTCGCCGGCGTGGGAGACGACCTGCTCGCGCAGCGCGGCCATCGCGATGAGGCCCGCGCCGGCGCCGGCCGCCAGGACGAGCCCGGCGCCGGCGAGGGCGACGCGGCGGTCCGGCGCGCGCCAGACCACGAACGCGAGCAGCGCGCTCGCGCCGAGCAGCAGCAGGATCGCCGCCGGGCCCGAGCTGTCCGCCGCGCGAACGAGCCAGGTCGCCGCGTCGCTGCGGCGGATCTCGGCGATCCGCGGGCTGATGTCGGCCGGGATCTGCTCGGCGACGTCCGGCGAGACGCTCTCGACGGCGGGCACGAGCAGCTCGCGGCCCTCCTCGAGCTCGATCACCACGTCGCGGTCGCCTTCCAGCAGGACGGCGTGCGCGGCGATCGCGGCCTGGTGCAGGACGCGCGTGAACTCGTCGGTCTGCAGCACCGCCTCCACGGCGGTCAGGACGAGCGGCCGCGACGCCACGAGCTGCGGCGAGCCGCGCTCGACGAGCTCCACCGCGACCTGCTCGGCGATGACCGACCGCACCTCGCGCGCCTGCAGCGCGTCGACGGCGCGATCGGCGAAGCGCTCGGGCTCGGCGAGCTCGAGCTTCACGTAGCCCGCGGCCAGTCCGGCCACGGCCAGGACCACCGCGAGGGCGGTCAGGGCGAGCCGGCGGCGGACGGTCACGCCGTCATGCTGGCAGCCCGGCGCGCGCGAGGGCGGCGCCCAGGCGCGGGTCGCAGATGAGCACGATCATCGTGCTCATCTGCATGACCCGCATGCGCAAGTGCAAGACCCCCGGGCTCGCGCCGGCACCCGGGTGTCTCAGGAGCCGTCGTCCTCCTGCGGCTCCTCGTCGCGGCCCTGCTGCGGCGGGATGCCGTGGCGCGAGCCCGACTGGTCCAGGAAGGCGTCGCCGTGCGGCTTGCTCGGGGCGGGGTCCGGGCTGGCCGGCGTCTCCCGGTCGCCCTGCTGATCGCTCATGCCCCCGCCCTACCCGGCGTCGCGCCGGCGATCCAGGGCGGCGACGACCAGGGGAGCGAGCGCGCCGCCCGTCACCGCCCCGGCGACCACGTCGACCGGGTAGTGCACGCCGGTGTGCACCCGCGAGTAGGCCACGAGCGCCGCCGCCGCGCCGATCGGCAGCCCGAGGACCGGCGAGGCGCTCGCCACCCCGGCGGCGAACGCGAAGGCCGAGGCCGCGTGGCCGGAGGGCCACGAAGTGGTCCGCGGCATCGGCACGTGGCGGGCGAGCGGGACGGCGTGCAGCTCGCGATCCGGTCGCGTCCGGCCGCCCAGCGGCTTCAGGACGAGGTTCACGACGGCGGACGTCACGGCGATGGACGCCAGGCCGTCCGTTGCGGCACGGCGGCCCCGCCGGCCGCCGCCGAGGGCGAGCGCCGCAGCGCAGCCCAACCAGAGCGCCGAGTGGTCGCCGGCGCGGGAGATCCGGCGAAACGCACGGTCCAGGACCGGACTCGGTGTCGCGGCGACGGCGGCGTAGACCGCCACGTCGAGGCGGCGCAGTTCCGTCCGCCACGGTCCGCGGAGCCTCGCGGTCGATGTCATGACCGCATCGTCGCGCAGCCGGACCACGAGAACCCCGCCGGGGCAGGGATCCTCGGAGTGGAGCTAGCCGGACTCGAACCGGCGACCTCCTGGGTGCGATCCAGGCGCTCTCCCAACTGAGCTATAGCCCCGCGTGGACGAGGGAGTGTAGCTCGCAGGGGCTCAGGCTCGCGCGCAGGATGCCGATGCAACGGGGAGTACGCTGCCCGCGCAGCGCTTCCATGCATGAGCTTTCGCAGCAGACTCACCCTCTTCTTCGTCCTGATCGTCATCGTGCCGATGGTCTCGGTGGCGGTCGTCCTGTTTTCGCTCATCTCCGACAACGAGGCGGGCAAGGCGGACGCGCGGATCGCCGCCCGGCAGGACGCGGCGATCAACCTGGCCACGGAGGCGCGGGCCCGCGCCGACGCCCTGGCCTTCCGCCTCGGGTCGGACCCGACGCTGGCGGCCGCGGTGCGGTCTCGCGAGCCGGCGCGGCTGCGCCGGACGCTGGACGACCTGCGCCGCGAGCACCGCGCGACCCGGGCGGTGCTGCAGGTCGACGGGGAGATCGTCGAGGCGGGCGCGAAGCGGGCGGTCTTCCCGGCGGTCCGCGAACTGGCCGAGGGCCGCCGGCGCGTGGCCCGCTTGGAGGTGTCGGTGACCGACGCGGCCGCCTACGCGCGGCTCGTGCGCGCGGTGACGGGTCTGGAGGTCGTGGTGCGCCGCAACGGCGACGTCCTCGCCGCCACGCTCGACGGCTCCGGCCGCGCGCGCCTGCCGGAGCCCTCCGGGGAGGTCCTCCTCAACGACATCGAGGTCGGCGACGACCCCTATCGCGTGGCGACGTTCGCCGCCGAGGGCTTCGGGGGGGAGCGCCTCGCGATCTCGGTCCTCGACGCGGCAGCTGACACGGAGGCCGACGTGGGCGACAGTCGGCTGCTCGCCGGCAGCATCCTGGCCGGGTTCTTCGTGCTCGCGTTCGCCTTCGCGGTGCTCGTGTCGCGGTCGCTGCAGCGCCAGATCGACGGCTTCCTGGAGGCGGCCCGGCGCCTGGGCTCCGGGGACTTCTCGGCCACGGTCCCCACCGCGGGGCGCGACGAGTTCGCGGCCCTCGGCGAGGAGTTCAACAAGATGAGCGAGCAGCTCGAGGCGCGCCTGCAGGAGCTCGAGCAGGGCCGCGTCCGGCTGGAGAGCGCGCTGCGCCGCACCGGCGAGGCGTTCGCCTCCAGCCTGGATCGCGACGCGCTGCTCGAGGTCGTCGTGTCGACGACCGTGGACGGGATCGGCGCCGACGGCGGGCGGGCCACGCTGCGCAGCGCGCCCGACCAGCCCCTGGAGGAGGTCGCCACCGCGGGCGCCGCCGCGGGGCCGGTGGCGGGCGCCGTGCGGGACGCCGAGCGCGACGCGCTGCAGACCGGGCAGCCGGCCGAGGCCGCGGCGGACGACGCCGTGGCGCTCGCCCACCCGCTGCGCGACGGCCGCGCCGACGACGGCCGGGTCCACGGCGTGGTGTCGGTGTGGCGCAGCCGGCGGCCGTTCTCGGCGACCGAGCGCGAGCTGTTCCACTACCTGGCCGGCCAGGCGGCGGTCTCGGTCGAGAACGTCGAGCTGCACGAGGTCGTCGAGCGCCAGGCGGTGACCGACGAGCTCACGGGCCTGGCCAACCGCCGGCGCTTCGACGAGGCGCTCGAGCGCGAGGTCGAGCGCTCGCGGCGGTTCGGCTCGGAGGTCGGCCTCGTGCTGCTGGACATCGACGACTTCAAGAAGGTCAACGACACCCACGGCCACCAGCGCGGCGACGAGGTCCTGCGCCAGGTCGCCCGCATCCTGCGCGAGAGCTCGCGCGAGATCGACGAGCCGGCGCGCTACGGCGGCGAGGAGCTGGCGGTGGTCCTCCCGGGGACCGACCTCGAGGGCGCGTACAACCTGGCCGAGCGCGTCCGGACCGGGGTGGAGGCGCTGCGGGTGCCGCTCGAGGAGGGCGGGCGCGACCTCCGGGTGACGGCGAGCTTCGGCGTCGCCGCCCTTCCGCGCTCGGCCGACAGCCTCCACGGCCTGGTCAGCGCGGCGGACGACGCGTTGTACGAGGCGAAGCGCAGCGGCAAGAACCGCAGCGTCCGGGCGGGCGGGAACCGGGACCCCGCCCGATAGGATCCGGCCATGGGCCTGCTCGACGACGCGATCCGCGAGCACCTCGAGCTCAAGCGCCGCCGCGGCGCCGACGCCGAAGAGGTCTCGCGCCAGGAGGCCGAGGCCCTCGGCCCGGCTCGCCGCAGCGACCTGGGTCCGGCGATGGCGCCGCCCCCCGCCGAGGAACGGGCGGCCGCACCGGTCTCCGAGCAGCCGGTGCCCGAGCCGGCGCTGGAGGAGCCGGCCGCCGCCTACGCCGACGACGGCTTCGAGGACGAGTTCGACGAGGAGCCGCTCCCGCCGCCCGCGCGCGCGCCGGAGCCGCCGCCGGCCGTCGAGGCGCCGCCCCTGGCCCCGCCGGCCGCG
>DASPKC010000112.1:0-5126 GCA_035628295.1 Baekduia sp.
GCTCGAGCAGGCGCGCGCGCTCCTGGCGTGAGCCTGCCGGCGCGCTTCTACGACCGGCCGGTCCTCGACGTGGCCCGCGACCTCGTCGGGTGCGTGCTGGTCCACGGGGACTGCGCCGGCGTCGTCGTCGAGACGGAGGCCTACCACGAATCCGAGCCGGCTTGCCACGCCCACGTGGGCGTCACGCCGCGCACGTCGGTGCTCTTCGGCGAGCCGGGGACGGCCTACGTCTACCGGTCCTACGGCATCCACGCGCTCGTCAACGCGGTCTGCGAGCCGGCCGGCACGGGCGCCGCGGTGCTGGTGCGCGCGCTGGAGCCGGTCGCGGGCCTCGACGCCATGCGCGCGCGCCGCGGCCTCGAGCGCCCGGAGGACCTGTGCTCGGGGCCCGGCAAGCTGACGCAGGCGCTGGGCATCGGCCTGGAGGACAACGCGACGAGCCTGGTGGAAGGGCCGGTGCGCCTCGAGCCGCGGCCCTGCGGGGCGCCGCAGCTGCTCAGCGGCCCGCGGATCGGAATCACCAAGGCGGCCGAGCTGCCGTGGCGCTTCTGCATGGCCGGCAACCACCACGTCTCGCGCCCGTGGCCCCGGGGCCTGCGCGAGACGATCGCCCGGCGGGTCTAGGCCGGTGGTGCGCCGGCGCCGCCGGCGGGCGCGCCGCCCTCGGGCGCGGGCGCCGGGGTCGGGGACGGCGCCGGGGTGGGCGCCGGCGCAGGGGCGGGGGCCGGCGCCGGGGTCGACGGCTCGGGCTCCGGGGCGGGGGTCCGGGCCGGAGCGCCCTGCCCGCCGGACTCGCGGTCGGCGTCGCCGTCGGGCGCCGACGGTGCGGCCGTCCCCGGCGCCGCCGGGGCGGCGGGGGTGGTCTGCGTCGGCGTCTCGGGCTCGGGCGGCAGGCCCCGGCGCTTGCGCTCGGCGGCCTCGCGCTGCTCGTAGATCCGCTGGACCGCCAGCGCGATGTCGCGCCAGATCAGCGCCGGGAAGGTGCCGCCGGTGACCTCGTCGCCCTGGAACTCGCTCTCCATCGGGCGCAGCGTGTCGGGATAGCCGACCCACACCGCCACCGTCATGCGGTCGGTGAAGCCCACGAACCAGGCATCGCCGTTGTTCTCCGTCGTGCCGGTCTTGCCGGCGGCGAACCCGCCGTAGGCGGCGCGCTTGGCGGTGCCGAAGCGGACCGGCCCCTGGAGGAGCTGGCGGGCGGTCGCGGCGGTCTGCTCGCCCAGGACCCGCTCGCGGCGCACGCGGTTGCGCCGCACGTCGGGGAACCGGCCGTCGCCGTTGCTGTCCACGTTGCGCTCGACCCGGCGGATGCCCACCGGCCCGTCGCCGCTCGAGGCCAGGGTGCCGGAGATCCGCAGCCCGCCGGTGGCGAAGGTCTCGTACGCGTGCGCCATGTCCAGCGGCGTCACGCCCTCCTGCAGGCCGCCGAGCGTCATCGCGGGATTCGTGGAGACCGGCGTGCGGATGCCCATGCGCCGGGCCAGCCGGGCCACCTTGTGGGTGCCGACCTTGATGCCGACCGCGGCGAAGACCGCGTTGTCGGATGCCGTCAGGGCGTCGGCGAGCGACGCCACGCCGCTGTAGTTGTCGTCGAAGTTGTTGACGACGAAGCGCTCCGCGCCGCCGCCGGGCACCCGGAACTCGCGCTTGCGCGACGGCCACAGCGACCCGGGGCCGAAGCCCTGGCGCAGCGCCTCGGCCAGGATGAAGGGCTTGAAGGCCGAGCCCGGCTGGCGCTGGCCCTGGGTGGCGAGGTTGAAGGGGCGGTCGTCGTAGTCGCGCCCGCCGACCATGGCCCGGACCTCGCCGGTCCGGTTGTCGATGGCCACCAGCGACGCGGTGGGGCCGCCCTGCCACGCGAGGTGGCGGTTGACCGCCTGCTCGGCGGCGCGCTGGACCTCGAGGTCCAGCGTCGTGGTGATGCGCAGCCCGCCCTCGAAGGCCTCGCGCGCGCCGAGGTGGTCGACGAGCTGCTGGCGCACCCACGAGACGAAGTACGGCACGCCGGCCACGTCCGGGACGTCGAGGCGCAGGCGCGGCGGATGCACGTCGCGGCGCGTGGGGATGGGCTGCAGGCGCGCCTCCTCGTACTGCTCGGGCGTCAGGCGGCGCTGCTCGAGCATCTTGCGCAGCACGATGTCGCGGCGGCGCTTGGCGGCCTGCGGGTGGGCGACCGGGTCGTTGCCGCTGGGCGACTGGATGATGCCGGCGAGCAGCGCCGCCTCGTGGGGCTCGAGCTCGGACACGCAGCGCCGGCGCGCGGTGCCGCAGCCGGCGTGCTCGGGACGGGTGCTGAAGTAGGTCTGGGCGGCCGACTCGATCCCGTAGGCGCCGTTGCCGAAGTAGATCGCGTTGAGGTACTCCTCGAGGATCTTCTGCTTCGACCACTTGCGGGTCATGTGGTACGCCAGGGCCGCCTCGCGCACCTTGTTGAGCAGGGTCCGATCGGTCTGCGCCTCGAGCGCGACCTTGACGAACTGCTGGGTGATCGTCGACGCGCCCTGGCGCTGACCGCCGGTCAGCCCCTGCCAGAGGGCGCGGCCGATGCCGCGCAGGTCGACGCCGGAGTTCTCGTAGAAGCGCTCGTCCTCGATGGCGATGACCGCGTGGCGGACGACCGGCGGGATGTCCCGGGCCCGGACGATGACCCGCCCGTCGTTGGACGTCAGCGTGGCCAGCTTCGTGCCGCGGGCGTCGAGGAGGATGGAGTTCTTGCGCTTCTCGACCTGGGGGATCGCCTCGAGCTTGGGCAGGTCGGCGGCGACCGCCATCATCATCCCGAACACGGTCGAGACGCCCGCCAGCAGCAGCAGCGGGACGAGGACGAGCACCAGGCGCAGCTTCTTCACGCGCGGGCGCGCAGGAGGCTCGCCGCCGCCCGCGGGGTCGCCCGGTCCTCCGGAGGTCCGGCCGACGGGCAGGGGCGTGACGTTGTGGCCGGCGGCGTGGCTCACGGCGCAAGGACCCTCGGAGGGCCAGCAGGGGCGGCGCGCGGGAGACGGCGGCAGGGTCCGCGGCGCGCTCTGACTCTACCATCGGCCCCTCATGTCGCCGCCTGAGGACGCCGCCCGTCACCTGCTGCGCAACGCGCACGAGTCCCTGCCCGGCGGCGGCCTGCGGGCCAAGCTCGAGGAGGCCGAGAAGGAGGGCCGGCCGCTGCGGGTCAAGCTCGGGCTCGACCCGACGGCGCCCGACATCCACCTCGGCCACACCGTCGTGCTGCGCAAGCTGCGCGAGTTCCAGGAGCTCGGGCACGTCGTCGTGCTCATCGTCGGCGACTACACGGCGCGCGTGGGCGACCCCAGCGGCCGGTCGTCGACGCGGCCGGTGCTGTCGGGCGAGGAGATCGACGCCAACGCGCGCACGTACTTCGACCAGGCCCGCCGCGTGCTGCTCGACGACCCGGCGGTCCTCGAGGTGCGCCACAACGGCGAGTGGCTGGACATGCGCGCCGAGGCGCTGTTCCGCCTGGCCCGGGTGGCGACGGTCGCCCAGATCCTGGAGCGTGACGACTTCGCCAAGCGGTTCGCTGCCCGCGAGCCGGTCTCCGTGCTCGAGCTGCTCTACCCGCTGTTGCAGGGCTACGACTCGGTGGCGATCCGTTCCGACGTCGAGCTGGGCGGGACCGACCAGACCTTCAACCTGCTGCTGGGCCGCGACGTCCAGCGCGCCTACGGCCAGGCCGAGCAGGTCATCCTGACCATGCCGATCCTGCCCGGCATCGACGGGGTGGAGAAGATGTCCAAGTCGCTGGGCAACCACATCGGCATCACCGAGCCCGCCGACGAGGTGTTCGGCAAGACCATGCGCCTGCCCGACGCCGCCATGGACCAGTGGTTCGCCCTGCTGGCCGTCGACGATCCGGGCGGGTCGCCACGCGACCGCAAGCGCGCGCTCGCGCGCGCGCTCGCCGACCGGGTGCACGGGGCGGGCGCCGGTGCCGCGGCCGAGGCGCGCTTCGAGCAGGTCTTCGTGGCGCGCGAGGCGCCGGCCGAGCTGGAGGAGCTGGCCTTCACCGGGGCCACGGTGCACCTGCCGGCGCTCGTGGCCGACGGCTTCGGCCGGTCGCGGTCGGAGGCGCGCAGGCTCGTCGAGCAGGGCGGCGTGAGGGTCGACGGGGCGCCGGTCTCGGAGCTCGACGTGGACGCCGGGGCGCTCGACGGCGCCGTCCTGCAAGTCGGCAAGCGGCATTTCCGCCGCCTCGTGCGGGCCGGCTAGGACGCCTGTCCGACCCCGACCCCGGGGTCGCGACGCGTTGCGCGGAAGTGTGTGTACACTGCCGCTCCGCAGGACAGGGTCCCCCCGGGGACACCGGCCGGAAGTCCTTCCGGAGACCTGCGCCGGGCGCTATACTGCTCGGTCCGCCCCTTGAAGCAGCCCAGCTGCGGACGGGGAGCGTCCTCCGAAGGAGACCCCTTCCCGGACAGGGCGCGACGGTCTTTGAAAACTCAACAGCATGCGCACCACTCCGCCCGCCCGGATCCGTCCGGACGAGGAGGAGATGGTGTCCAGGTTTCGACCGCTGGTCCTTCGGGGCCGGCGGCCAAAAAGCTAGTAACCGTCATGACTGAGGCCGTCCCGGTGTATGGGGCGCCTCACTTGGTCACGACAGACTCTTCCGCCCCGCGGGTAACGCCGCAGGGTTCGCTCGCCGGCTTCGGCCGGTGAGCACTTCACGGAGAGTTTGATCCTGGCTCAGGACGAACGCTGGCGGCGTGCCTAACACATGCAAGTGGAGCGACGAACCCGGCTTCGGCCGGGGGCAAAGCCGCGAACGGGTGAGTAACACGTGGGTTACCTGCCTCGATGACTGGGACAACCCGTCGAAAGACGGGCTAATACCGGATGTGCCCGCAAGGGGAAAGGAAGCTTCGGCCTCCGCATCGGGATGGGCCCGCGGCGCATTAGCTTGTTGGTGGGGTAATGGCCCACCAAGGCGACGATGCGTAGCTGGTCTGAGAGGACGATCAGCCACACTGGGACTGAGACACGGCCCAGACTCCTACGGGAGGCAGCAGTGGGGAATCTTGCGCAATGCGCGAAAGCGTGACGCAGCAACGCCGCGTGCGGGAAGAAGGCCTTCGGGTTGTAAACCGCTTTCAGTTGGGACGAAGGTTCGCGGGTGA
>DASPKC010000113.1:0-10189 GCA_035628295.1 Baekduia sp.
GTGTTCGGCTTCGGCGCGCCCGGGATGACGGGAGGCCAGATCGTGAACATCTTCGGCACGATGGATCGCACGGGCGCGTTCTTCGTCATGGCGAGCGTCCGGGAGTTCGCACCGTGGATCAACGCCATGCTCGTGGCCGGCGTCGCCGGGACGGCGATGGCCGCCGACCTCGGCGCCCGCAAGGTGCGCGAGGAGCTCGACGCCCTGCAGGTCCTCGGGCTCGACCCGATCCGGGAGCTCGTGGCTCCCCGGTTGCTCGCGCTGGTGCTGTTGACCCCGCTCTTCTGCCTGGTCTCGGCCATCTGCGGCGTGATCGGCGGCGGCATCGCGACGGTGGTCGTCTTCCAGGACACGACGTCGGGCTTCCTCTCGACCTTCTACTCGAACTTCACGCTGCCCGACCTCCTCGGCAGCGTCGCGAAGTCGTTCCTGTTCGGGCTGCTCATAGCGGTGTTCTGCGCCTACAAGGGCATGAACGTCAGTGGCGGCCCACAGGGCGTGGGGCGGGCCGTCAACCAGGCCGTCGTCCTGTCGTTCGTCGGGATCTTCGTGACGAACTACCTGTTCACGTCGACGCTGCTGGCGTCGTTCCCCGAGACCTCCAACCTGCACTGATGGAAGCCACCTCCGTTCGCGCACCGCGGCCGGTCCGGCCGCCGCAGCCCTCCGTCGGGGAGGTCGCCCGCCGCGGGTTCGCCGGACCGCTGCGCCAGGTGCTGCACACCGCCGGCGATCTCGGCGTCTTCAGCCTGCGCGCCATGCTCGAGGCGCCGCGGAGCTTCCGCTACTCCGCGGAGATCCTGCGCCAGATCGGGATCCTGGTCGCCGGGTCGGCGGCGGTCATCTGGTTCATGACGTTCATCATCGGGACGATGTGCGCCACCGAGGCCGTGTACACCCTCCGGGGGTACGGCGCCACGGCGTACGCCGGCTCCTTCACCGTCCTGTGCGGCACGCGCGAGATGTCGCCGTACATGTTCTGCTACATCCTCGCCGCGAAGGTCGGGGCCGGATGGGTGGCGGAGATCGGCTCGATGCGCACGAACGAGGAGATCGACGCGCTCGAGACGTCCGGCATCAACCCGATGCGCTTCCTCATCGGCACGCGCCTGGCCGCCGCGTGGCTCGCGCTGCCGTTCCTGATCATCGTCGGCCTCGGCTTCACGAACCTCGGCCACTTCGTCGTCGTCGTGCTGCAGCTCGGCGACATCTCCCAGGGCGGATGGGAGCAGGTCCACTGGGCGCTCCAGAGCCCGCTGGACATCCTCTTCGCCCTCATCAAGACCATGGTGATGGGGACCGTGATCCTGCTCGTGGCCATGTACTTCGGGTACCGGGCCAGCGGCGGTCCGGTCGGGGTGGGCAACGCCACGGCGAACTCCATGATCTTCAACATGGTCGTGGTCAACATCACGGCGACGACCATGACGATGATCTTCTGGGGCCTCGACGCTCGACTCCCCATCGGCGGATGAGCAGCATGGTCCCCAAGCGCCGCCCCCTCCCGACGGGGACGCCCGGCGATCCGGCGCTGGGCCGCCGCGTGCTGCTCGGTGCCGCCGCACGCCCGTGGACGCTGATCGTCCTGGCCTGCTTCGTGCTCTTCGCGATCTGGGCCGCCTCGACGCGCACCCAGCCGCACCACGTCAAGGCCGCCTTCCCCAGCGCCGTCAGCCTCGTCCCGGGGCTCGACGTCCAGGCCAACGGCGTGGACGTCGGCAAGATCTCGAGCGTCGAGTACAAGGACGGCCAGGCGATCGTCGGCCTCGGCATCAAGGACGAGCGCCTGTGGCCGCTGCACCGGGGGACCACCGCCACGATCCGCTACGGCACGACCGCGGGCAACGGCACCCGCCGCATCGACCTCGTCCCAGGACCCCCGAGCGCGCCGGAGATCGAGGACGGCGGGATCATCGCCGTCGAGGACACGGGCACGCCGGTCGAGTTCGACGAGATCTTCCGGATGATGGACCGCGACACCCGCGGCCACATGCGTTCGCTCGTCGGCCGGACCGCCGAGACGCTCGACGGCCGCAGCCGGGCGCTGAACGAGGGCATCCGGGAGACGGGGCCGGCGCTCGAGGCCGCGGGCGGCCTGCTCGGCGACCTCGCCGACGACGACGACGTCCTGCGGGCGCTCATCGCGAACGCCCACCGCACGACGAGCACGCTGGACGCGCGCAAGGCGCAGATCTCGGACCTCGTCACCGTGGCCGCGCAGACGTTCCGCGAGTTCGGCGCCAACACGCGCGCCGTCGGCGCCGCGATCCACGAGGCGCCCCGGACGCTCCACGACGCGCGGAGCACGCTCGCGCGGCTCGACGGCAGCGTCGAGCGGCTCACGGCGCTGGTGCGCGACGCCGCCCCGGGCGCTGCCGAGCTGCCCGGCCTGGCTGCCGACGCCCGCCCGGCGGTGCGCGAGCTCGCCGCGACGGCGCCGGTCGTCAGCAGCCTCCTGCGGACGGGGCGTGCGGCCGCGCCGGACGTCACGCCGCTGCTCGACAAGGGCGTGCCCTTCGCCAAGCGCCTGACCCCCATCCTCAACGACCTCGCGCCGATGTTCGGCTGCCTGCGGCCGTACTCGCCCGAGATCGCCGGCGCGATGT
Source organism: Baekduia sp. (assembly GCA_035628295.1). Classification (GTDB taxonomy): domain Bacteria; phylum Actinomycetota; class Thermoleophilia; order Solirubrobacterales; family Solirubrobacteraceae; genus Baekduia. Next base: position 2,607 of record DASPKC010000113.1, read on the forward strand.
CCACCTGGGCCGGCTACGGCCAGAACTACGACGGCTACGGCCACTACGCCCGCATGCGCGTCATCGGCGGGCCGACCTCGGTGACCAGCCAGCCGGAGACCCGCACGAGCGACATCACGAAGGCCACCGGCATCCGCTACGCGATGCCGCGGCCGCCCGGGCTCAACGCCGGCCAGCCTTGGCTGCTGCCCGAGTGCGGCGTGGGCGCCGACGCGCTCGACCCGACGAAGGACCCGGAGGATCGCAAGTGAACGCTCGAGCGATCAGCCTCCTGGCGCTGGTCCTGGTCGCGGTCGCCGTCGGCGCCGTGGCCTGGAACGGCGGATCGGAGGACCGCTACATCGTCAAGGCGGAGTTCCACGAAGCCGGAGGCGTGCGCAAGAACTCCGACGTGAAGATCGGCGAGGTGCCGGCGGGCCGGGTCACCGCCATCGACCTGACCGAGCGGGACACCGCCTTGGTGACCATGGAGCTCGATGACGGCGTCGGGCCGGTCGGCAGGGGTGCCGAGGCGCAGTCGCGTCCCGTGAACCTGCTGGGGGAGAAGTACATCGACCTCGACCCCGGCAACCTGCTCCGTCCGGTCGCGTCCGGCTCGACCATCCCCGCTGCACGCACCGCCACCGCCGTCGAGCTCGACGACATCCTCAACACGTTGCAGCCCGACACGCGGGCGCGCCTGCGCATCCTCATCAACGAGGCGGGCATCGCGATGGCCGGGCGCGGCAGCGACTTCAACGCGATGCTCGAGCAGCTCCCCGCCGGCCTGGACGAGGCGTCCGCCTTCCTCGGGGCCCTCTCGCGCGACACCGACGAGCTGAAGGGGCTGGTCGAGCGAGGTGACCGGGTCCTGGCGGCCGTCACGGCCCAGCGCACGCAGCTCGGCCGGCTCATCCGCAGCGCCGACGCAGCGCTCGAGGTCACCTCCAGCCGCCGGGCCGCGCTGGGACGGACGCTGGCCACCGCCCCCGCGGGGCTCGCGCAGCTGCGCGGCACGCTCGCCGAGCTCCGCCTGGCCGGCGACGACCTGCGGCCTGCGGCGGCCAAGCTGCGCAAGGCCGCCGGCCCCCTGGCGAGCACCTTGCAGGCGCTGCCCGCCTTCGCCGAGGATGCCCGGGGCACGCTCGTGCAGGCGCGGAAGGTGGCGCCCGCACTGCATCGTCTCGGCACGCAGGCCGCCCCGACCGTCCGGCGGCTGCGCCCCACGCTCGACCGCCTCGCGGACTTCACCGGGACGCTCGCGCCCCTCACGGCGGAGCTCTCCGACGGCGGCGCGGTCAAGGCGCTCGTCCGCTTCGCGAACAACTGGGCCGGGCTGACCACGCTCGAGGACGGGCTCTCGCACATCTTCCGCGTCCGCCTGCTCGTGGGACCCGACTCGATCACCGGGGAGGGGTCGCCCAAGGAGCCGGCGAAGCGTTCCCGGCGCGTGCCGCGCCGTCCGCCGGCCGAGCCCGGCGGCGGGCCGTCGGCCCCCAAGGCCGACGCGCGACCGGCCCCGGCGGTCAAGGCGCCGGTCATCCGGCTGCCCGACGCGGCCGCGGCGGTCGGTGAGGTGACCAAGAAGCTGCTCGGCCCGGAGGCCGACACCGGCGCCGCCGTCGACGAGCTCCTCAAGGGCCTCGGGAGCCGAGGCGACGACGACCTCCTGCCCCTCCTCAACCGTCCCCGGGGTCGCTGATGCGACGCATCCGCCTGAACAGCAACAGAGCAGAAGACCGCGGCGCCCAGCGCGCAGCACTCGTCCTCCTGGGGTGCGCCACCGTGGCCTTCGGCGCGCTGCTGGCCTACATCGGCTACGAGGCGCCGAACTCGGTGCCGGGTCGGGGGTACTACACGGTGCAGGCCGAGTTCCAGCGGGCCGACAACCTCGCCGCGCACTACCAGGTGCGTGTCGGCGGCCGGCTCATCGGACAGGTGCTCAATCCGCGCGTGCGCGGAGGCCGCGCCCTCGTCGACCTGCAGCTCAAGAAGGACGTCAAGCCGCTGCTGTCCGACACGCGGCTGCGTGTGCGCCCCCGCAGCGCCATCGGCGTCCGCTTCGTCGACGTGCAACCCGGCAGCCGCGGCCGTCCGCTGCGCGACGGCGAGACGATCCCGGCCAGTCAGACCTCGGCGTCGTTGCCGCTGGACACCACGCTCGACGTGCTCGACACGAAGCGCCGCGCGCGGCTCAAGACGCTGCTCGACAAGCTCGGCGCCGGCACGGCCGGGCGCGGCGAGGAGCTCAACGTCGCGTTCGGCAAGGGCGGGGAGCTCTTCGGCGGCCTCGACGATGCGCTGACGCCGCTCAACCGGCGCCCCGGCGCCGTCGAGGGCTTCGTCGCAGGGATCGAGGGCCTCGCTGCGGCCGCCGACCCCATCCGCGGCGACATCGCTGCCGGCTTCCGCCCGGAGGCCGACGCCCTGCGGCCGTTCGCCGAGCACGGCGACGCCGTCCGGGCGACCCTCGACGAGGCGCCGCCGACGCTCGCGACCGCCCGCGACCAGCTGCCGCCGACGTCCGCGCTCCTGGCCCGCACCGCGTCGTTCGCGCGTGCCGCCGCGCCGACGCTGCAGCGTGCCCCCCGCGCACTGCGCGAGACGAGCTCGCTGTTGCGGACGGCCAGGCCGCCGCTCCGCGCCGCCGACGAGACCCTCCAGCTCGCCGGCCGCGCGGTGGACCCGGCGCTCGACCTCCTGCGGACGATCCGCCCCGTGCTCCCCGTCGCCGACGACGCGCTCCTCGACGGTCTGCCGTTCGTGGGGACGCTCGCCCGCCACGGCTGCGACATCACGATGTTCGGGCGCAACTGGGCCGACGCCACGGCCACCGGCAACACGGGCGGCCAGTTCCTGCGTCTCGTGCTCGTGCGTCCGGGCAAGGAGCAGCTGGCAGGCACCGACACGCCGGACCGCAGCGGGATCTTCTCGAGCCCCTACCCCGAGCCCTGCACGACGACGAAGGAGCCGAAGCGGTGAGCGACGACCCGACGGAGCTCCGGGGCCTGAAGGCGCTGCTGTACCGGCTCGAGCCGACGCCGGGCCGGCAGCGTCCCAAGCACCAGCGCAACGGCGCCATCACGCTCGGCGTGCTGACGTTGATCGTCGCCGTGGCGATGACGGTGGGCTACTACCGCGACATCCCGTTCATCGGCGGCGGCGAGAAGGTGCGGGCCGAGTTCGGCCACATCACGAACCTCCGGGTCGGCAACCCGGTCCGCGTGCGCGGTGTGAAGGTCGGCAAGGTCACCGGGATCGAGCGGGCGCCCGACGGCCGGGCGGCGATCGTGTCGATGGAGCTCGACGACAAGCACGACGTCGAGCTCAAGCGCGACGCGCGCGCCGCGATCCGCTGGCGGACGCTCCTGGGGCGCAACATGTACCTCGAGCTCGATCCCGGATCGGCCGGTGCTGCCCCCCTCGACGACCGTGTCATCCAGCGTTCGCACACGGAGTCGCAGATCGAGTTCGACCAGCTGTTCGAGCCCCTCGACACGACCGGCCGGGCGGGGGTGCAGACCATGCTGCGCGAGTTCGACGGAGCGTTCGACGACCCTGGGCTGCCGGGGCGCAACCTCGACCGCCTGGCTCCGACGATGCGCCGGACCGCGCCCGCGTTGCAGGCGCTGCGAGGACGGCGCACCGGCGACATGCAACGCCTGGTGGCCAACACGAACCGCACGATGCGGAGCCTCGCGTCGTCGGAGGAGCGCTTGGGGCGCCTGATCGACGGCGGCGCGATCGCCCTCGGCGTGACGGCCGCGCGGCGCGCCGACCTGGGGTCCTTCGTGCGCCAGTCCCCGCCCACGCTGCGTGACACGCGCACCACGATGGCCCGGCTGCGCACGACGCTCGACCTCCTCGACCCGATCGCGGAGCGCTTGCGCCCCGGCCTGCGCGAGCTCGATGACGCCTCGCGCCGCACGCGCCCGGCGCTGCGCGCGGCAACGCCGCTGCTCCGCGACGCCCGGCCGCTCGCCACGTCGCTGCGGACCGCGCTGCGCGCGCTCGCACCGGCCGGCCGCGAGGGCGAGCGGGTCATCGACGGACTCGACCCCACCTTGACCCGTCTGACCACGACGCTCATCCCCTGGCTGCAGGACCGCAACGACCTGGGCATCCGCAACTACCAGGCGATCGGCCCGACCATCAGCGACATCGATTCGGCCGCCGGCCAGTACACGAGTCTCGGGCACCTCATGCGCTTCCAGGGCTTCGCCGGCGGTGAGCGCTCGATCGGCTTGCCGTGCGCGACGTACTTCGTCGAGCCGAAGTCGCCGAAGCGGATCCAGTGCGAGGACTTCTCGAAGGTCTTCCAGGGTCTGTTCGGCGGGCCCGGGACGCGCGGGTCTGCCCGCAAGGGGGGGAAGTGACATGAGGCAGGTCGACGCGAAGCGCCTGACCATCGAGCTCCGGCGTGCCGTCAGGCCGCTGGCGCTCTTCCTGCTGCTCATCGCCTGCGGCCTCGTCGCCGCGGGTGTCATCTTCAAGAACCAGACCTTCCAGAAGCCGTGGGAGGACTACTACGAGGTCAGGGCCGACTTCGACGACGCCAAGGGCGTGGTGCCGGGCAGCCAGCAGGTCCGCATCTCCGGCGTCAACGTCGGCGTCATCAAGAAGATCGACCTGGTCAAGGGCCGCGCGGTGCTCACGCTCTCGATCCAGGAGAAGTACGGGCCGCTCTACCGCGACGCTCGGCTGCGGCTGCGCCCGTCGACCCCGCTGCAGGATCTCTACGTCGACATCGACCGCGGCACCCCGGCGGCGGGGAAGCTGGCGGCATCGGACGTCCTGCCGGCCGAGCGCACCGAGACGCCGGTCGACATCGCGCGGGTCCTGAACACCTTCGACGCCGACACGCGTCAGCGCCTCGGGGTCCTGCTCGCAGGTCTCGGCAAGGGCCTGGACGACCGGGGCGCCTCGCTGCGCGAGGCGTTCGCCCGGACCGTGCCGTTCCTCGACATGGCCAAGCGCGCAACCTCGGTCGTGAGCGAGCGCCGGCAGACGACACGGAGGCTCGTGTCGAACTTCAGCGAGCTGACCGGTGTCCTGGCACGCCACGACGACCGCATCGCCTCGCTCGTGCGCAACAGCGAGACGACCCTCGGCGAGTTGGCGGCCCACGACCGCCCCCTGGCGGCCACGATCCGTGAGCTGCCGGCAACGCTGTCGGCCATGCGGGCGGCGTTCACCAGCCTGCGGGGCGCGCAGGACGAGCTCGACCCGGCCCTGCGCTCGCTGGACCCGGCGGTGTCGCACCTGCGCGAGGGCCTGAGCGCGCTCGAGCGCTTCGGCTCGGACGCCGAGGGCGCCCTGGCCGGGCTGCGGGCGCCGGTGCGCAGCCTGCGGCCCCTCGCCCGGGACCTGTCCCCGGTGGCCGGCTCGCTGCGGCGGACCATGGCGGCGCTGGCCCCGCAGGCGCCGCAGTTCGACCGGATGACCGCCCTCTTCCCCCCCTGCCTCGAGCAGCTCTCGGACTTCTTCAGCAACACCATCTCGTTCATGAAGTTCGAGGACGAGGGCGGCGTGATCCCCCGGGCGGAGGCCACCTTCTCCGCGGACTCCTTGTCGCCGCTGCTCGGCACGCCGCCGGAGTCGTCGTTCAAGCGCATGCCCACCTGCACCCCCGGAGGCCAGAAGTGACGGTCCACAACGTCGCCGGCAAGGCGCTCGGCGTCGGCCTGTTCATCGCCTTCGCCATGTTCCTGTTCGTCGTGCTCTTCAAGGGCACCGGCAGCAACCTGGGGCTCTCCAACGCCTACTCGGCGAAGGTCGTCCTGCCCGACGCCTTCCAGCTCGTCGACAACGCCGACGTGCGGCGTGCCGGCGTGAAGATCGGCCGGGTCGCGGGGATCGAGAGCCGCGGCTCGGAGGCCGTGGTGACGATCGAGATCGACGAGGAGCACGCGCCGCTGTATCGCGACGCGACGACGCTGCTGCGCACGAAGACGCTCGTGGGCGAGAACTACCTGCAGATCGAGCCCGGGCACCCGTCGGCCGGAGCGCTCCCCGACGGCGCGCTCATCCCCGTCGAGCAGACCGGCGAGCAGGTCCAGCTCGACGAGATCCTCTCCGCGCTGGACGGGCGTACGCGCGCCTCGATCAAGCGCAACCTCGACGGCCTCGGCGTCGGCGTCGCCGGGCGGGCGCGCGACCTCAACAAGCTGTTCGCCGCGGCACGCCCGACGCTCGCCGACGGCGCCACGGTGATGAACGCCGTGCGCGCGCAGCGCCAGCGCTTCGCCGGGCTGATCGCGGACACGGGGGAGGTCACGCAGGCCGTCGCCGACCGTACGCGGGACCTCCAGACGCTGGCGCTCTCGGCCAAGGCGACCGCCGAGGCGGTCGCGGCCCGCGACGCCGCGCTCGGGCAGACCTTCGACGAGCTGCCGGCCACGCTGCGCCAGGCGCGTGAGAGCGTCGGGCGCCTGCGCGGCTTCTCGCGGGCCGCCACCCCGGTCGTCGGCGATCTCGAGACCGGCTTCGCGCGCCTGCGCCCGGTCGTCGCCGACCTGCCCGCCGCCGCCGCGGCGACCCGGCAGGTGTTCCAGCAGCTGAGCCCGTTCCTGAGGGTCGCCGACCCGATGCTCGCGCACCTGCGGCGGTTCGCCACGGCGCTGAGGCCGACGGCACCCGCCCTCGACGCCTTCCTGCGCGAGGTGCAGCCGATGGTCTCCTTCCTCAAGCCCTACCACCGGGACGCCGCCTCGTTCTTCGCGAACAACGGCGCCATGCTGTCCTATCGCGACGCCCTCGGCGGAGCCGCGCGGATCTTCAACCACGTCGACATCGACAGCTACGCCGGCTTCACCCCGGAGATGCGCAAGTCGGTGGACCGGCTGCAGGAGCTCGGCGCGCTGGCCGTGGACAACTTCCCGCGGATGGGCCGGAACTCCTACCCGGAGCCCGGGACGATCGGGAACCCCGGGCCGTTCAAGGGGCGCTACCCGCGGGTCGAGGCGCGCGGGGCGGGTCAGCGGCCCTGACGGGCGGCGTAGTGGGAGACCGCCTCGGCGCGGTTGGAGGCGTGCAGCTTGCGCAGGATCGCGCGCACGTGCGACTTCACCGTCGCCTCGGAGATCGTCAGCTCGTGGGCGATGCGGGCGTTGGTGCCGCCGCGGGCCATCAGCTGCAGGACCTCGAGCTCACGCTGGGAGAGGCCGAAGCGCTCGAGCGATCCTGAGCCATCGGCGGCCGGCGGCCGCGGCATGGCGTTCGGCAGGGTCTCCGCGCTGGCGGGCGCCAGCGAGATCGCCGCATCGGAGACCTCGGCCAGCACGGCGCCCACCGCCATGAGCAGGGGGCGGACGTGCCCGAGCTGCAACTCGAGGCGCTCCTGGACCCAGACGTCCTCGAGGACCGCTCCGAACGCCTCAGCGAACGCCCATGCCGTCTCGAGCTCGACCGCGCCCGGCGCGGGGGAGGGGGCGACCCAGGCGGCGTACGCCATCCCCACGACCCGGCCGCCGGCCAGGACGGGCGCCACGACGCAGTCGATCTCGGCGACGGGCCACGGCTGACGCCCGGCCGACCCCACGCCGAGCGCCTCGCCGCCGGTCAGCGCCGCGCGCGGCCGGCGGACGATCGCGCTCTCGGTCGGG
>DASPKC010000114.1:0-4822 GCA_035628295.1 Baekduia sp.
CGACCGGGTCGCGCTCCCCGGCCACCTCCAGCAGCGTCGGGACGAGGTCCACCGCCTCGCCCAGCGCCGCCGAACGCCGGCCGCGCGGGAACCGCTTGGGGTAGACGACGGTGAACGGCACCCGGTTCTGCTCGTCGTAGATGGTGGTGCCCTTGTTCTGCATCCGGTGCGCCGAGCCCAGCTCGCCGTGGTCGGACGTGCGCACGATCACCGTGTCGTCGAGGGCGCCGGCCTCGGCCACGGCCTTGACGGCGGCGCCGAGCATCTCGTCGGTGCCGACGATCAGGTCGTAGTACGTGTTGAGCTGCCCGCGCCAGTACGCCGGGTCGTCCGTCGTGCCGTTCGGGGTGCCGGCGATGATCGACACGACGTTGCGGAAGCGCTGGTGCGCCGTCGGCTTATCGGCCAGCGTCGGCTCGGCGTGGAAGGACGGCTCGGGCTGCGCGTCGTAGTCCGGCCGCTTGAAATCGGCCCGGAACCCGCGCGGGTAGAACTGGATGTCGTGCGGGTTGAGCAAGCTCAGCACGCACAGCCAGGGCTGCTCGTCAGCGGCGTGCTCGCGCAGGAACTGCACCGCCTGCCCGGTCCAGACCGGGTCGTTGGTGAAGCCGTCGTTGTAGGCGCCGACGTCGGCCGGCGGCGAGATCGCGGAGTGGTCGAAGCCGTAGCCGCGCAGCGGGCTGCCCTGCGCCGCGTCGAGGGCCGCCTCGGCGTTCGTCGGCGGCTCGCCGGGATACGACAGGTGCCACTTGCCGAAGAACGCCGTGCGATACCCGAGCTGTTTGAAGAGGTCGCCGATGGTCGGGATCGACGGGTCCAGCGTGAACTGGGTGCCGACGACGAACGTGCCGTAGACGCCCTGCTGCGGCGCGTACATCCCCGTCCAGAAGCACGCGCGCGACGGCGAGCACGCCATGGACGACGCGTGGAAGCGATCGATGCGCGTGCCGTTCTCGTCCAGCCAGCAGCGCACGGGCGTCGGCAGGTCGTCGGGCAGGCGGTCCTGGTGGCGCTCCTGGTCGGTCATCAGGATCAGGATGTTCGGCCGGCGTTGCGCCGCCGCCGAGCGGCCGGGCAGCGCCCCCGCCCCAAGGCCGGCCACCCCTGCCGCGGCGGCCAGCCGCCCGGCACCCGCGAGCAGCGTGCGCCGGTCGGTGCCGCTCACGCCCGCACCTGCGCGATCGCTCCGGTCAGCCCGTCGACGGTCCACGCCCGGGCCCCGGCGACCGCGAGATCGCGCGGCGCGGGGCCGGCGCCGACGCGGCGGCGCTTGCCGCCGGCGCCGAGCACGAGCACCTCGCCGGCGCCGGCGAGCGTGACGAGCCGCGCGCCGCGGCTCGTCCACGCCACGGCGCTGGGCAGCTCGCCGGCGCGGTGACGGCGCACCCGTCCGGACCCGGTCGCGATCTCGCTGAGGTGCTCGGCGCGACCGCCGCCGTGGGACACGAGCAGCGCCCGGCCGTCAGGCGAGACCGCGAGGCGGTCGGGCAGCCGCGGGGTGCGCAGCTCGCGCCGCACCCGCCCGCCGGGCAGCCCGACGGCCACGAGCCGATCGGCGGCCTGCAGGGCCACCCAGGCGAGCTGCCCGTGGACGGCCAGGCCGCGCGGGACCGGGCCGATCGCGCGCACCGCCAGGACGGCGCCGCGCGCGGCGTCGAGCACGTGCAGCGTGCCCTCCTGCTCGCCGCCGGCGACCACCAGCCGGCGGCCGGCGGCGGCGTACGCGACGGCGCCGGGCGCCGGGCCGACGGAGATGCGCTGCAGCAGCCGGCCGGCGTCGAGGTCGACGAGGGCCAGCCCCGGGCCGTCCCACGAGGCGGTCGTGACCGCCGCGCGCCGGCCGTCGGGCGCGACGGCGACGTCGACCGGCTGGCCGCCGACGTCGACGATCCGCGTCGCGCCGCCGCGCGACTCGACGATCGCGATCGTCCGCCGCTGGTCGTGGGCGACGACGAGCCGCCGTCCGCGCGGGTCGGCCGCGATGGCGCGCCCGCGGCGCACGACCTGCTCGCGTGCCGGCTTCAAGGCGGGCACCGCTCGGCCGGCGGCACGCGCCGCGGCGGGCGCCGCGGCGGTGGCGGCGACACCGGCCAGCAGCCCGCGCCGGGTCGTCGAGCCGGTCACCGGCGCCGTCCCTTCGTCGCGTCGGGCCCGAGCTCGCACAGCATCACCGCGCGGTGGCGCGCGCGGGCCTCGGCCATCGCCCGCGACGCGTCGGCGGTCTGCGGAACGCGCTCGCCGCCGCCCTTCTCGTAGACGCGGCGCTCGAAGTGCGGGTCGCCGAAGGGGAGCTGGACGTAGGCGCCCGGCGCGCCGGCCACCGGCGACGGCCCGCTCTCGCTGTTGGCCAGCGGCGTCTGCGGCCGGCCGATGGGATGCGGGCGGATGGGCTCGATGAGCGACGGGTCGCCGATCTCGGGCACCTCGACGGCGGCGAAGCGCTCCTGCTCGAGCTCTCCCAGGCGGGCGAGCAGGTCGTCGAGCAGCGGCCGGTAGGCGGGATCGCGGGCGAGGTTGCGCAGCTCGTAGGGGTCCTCGCGCAGGTCGTAGAGCTCGAACTCCTGGTCGTCGAGGTGCTCGCGCTGCGGGTTGCCGCTCATCGCGACGTAGCGGGCCACCTTGAACCGCCCCGACAGCGCGGCGCGGACGTGGCGCCGCCAGGGCTTGCCCGCACCGGCGAAGTCCTGCGGCGACCAGGTCTCGTCGCAGGTGCTGAGGGTGAAGTCCTTGCCCGCCGTCTGCGCCGGCTGCTCCAGCGCCGGGACCAGCGACGTCCCCCGCAGCCACGGGTACCGGGCCACGGGGTCGGGCACGCCGGCCAGCTCCAGGCACGTCGGCACGATGTCGACGGCCTCGGCGAGCGCCGGCGTTCGCGCCCCCTGCTGGGTGCCGAAACGCGCGGGCCAGGAGATCGACAACGGCATCCGCAGCTGCTCCTCGTAGATCGTCGGGCCCTTGCCCAGCGCGCGGTGCGAGGCGGCCATCTCGCCGTGGTCGGACGTGCGGATGATCACGGTGTCCTCCATGGCACCCGACTCGTGCAGCGCCCGGACGATGGCCGCGATGTTGTCGTCGGTGTTGACGAGCAGGTCGCAGTACGTGTTCATCGCGCGGCGCCACGTCGTGCGGTCGTCGGGGTCGATGTTGCCGCGGATCAGCGCCGCGCCGGCGTGGTACTGCGCGTGGACGCTGGGCTTGGTCGCCTTGTCGTCCTCGAAGTTCAGCGGCAGCTGCACCTCCCAGTCCGGGCGCACGACGTCGGCGCTGAAGCCGCGCGGGAAGTAGGCGATGTCGTGCGGGTTGAGCAGCGACACGACGCAGAACCAGGGCCGCTCCTGGCCGCCGTGCTCGCGCAGCCAGTCGACGCCCTGCTTGGTCCAGATCGGGTCGTTGTAGACCCCGTCGTTGTAGCCCGCGGGCTCCAGCGACGGCGACTGCTCGGAGAAGTCGAAGCCGTACGGGCCGAGGTAGTTGCCCGTGACGTTGTCGGCGGCGCCCTCCGGCGCCGAGAGCCCCACGGCACTGAGGTGCCACTTGCCGAAGTACGCCGTGGTGTAGCCCTGCTCGCGCAGCAGGTCCGCGATCGTCGGGATGCGCGGGTCCAGCGAGAACTGCCAGTTCTGCAGGAAGTTGCCGAAGATCCCGTTCTGCGGGACGTAGAGCCCGGTCCAGAAGCAGGCGCGGCTGGACGAGCACTGCACCGCGCTGTGGTGGAAGCGCTCGAAGCTCACGCCGCGGCGATCGATCCAGTCGCGCGCGGGCAGCGGGAGCTCCGGCGTCCACTGCGGGTAGCGCTCCTGGTCGCACATGACCACGAGGATGTTGGGCTTGCGCGCGGGCGGGGCGGCGTCGGCCTGGCTGCGGCCGAGGGTCGCGGCACCGACGGCCGCGGCCGCGCCGGCGGCGCCCGTGCGCAGGGCCTGGCGGCGCGTCGTGCTCATCGCAGGGCTCCCAGCGCGACCGCGCGCAGCTGTCCGGTCGCACCGTCGGCCACCACGGCCTGCCGCGGGCCGACGGCCACCGCCCGCGGGCGCCCCAGCCGGCGCACCGTCCGGCGCGCGCGCCACGTCCGCGTGTCGAGGAGCACGAGCATCCCGGCGGCCGTCACGAGCGCGCCGGCGCCCGACGGGGTGAAGGCGACGCCGCCCGGCTCGGGTCCGACGGTGATGCGCCGCGCCACACGGCCGCGCCGGAGGTCGATGAGCGTCACGGCGCGCGCGCCGAACCCGTCGTGGGTGACGAGCGCGCGCCGGCCGTCGGGCGACACGGCCACCTGCGCGGGAAACGGCGGCGTGGCGATCTGCCGCACCACCCGTCCGGCGGCGAGGTCGACGAGCGCGACGCTCGCGGCGCCGTTGACGGCGGCGAGCGCGTGCCGCCCGTCGGGCGTGACGGCCACCCCGCGCGGGTGCGGCCCGAGCGCCACCGGTGCGTGCACGCGGCGCGTGCGCACGTCGACCCGGCGCAGGGCGCCCTCCGGGCCGCCGGACACGACACAGGCGCGGCGCCCCGTGGCAGCGAACGCCACGGCCGACGGCTGCGGCCCGGCCTCGACGCGGTCCACCTCACCGGTCGCGAGGTCGACGACCGCCAGGCCCGGGTGGTCGTAGAAGGCGGTCGCGGCCAGCGCGATGGTCCCGTCGGGGGACAGGGCGAGCGCGACGGGGGCACCGCCGACGTCGATGGTCCGGCGGCGGGCCAGGTCGCGCACGCGGTGCGCGGTGATCGTGGTGCCGTCGCTGTCCGCGGTCCACGCGGTGCGCCCGCCGGGTGCCACGGCCACCGCGGCAGTGCGCCGGCCGGGCGGCGTAGGCACGCACTC
>DASPKC010000115.1:0-6215 GCA_035628295.1 Baekduia sp.
GGCGGGAGGCCGCCCGCGAGCGCGCCCGCGAGGAGCGCCGGCGGGCCGCGGCCCGCCGGGAGCGCGCCCCCGCGGGCACGACGCCCGTCGAGCGCCCCCGCAAGCCGGCCGGGGCGCCGCCGGCACAGACCACCCCCGCGCAGACCACGCCCGCCGAGACCACTCCCGCGCAGACCACGCCGCAGCAGCAGCCGTCGCGCGGGGTCCTGGACTCGCTGCTGCGGCCCTGAGCCGCAGCGGCGGCGCGCCCGCGCGCGCCGCCGCCGGCCCGGCGGCTACGCCGTCTGCAGCAGCTGGCGCAGCACGTAGCGCAGGATCCCGCCGTGGCGGAAGTACTCGGCCTCCTTCGGGGTGTCGATGCGCACCCGGGCGGTGAACTCCTTGTCGCCGGCGCGCACCGTCACCTGGCGCGGCAGCTCGCCGCGGTTGAGCGGCTCGGCCAGGCCGGTGATGGAGAACGTCTCCTGGCCGTCGAGCCCGAGCGACTGCGCCGACTCCCCGTCGGGGAACTGCAGCGGCAGCACGCCCATGCCGACGAGGTTGGAACGGTGGATGCGCTCGAAGGACTCGGCGATCACGGCGCGCACGCCGAGGAGGTTCGTGCCCTTCGCCGCCCAGTCGCGCGACGAGCCGGAGCCGTACTCCTTGCCGCCGAGCACCACCAGCGGCGTGCCCTCCTGCGCGTAGGCCATCGCGGCGTCGTAGATGGACATCTGCTGGCCATCCTTGACCGTCACGCCGCCCTCGGTCCCCGGCGCGAGCTGGTTGCGCAGCCGGATGTTGGCGAACGTGCCGCGGATCATCACCTCGTGGTTGCCGCGCCGCGAGCCGTAGGAGTTGAAGTCCTTCGGCTGCACGCCCTTCTCCTGGAGGTACAGGCCGGCCGGCGCGTCCTTCTTGATCGCGCCCGCCGGGGAGATGTGGTCGGTGGTCACCGAGTCGCCGAGCTTGGCCAGGACCTTCGCGCCTTCGATGTCGGTCACCGGCGTCGGCTCAGGCTCCATGCCGTCGAAGTACGGCGCCCGCGCGACGTACGTCGACTCCGCGTCCCAGGTGTAGCGGTCGCTCGCCGGGACGTCCAGCGAGCGCCAGTTCTCGTCGCCGTCGAACACCTGCGCGTAGGACTTGCGGAACATGTCGGACTGCACGGCCTCCTCGACGGTGCGGGCGACCTCGTCCGAGCTCGGCCACACGTCGCGCAACATGACGTCGCTGCCCGGGAACGGGTCGTTGAACGGGTCCCAGTCCATCGTGCCCGCAAGCGCGTAGGCGACGACGAGCGGCGGCGACGCCAGGTAGTTCATCTTCACGTCCGGGTTGATGCGCCCCTCGAAGTTGCGGTTGCCGCTCAGCACCGAGCAGACCGCCAGGTCGGCCTCGTTGACCGCTGCGCTGATCTCCTCGGGCAGCGGCCCGGAGTTGCCGATGCACGTGGTGCAGCCGTAGCCGACCAGGTGGAACCCCAGCGCCTCGAGGTCGTCAGTCAGCCCGGCGCGCTCCAGGTACTCCGTCACGACGAGCGATCCGGGGGCCAGTGACGTCTTGACCCACGGCTTGCGCGTCAGGCCCTTGGCCACGGCGTTGCGCGCCAGCAGGCCGGCGCCGAGCATGACGCTCGGGTTCGACGTGTTCGTGCACGACGTGATCGCGGCGATGACGACGTCGCCGTGGTCGAGCTCGAAGGTCTGGCCGTCCATGGTCACCTCGATGGCCGCGCTGGCCCGCGTCGCGACGTTCTCGTGGTGGTGCTCGCGCGGCGCCTCACCGCCGTCGGCCCCGTGGCCGTTGCCCGGGTCCGCCGAGGCTACGGGGTCGCTGGCGGGGAAGCTCAGCGACGACGCCTCGTCGGCGTAGGACGTGCGCTGTGGACCGTGCGGCGGCACGCCGGGCTGGCGGTCGTCGCCCCCGCCACTGGGCGCGTAGTCCTCGAGCGCCTCCCGGAACTCGGTCTGCGCGTCGGTGAGCGAGACGCGGTCCTGCGGGCGCTTGGGGCCGGCCAGCGACGGGACGACCTCGCCGAGGTCGAGCTCGAGGATGTCGGAGTACGTGGGTTCCTCGGCGTGCTCGTCGTGCCAGAGGCCCTGCTCCTTGGCGTAGGCCTCGACGAGGGAGACCAGCTCGGCCGGGCGCCCGGTGAAGCGCAGGTAGCGCAGCGTCTCGGCGTCGATCGGGAAGATCGCGCAGGTCGAGCCGAACTCCGGGCTCATGTTGCCGATCGTGGCCCGGTCGGCCAGCGGCAGGCGGCTCACGCCGGCGCCGAAGAACTCGACGAACTTGCCCACGACGCCCTTCTGGCGCAGCAGCTCGGTGACCGTGAGGACGAGGTCGGTGGCGGTCGCGCCCTCGGGCAGCTCGCCGGTCAGGCGGAAGCCCAGCACCTGCGGGATGAGCATGGACATCGGCTGGCCGAGCATCGCCGCCTCGGCCTCGATGCCGCCCACGCCCCAGCCGAGCACCCCGAGGCCGTTGACCATGGTGGTGTGCGAGTCGGTCCCCACGAGCGTGTCGGGGTAGGCCCGGCCGGTCCTGTCGTCGACGAAGACGACGCGGGAGAGGTACTCGAGGTTGACCTGGTGCACGATGCCCGTGTCCGGCGGCACGACCTTGAAGGTCTCGAACGCGCCCTGGCCCCACTTGAGGAACTCGTAGCGCTCGCGGTTGCGCTCGAACTCCTTCTCGGCGTTGCGAGCGAACGCGTCGTGGCTGCCGAACACGTCGACCTGCACCGAGTGGTCGATGACGAGCTCGGCCGGGACCAGCGGCTCGATCTTTGCCGGGTCGCCGCCGAGCTCGGCCATCGCGTCGCGCATCGCCGCGAGGTCCACCACGGCCGGGACGCCCGTGAAGTCCTGCATGACGACGCGGGCGGGCGTGAACGCCATCTCCTTGGACGGCTCGGCCTTGGCGTCCCAGGTGGCGAGCGCCTCGATGTCGGAGGCCTCGACGGCGCCGTTGCCCTCGGTGCGCAGGAGATTCTCGAGCAGCACCTTCAGCGAGTAGGGCAGGCGAGCGACGTCGAAGCGCGACTGCAGCGCGTCGAGGCGGAAGATCTCCAGGTCGCGACCGCCGGCGCTCAGGGTCGCGCGGGCGTCGAAGGAGTTCGGGTGGTCGGCAGCCATGTGGTCCTCTCTCAGGGGTTCAGGCGTCGGCGGGCAGCAGGATCAGGGGTGCCCCGCCAGGCAGGGTCAGGGAACGGAAATCGGTGTCGAAGGTCGCGATGCGGTCGGTCCTGACGAGGCGGGCGAGCGCCACCAGCGACGCGTCCGCGAGCCCCACCGCCGGGTGGTCGCGGACGATCGCGAGCGACTCGCGCGCGCCGTCGGCCCACCATCGCACGTGCAGCGCCCCGGAGTCGAGGGCCTCCCACAGCGCGGCCTGCCCCGGGTCGCCGGCGCGCCGGCGCAGGACGTAGTCCATCTCGGCGAGGGCCAGCGGCGTGGTCACGAGGTCGTCGGGCTCGTGCTCGTACCAGGCGCGCGCGGCGTCGTGCCGCGGGTCGTCGGCGATCAGCAGGGCCACGACGGCGCTCGAGTCCGCGACGACGCTCACCGCTCGCCGAAGCCGGTCTCGAGGAGCTCGGTCTCGACGTCGGCGAACTCCCGCGAGCGGGTGCCGCCGCGCACAGTGCCGACGGCCAGCCGCGGACGGGCTGGCCGCTGGACGGCGGCCGCGAGCGTGCGGCGGATCAGCTCGGCCTTGGTCAGCCCCTCGTCGGCCGCGCGCCGCGCGAGCGCCGCGTCGAGATCCGGGTCGAGGTAGAGGCTGGTCTTCTTCACGCCCTACGTAGGGTAGCTGGTCATCCATGGCGGGTCGCGACTCGTAGAGCGGGCATGGAATCGGTATGGGACTACCCGAGGCCGCCCCGGGTCGAGCCCTGCTCGCGGCGCGTCCGGGTGGCATTCGGCGGCGAGGTGGTGGCCGAGTCGGTGCTCGCGCTGCGGGTGCTCGAGACCAGCCATCCCCCGACGATCTACGTCCCGCCGGCCGACGTCCGCGCCGACCTGCTCGTCCCCGCGGGCGGCCGCGGCTCGTTCTGCGAGTTCAAGGGCCGGGCGCGGTACCTCGACGTCCGGGGCGCGGACGGCCGCGTGGCGGCCTCGGCCGCCTGGACCTACCGCAACCCGACCCCGCGGTTCGGCGCCCTGCGCGACCACGTGGCCTTCTACCCCGGACGGATGGACGGCTGCTGGCTCGACGACGAGCGGGTGCAGGCGCAGGAGGGCGACTTCTACGGCGGCTGGATCACCGCCGACATCGCCGGCCCGTTCAAGGGCGCGCCCGGCACGCTGGCCTGGTAGCCGCAAGACGCGGCCCGGGCGTGCGTTGTGGACCACGATGCCCGCCTCCACCCGCCGCCAGGTCCTCGGCGCCGCCGCCGCCGGGACGGCGGCCGCCGCCCTGCCCACCACCGCTGCCGGCGCCCCGCGCCGGCGCGCGCGCCGCGTCGACGTCGTCGTGGTGGGCGCCGGACTGAGCGGGCTGCAGGCCGCGCACGACGTGTCGGCCGCCGGGAGGTCCGTCGTCGTGCTCGAGGCCCGGTCGCGCATCGGCGGGCGGCTGCTCAACCACGACCTCGGCGGCGGCGAGGTCGTCGAGATCGGCGGCCAGTGGGTCGGTCCGACCCAGGACGTCCTGCTCGCCCTGGCCAAGGACCTGGGCGTCGACACGTTCGCCACCTACGACCGCGGCGACTACCTCTACGCACGCGACGGGCGGGTCAGCCGCTACGCCGCGAGCGGCCCGCTGGGGCCCGTGCCGCCGGACCCCACCGGGGTGCCGGAGGCGTTCGCGGCGCTGGCGCGCCTGGACGAGATGGCGGCGTCGGTGCCGCTCGACGCGCCGTGGCGGGCGTCGCGCGCCCGCGAGTGGGACAGCCAGACGTTCGAGACCTGGAAGCTGGCCAACGCCCAGACGCCCGGCGGGCGATTCCTGCTGGACCTCGCGATCGAGGCGGTCTGGGCGTGCGAGCCGCGCGACGTCTCGCTGCTGCACGTCCTGCGCTACATCCGCGGCGCCGGCAACGAGCGCACCGGCGGCTCGATCACCCGGCTGATCAGCACGACGGGCGGGGCGCAGGAGCGGCGCTTCGTCGGCGGCTCGCACCGCATCGCCGCCGAGCTCGCGCGCCGCCTGGGCCGCCGCCGCGTCCTGCTCGGCCGCCCGGTCCGGCGCCTCGTGCAGGGCAGCGGGCGCGTCGAGGTCGTCACCGATCGCGACACCTGGACCGGCCGCCGCGTCATCGTCACCGCGCCGCCGGCCGTCACCGCCGCCATCGACTTCGAGCCCTGGCTGCCGGCCGACCGCGCGCAGCTGCTGCAGCGCTTCCCGCAGGGCAACGCGATCAAGTGCCAGGCCGTCTACGACACGCCCTTCTGGCGCGCCGAGGGGCTCGCCGGCCAGGTCACCGGCGACACCGACCCCGTGCGCATCACGTTCGACAACTCGCCGCCGGACGGCGCCCCCGGGGTGCTGCTGGCCTTCATCGAAGGTCATGCCGCGCGCGTGTGGGCGCGCCGGCCGGCGGCTGAGCGGCGGGCGGCGGTCCTCGGCAACCTCGTGGCGTTCTTCGGCCCCCGCGCGGCGTCCCCGCGCGCGTACGTCGAGATGGACTGGTCGGCCGAGCGGTGGACGCGTGGCTGCTACGTGGGCTTCACGCCGCCCGGCGTCCTGCTCGACTTCGGCGAGGCGATCCGGCGCCCGCACGGACGCGTGCACTGGGCCGGCGCGGAGACGGCCACGACGTGGAACGGCTACATGGAGGGCGCGCTGCGCTCGGGGCGCCGGGCCGCGCAGGAGGCGCTGGCCGCCCGCTAGGGCGACGTGCCGGTGGCGGCCCGCGCCACCTCGGCGAGCTCCGACGTCCCCGCGTCGGCCAGCGGCCGCACCGCGGGCCCGGTGAGCACCGTGCCGTCCGGCGCGAAGCGCGAGCCGTGGCACGGGCAGTCCCAGGAGCGCTCGGCCGTGTTCCACGCCACCCGGCACCCCAGGTGCGTGCACACCGGCGACACGCAGTGCACCGTCCCGTCCTCGTCGCGCGAGGCCGCCACGAGGTGGCCGTCGACCTTCAGCAGCGAGCCCTCCCCCGGCGCGAGGTCCTCCGGGCGCTTCTCGGGGACGCGGTGGAAGCGGGCGCCCAGGAAGTGCTTGCCGGTCTTCGCCCCCTCCTTGGCGACGCCGGGCGCCGAGCGCAGCGGCGTGAAGCGCCGGGTGTCGAA
>DASPKC010000116.1:0-3775 GCA_035628295.1 Baekduia sp.
TCGTCGAGGTCGAGATCGAGCATGAGGCGGCGGATCCTAGGCGCGCCGCCCGGGCCGCGCTCAGGGCTGCCAGTCGGCGTCGCGCGCGTCGGCCAGCAGGCGCCGCGCCGCGGAGCCGTCGGCCTCCATGGTCCAGACCGAGAAGCGGTTGCCGGCACCCCAGCGCGTGAACGCCAGGGCCGAGCCGTCCGGCGACCAGTCGGGCTGCATGCCCCGGTGGACCATCCGCGCGCCCCGGCCGTCGCCCGACGCGACGAAGACGCCGCCGTCGGGTCCGGTGTACGCCAGCCTGCTGCCGTCCCGGGACCAGTCCGGCTCACGCCCGCGCACCACGCGGCGCCGCCCGGTCCCGTCCGTGCGGGCGGTCCGGACGTACCCGCCCTGCGTGAACGCGATCCGCCCGCCGGGCGCCCACGCGGGCCACGCGGCGCCCTGGGTGCCGGGCACGCCGCGGTCGCCGCTGCCGTCCGGGCGCACCAGGCGGATCCCGGTCGTGGCCTGGTAGGCGATCCAGCGGCCGTCCGCCGACCAGGCGGGGCGCTCGTCGAAGCGCCCGCGCGTGATGCGCCGCAGGCGGCCGGTCGCGCTGCGCACCAGCACCTCGAACGAGCGGCGTCCGTCCTTGCTGCGCGTGAACGCCAGCCGCCGGCCGTCGGGCGACCACGCTGGGTCGCCGTCCTCCCAGCCGGTGCGGCGCGTCAGGACGCGGCGGGCACCCCCGTCGGAGGCGAGCGTCGTGATGCCGGTCGAGCAGGGCGTCGCGCACCGGACCTGGGTCACCGCCAGGCGCGGGGCCGCGGCGGCCGCCGGGGCGGCCGCCGCGAGCGCCGCCAGGAGGAGCACCGGCAGATGACGGGTGGACACGGCCCCGACGATAGGCACGGCCGCACCCGGGCGGACCCGTGCCTCTCCGACGAGATCTGCGACGAACTACGGGAGGATCGGACGGGCCGCGGCCGACCGGCGCGGCCGCCCGTGGTCAGCGCGGGGCGCTCGCGCACTGTTGCTCGACGCGGGCGAGGTCGGCCTCCGATGCCCGGAGCACCACCTGCCGGCAGACGAAGCCCTGCACGGCGCGCTCTTGCACCGCGCTCACCCGAGCCGACGCCCGGGTCAGGAGGTCCGGGGCCGGGAGCCGGACGACGCCGTTGGCGTGCAGGCCGCCGGCCACCGCCACGGCCACCAGCGCCGCCATCGGCGCGGTGCGTGCGAACAGCACGACGGCAGCCGCGGCGATCCCTGCCAGGACGAGCCCCATGTCAGCTTCAACGCCGCGGGCGCCCGGAACTGGCGGTCGGGCGCCGGCGCCCGGCGGGCCGCGGCGCCAGCACGGCCTGCGCGCGTGCGGCGCGGCGGGCCCCGTCGCTGGCCAGGAACGTCACCAGCGCGCGCCGGGTGCGCGCCACCTGACGCAGCACCCGGGGGCTGCGGACCTGGACGTCGGCCACCGCGCGGCGCGCGTCCACGGTCACCGTGCGCGCCGCGACGACGCGGCGGGCGCGCGTGACGAGGCGCCCGACGCACCGGTCCACGGCGCCCGTCCGCCAGGACGCGTACTAGCCGGAAGGGTCGCTAGCGTCGGGCGCGCTGCCCGGGTCCGGGCCCGTCGCCGCCGGCCGGTCGGTGGCCGCGTACTGCGACCAGGAGCCCGCATACAGCCGGCCCGGACCGAGCGCGAGGTGCTCGAGGACGAGGAGGTTGTGGCACGCCGTGACGCCCGAGCCGCACATCGAGACGACCTCGGCGCCGGGCCGGACGCCCACGGCGGCGAACCGCGCCCGCAGCGCCTCCTCGCCGAGCAGGCGACCGTCGGGGCCGAGGTGCTCGCGGACCGGGAGGCTGCGCGCCCCCGGGACGTGTCCGGCGCGTGGATCGACCCCGTCCGGTTCGCCGGCGTAGCGCTCGGCCTGGCGCGCGTCGAGCACCACGCCGGTGCCGCCGGCCACGTCGTCGATGGACGCCAGGCGCTGCGCCGGCCACGCCCGG
Source organism: Baekduia sp. (assembly GCA_035628295.1). Taxonomy (GTDB): domain Bacteria; phylum Actinomycetota; class Thermoleophilia; order Solirubrobacterales; family Solirubrobacteraceae; genus Baekduia. The sequence continues at coordinate 1,987 of DASPKC010000116.1, forward strand.
GCCGTGAAGCGGGCGCGGGCCGGAGCCGGGGGCGGGCCGGTCTCGACCGCGCCGGTCCACGCGTGCAGCCCGCCGTCGAGCACGGCGGCGTCGTGGCCGGTGATGCGCAGCAGCCAGGCCAGCCGCGCGGCGATCACGCCGCCCGCGTCGTCGTAGGCCACGACCGTGGTGGCGTCGCCGATGCCCGCCTGGGCCATGCCCTCGGCGAAGACCTCCGGGTCGGGCAGCGGGTGGCGGCCGGCCTGCGGCGAGGCCTCGGCCGCCAGCCAGGGCACGAGCTCGACGTGGACGGCGCCGGGCAGGTGGCGCTCCTCGTAGGCCGGGCGCGCCGGACGCCCGTCGAGGAAGAACCGGACGTCGGCGAGCACCACCTCGTCGCGATGGGCGGCGAGCCACTCCGGGCCGACGAAGGGCGCGATCACCCCCGGCATGCTGCCAAGGCCTCGAGCGCGGCGCCCGCCGTCGTGATCGCCGAGGGGAGGGTTCAGGCCAGCAGCGTCCAGGGGTCGAAGTCCTCGATCGCCACGACGCGCAGGCGCGGCAGCGTGACGGTGAAGGCCCCGACGTCGTCCTCGAGGTCGAGCACCTCCAGGCCCTGGCCGGCCAGGTCGAGCAGCTGCGCGCTCATGAGCTCGCGGAACCCGATGACCCCGACGCGCCGCCCGTCGTGGTCGACGAGCGGGCGCAACGCGGGGGCGAAGTCGCCGTCATGACTGACGAGCAGGACGTCGCCGCTGCCGCGCTCGCCCAGCGCCTCCAGCGTGCGCTCGATGGCGACGTCGACCACCTTGACGTCGGACGGACCGGCGAGCGGCACGGGACGGAACCCGATCGCCGTCAGCGCCTGCACGAACGCCATCGGCAGCCCGCCCGTGCCGTTGAGGAAGAACAGCCCGCGGACCGGCTGGTCCCAGGCCCGGCGGGCGTGGTCGAGCACGCGGTCCCAGCGCGGGCGCTCCTCCGGGGCCGGCCGGCGGCCGAGGAGGCTGGCCCCGAGCGTCGCGTCGATGTTCTCGCCGTCGACCAGCAGGAACGTCTCGCGCTCGGGCACCCGCGCAGGCTACCGGCGCCCGGCATGTCCGACGGCGCGCCGGCGAGGTAAGACGACGCCGTGGCCGGTCGCCAACAGCGGATGCAGACGACACACCATGAGTCGGTATGGCTGGCCACCAGCGAGACGCCGGGGTACGCCGCGCTCGATCGCCCGCTCGACGTCGACGTGGCCGTCCTCGGTGCGGGGATCGCCGGGTTGACGACGGCGCTGCTGCTCAAGAACGCCGGCGTGCGCGTCGCGGTCCTCGAGGCCGGCCGCGTCGGCGGCGGCGTGACGGGGCACACGACGGCCAAGGTCACCGCGCAGCACGGCCTCGTCTACGACACGCTGCGATCGTCGTTCGGCGCCGACGGCGCGCGCGCGTACGCCGAGGCGAACCTGGCGGCGGTCGACGTCATGGAGCGGATCGTGCGCGAGCACCACATCGACTGCGCCTGGGACCGGCGGCCGTCCTACGTCTACACCGAGCAGGCGTCGCAGGTCTCGCAGCTCGAGCAGGAGGTCGAGGCGGCCCGGGCCGCCGGCCTGCCCGCGACCTACACAGAGGAGACCGAGCTGCCGTGGCCCGTGCGCGCCGCCGTGCGCTTCGACGACCAGGCGCAGTTCCACCCGCACAGCTACTGCCTCGCGCTGGCCCGGGCCGTGGACGGCGACGGCAGCCAGGTCTTCGAGCACACCCGCGCCCTGGACGTGGCCGACGGCTCGCCGTGCGTCGTGCAGACCGAGACCCATGAC
>DASPKC010000117.1:0-9170 GCA_035628295.1 Baekduia sp.
AGTATGGCTTTGCCTGACTTGAGGCCGCTGACGGCTCAGCGACGAGGGAACGTGCGTGGTGGCGCCGGCGGGCGGGCAGTTCGGCGCCGGACCGCCCACCTTGCGGGCTGCGTGTCGCCCAGCGACACGGAGGCGGCAAGGTGGCCTGGTTCGGCCCCGAATCGCGTCTGCTGGCGGATCGCCGCGCGATGCCACGGCCGATCCGCCAACAGGTGCGCCGCCCCCGCCGCTCGCGCGGAACGCCAGGCGGCCGGCACCTCCGTCTCCCTCGCTGACGACAGCGGCCGTGCCGCAGCACGCGCCCGCCGGCGCGGCGCGCCACCCGGCCGGGGAGGGCGCAGCCCGTGCGGGATTTGCCCCGCCGCCGTCCGCGTGGGCGCGTGGCGGCCGCTGACGGCTCAGCGCCGAGGGAACGGACGTGGGCGCCGGCGGGCGGTTCGGCACCGAACAGCCCACCTCGCCTGCTGTGTGTCGCCCGGCGACACGCCGGCGGCAAGGTGGCCCGATTCGGCCCCGAATCGCGTCTGCTGGCGGATCGCCGCGCGATTCCACGGCCGATCCGCCAACAGCTGCGCCGGGCCGGCCCTCGCGCGGAACGCCAGGCGGCCGGCGCTGCCGTCTCCCTCGCTGACGACAGCGGCCGTGCCGCACCACGCACCCGCCGGCGCGGCGCGCCAGCCGGCCTACAGCACCGGCGTGCGCGCCCGCGCCGACCCTGCGAGCAGCGCCGCGCAGCCCACGAGGTCGGCCACCACGCGCACGACCGCCGGCCCGCGCCCGTGCAGCCGCCGGTCGGAGTCCACCAGGCGCAGGTAGGGCAGGACGCCGAGCAGCGCCGGCCGGCGCCACAGCCCCGCGGCCAGGGCGAGGACCGCCAGGTCGAACCGCGCGCTGCGCCCACTGAGGAACAGGCGCCGCCACAGCAGCACGCCGCGCAGCTCCGGGACCCGCGCCACGAGCGCCGGGAAGAGCCGGAGCCGCGCCCGCTCGGCCACGAAGGCCCGCGGGCCGCGGGGGAACACGGCGTGATGGACCAGCGCGTCGGCGCAGAAGCGCACGCGTGCACCTGCCCGCCGCGCGGACCACCCGAACCAGACGTCCTCGCCGAGCTCGAGGCCGCGCCGCGGCCGCAGCCAGCTCTCGAAGCCGCCCAGGCGCTCGAACAGCTCCCGGCGGACGAGGAGGTTCGCGCTCTCGTACAGCCCCTCGCCTCGCACGACCAGCGTCCGGTCGTACGGACCGACCGGCACACCGGGCACGGGGGCCACGGCCCCCTGCACCAGGTCGGCGTCGCGCAGCGCCCGCACCCCGGTCGCCAGCCAGCCCGGCGCCGGGGCGCAGTCGGCGTCGGTGAACGCCAGGATCGGGGCGGCCGCCGCGGCGGCGCCGGCGTTGCGCGCCCGTGCCGGGCCGGCGGCGGGGCCGCGGACAACGGTCGCGCCGCGGGCGCGCGCCAGCGCGGCGGTGCGGTCCACCGAGCCGTCGTCGACCAGCAGGACCTCGAAGCCGCCGTCGACCGGCTCCTGCGCGTCGAGGGCGTCGAACAGCGCCGCCAGGGTGGCCTGCGCGTCGCGGGCGGGGACGATGACGCTGACCGCGGGGGGCACGGGATCGCGCAGCGTACCCGCGTAGCATCCGGGCCCATGGAGACCGCCGCGGCGCCGCCTGCCGATCTCGCCGCCCGGGTGGCGGACCTGTCCTGGTACCACGTGCTCGACCTGCCCGGGGGCATCACCACGCCCGGCTGGTTCGACCTGCGGCCGTCCACCACGGTCGTGCCGCTGCCCGCGTCGCTGGCCGGCAAGCGCTGCCTGGACGTCGGGACCTGGGACGGGTTCTGGGCCTTCGAGATCGAGCGCCGCGGCGCGGCCGAGGTCGTCGCCATCGACATCGACGACCCGCAGCGCTGGGACTGGCCGCCGCAGTCGATCGTCGGCGGGGCGGCGAAGGACCGGCTCACGTTCCTGGAGGGCTTCAAGTCGCAGGCCGCCGGCTTCCGGCTGGCGCACGAGGCGCTGGGCTCGAAGGTCGAGCGCCGCGATCTCTCGGTCTACGACCTCACGCCCCAGGAGGTCGGCACGTTCGACGTCGTCTTCCTCGGGTCGCTGCTGCTGCACCTGCGCGACCCGGTCCGCGCGCTCGGCGCGCTGCGCAGCGTCTGCTCCGGTCAGGCGGTCATCGCCGACATGGTCGACCTCATCCCGTCGCTGCTGCGCCCGCGCACGCCGTCGGCCCGCCTCGAGGGCCTCGACCAGTCGTGGTGGTGGCTGCCCAACCGCGCCGGGCTGCTGCGGATGGTGGAGTCGGCGGGCTTCCAGATCGACGAGGCGACGTCGATCTACTACGTGCCGACCGGCCCTGCGCACCCGCCCGCGCCGCTGCGGTCGATCCCGAAGGGCCTGCTGACCCCCAAGGGGCGCGAGCAGCTGATCATGCACTGGCGCGGCCTCCCGCACGTCGCCGTCCGCGCCCGGCCGCTGGGGTGAGCACGGTCAGCGGCCCGGCGGTCGTCGTCGCCGTCGTCTCCTTCGAGACGTGCGAGCTGCTGCACCGCTGCCTGGCGTCGCTGTTCCGCGAGACCGCCGAGGTGTGGGTCGTCGACAACGGCTCGACCGACGGCTCGGCGGAGATGGTGCGCCGGGAGCACCCGTGGGTGCGTCTCATCGAGGCCGACCGCAACCTCGGCTTCGGTGCGGCCGTGAACCTCGTCGCTCGCCGGACGAGCTCGCCGTGGCTGGCCGCCAGCAACGCCGACGTCCGTCTGGAGCCGGGCGCGCTCGACGCGCTGATCGCGGCCGCCGAGGCCGATCCGCGGGCCGGCGCGCTGGCGCCGCGCCTCGTCCTGCCCGACGGGCGCACACAGCACTCCGTCCATCCGTTCCCGACGCTGCCGCTGACCGCCGCGTTCAACCTCGGCCTGCCCCGCGTCGTGCCCGACCTCGGCGACCGGCTGTGCCTCGAGGGCCACTGGGACGCCGGTCGCGCCCGCCGCGTGCCCTGGGCCGTCGGCGCGTTCCTGCTGCTGCGCCGCAGCGCCTGGGACGAGGTCGGCGGCTTCGACGAGCAGCAGTGGATGTACGCCGAGGACCTCGACCTCGGCTGGCGCCTGCACCGCGCGGGGTGGGCCACGCGCTACGTCCCGCAGGCGGTCGTCCATCACGACGAGAGCGCGGCGACGGCCGCCGCGTGGGGCGACGAGCGCGTCGAGCGCTGGAACGCCGCCACGTACGAGTGGCTGCGCCGCCGCCGCGGCCGGCTGCGCGCCCGCGCCACCGCCGCGCTCAACGTGGCGGGCGCCGCCGCGCGCGCGGCGTGGATGGCGCCGCTGGCCCGGGTGCGGCCGTACCCGTGGGCGCACCGCCGCGCGGCGGCGGCCCGATGGGCGCAGCTGCACCGCGCCGGGTTGCGCTGACCTACGCGACGACCGTCAGGCCGCCGGGCTCGATCCCGAACCGGGCCTCGGTCACGTCGCCGATGTAGTCGCCGTCGACCTCGACCGGGACGGAGCGGCCGTCGGTCGTGCGCACCACGAACGCCGTCTGGCCGGAGAACGGCGAGATCTGGCGGTGGTCGGTGACCTTGAGGTTCGAGAGGAACAGGCGCAGCGCGATGCTCGGGGCGATCGTTGGCCGGGTCGTGCGCAGCATGACGCCGCCCATCGTCCCGTCGTCGATGGCCACGCCCTCAGCGAGGTGCAGCGGCAGGTTGTTGAAGTACGTGAAGGGGTCGCCGTTCTGGATGACGGCCGTGACGCCCCGCAGGACCTGGCCGTCCTGCGTCTCGAGCTCGAGCGCCGGCGGCCGCCAGACGTAGTCCTTGAGGAACGTCGTGATCGCGGCGTAGGTGAAGTAGTAGGCGCCCAGGCGCGACTTGAGCTGCGGGTGGCTGTCGACGCGGCGCACGACCGAGGCGTCGAGACCGATGCCGCAGGAGAAGGTGAAGCGCCGGCCGTTGACCGTCGGGAGGTCGACCCGGCGCGGCTGCCAGTCGTCGGCGATGCGCAGCAGGTGCTCGGTGGCGTCGACGATGTCGCCGGGGATCCCGAGCATCTTGCAGAAGACGTTCGTCGCGCCGCCAGGCAGCGTGGTCAGCGGGGTGCGCGAGCCGACGAGCCCGTTGGCCGACTCGTTGACCGTGCCGTCGCCTCCGAACGCGACGACGACGTCGTAGCCCTCCTCCGCGGCCTCACGGCACAGCGCCGTGGCGTGGTCGCGGCCCTCGGTGTCGATGGCGTCGACGTCGTAGCGGCCCTGCAGCGCGTAGACGACGAGCGTCTTCAGGCGGTCGCTCACCGTCGTCGCGTACGGGTTGACGATGACCAGCATCCGCTTGCGCTCCGTCGGCGCGGTCAGGGCGAAGGTCTCGCCGAGGCGTTCCAAGGTCTCCAGCGGGGCGGCCACCGGTGGTTCCTACACCACCTGCCGGGCAGAGTGACAGCCCGCTACCGTCTCGGGCCGCATGGGCTCCTCCCCGGACATGGGCGCCTTCTGGGACGAGCGCGCCCGGGAGGACGCGTTCTTCTTCGTCGACGACACGCAGAGCTACCGCGCAGTCGACGAGGCCCGCTTCTGGGCCGAGGGCGAGCGCGTCGTCGACGTCCTGCTCGGGCACCTGGGCCTGGCGCTGCGCGGCGACGAGGTCGCGCTGGACATCGGCTGCGGCCTCGGGCGCCTGACGCGCGCGCTGCGCCCGCGCGTCGCGCACGTCCACGCGATCGACGTCTCGGCCGAGATGCTCCGGCGCGCGCAACAGGCCAACGCGCACCTCGACGGTGTCACGTGGCACCTGGGCGACGGCACGACCCTGCAGCCCGTCGCCGACGCGTCGGTCGACGCGATCCTCAGCCACGTCGTCTTCCAGCACATCCCCGACCCGGAGGTCACCTACGGCTACGTCCGGGAGATGGGCCGGGTGCTCAGGCCGGGCGGCTGGGCGGCCTTCCAGGTCTCCGACGACCCGGCCGTGCACGCCCGCGAGCACCGCGGCGGCGGGCGCCTGCGCGCGCTGCTGGGCCGCGCGCCCAAGGGGCAGGAGGACCCCCGCTGGCGCGGCTCGGCGGTCGACCTCGACCGCTTGCGCGCTGCGGCGCGCGAGGGTGACGCCGAGGTCGCGCGCACCTGGGGCGAGGGCACGCAGTTCTGCCTGGTGCGCCTGGAGAAGCCCGGACCCTAGGCCTGCGCCAGGAACGCCCGCACCCGCGCGGCGAAGCGCTCGGGCTCGGCGAGGTGCAGCATGTGGCCCGCGCCGTCCCAGACCTCGACCGTCGCGCTCGGCACCAGCCCGGTGAGCCAGGACGCGTAGTCGGCCGGGGGCGGCGGGCCATGCAGCGCCAGCAGCGGCGCCCGCAGATGCCGGAGCACCGCCTCTGCGGTCGCCGTCAGCTCGGCCGGCGGGCGGTCCAGCAGCGGGCCCCAGACGCCCAGCACGACCTCGCGCGGGAAGGCGAGGACCCGCCGCTGGATCGCGGCGAGGTCGGGATGGCCACGCAGGTCGAGCGCGCGCTCGACGGCCATGACCGCCTCCATGGTCCGCTCGCTGCGCAGCGCGTCGGCGTGCGGCGCCACCAGCACGGCGACGTCGCCGAAGCGCAGCGACCCGTCGACCGTCACCACCGCCCGCGCGCCGTACGCGGCCGCGTACAGCGCCGCGACGGTCGCGCCGTAGGAGTGACCGACGACCGCCGGCTCGCCTGCCGCCACCTCCTCGACGACCGCGCGGACGTCCGCGATGACCGCGGGCAACGCGTAGTCCTCGGCCGGTGACGACGCCCCGTGGCCGCGGAGGTCGACCCGGATGCACGTGAGCTGCGCGGTCAGGAGCTCGGTGACCGGGTCCCACGAGCCGCGCGCGCTCGTCAGGCCGTGCAGGAAGACCACGGGCGGGCCGTCGCCCGCGACGTCGTAGGCGATCGTCGTCCCGTCGTCGCGGCGCAGCTGCGCGTGCACCGCGCCGCTACAGGAACCCGCGCCTGCGGAACGCCGCGAGCATCCCGACGAGCACGACGACCATGATGCCGACGACGACCCAGAACGCGGTCACGTCGCCCTCGCCCGGGACGTGCACGTTCATGCCGAACACCGACGCGATGAGCGTCAGCGGGAGCATGATCACGCTGAACGCGGTGAGGATGCGCAGCACGTCGTTGAGGCGGTGCGAGAGGACCGCCTCGTTGGTGGCCTCGAGGCCCTCGATGACCTCCTTGAAGTTCTCGAGCATGTCCCAGATGCGCTCGGACGCGTCGTTGACGTCGTCGAAGTAGATGTCGAGCTCGCCGGTGACGTAGCGCTTGGTGCGCTCGAGGTCCTTCAGGGCCGCGCGCTGCGGGCGCACGATCTTGCGGAAGTTGATGATCTCCTGCTTGGCGTTGGAGATGTCGCGCACGACCTCGGCGTTGCGCTCCTCGAAGATGTCCTCCTCGAGGCGCTCGAGCTTGAGCCCGATCTTGCGCAGCATCGGGAACGAGGAGTCCACGAGGTCGTCGACGATCTTGTAGAGCAGGTAGCCGGCGCCGCGCGTGAACAGCTGCTCGCGGACGTCCTCGCGCGACGAGCAGCGCTCGAACAGGTACTCCAGCGGCTGCAGCCGCTCGTTGGGCAGCGTGATCAGGAAGTCCGGCCCGACGAAGATGTCGAGCTCCGCCGCGTTCAGGCGCCCCGCGCGCTTGTCGTACGCGGGGAAGTGCAGGACGACGAACAGGTAGCCGTCGTACTCGTCGACCTTCGGTCGCTGGTTGCGCGAGAAGACGTCCTCGTAGTCCAGCGGATGGAAGTCGAAGTGCTCCTCGAGCCACGCGCGGTCGGCGGGACGCGGCTGGCCGATGTTGATCCAGCGCAGGCCCTCGGCCTCGACGACCTCGACGGTCGGCGCGTCAGGCTCGGGCGCGCGGACGACCTCGCCCGCCTGGCGCGGCGGACGTCGCAGCCTGGGCTTGGGCAGACCAGGCACGACTGAGGGGGTCGTCGGTGGAGAACATCGGCAGGGACCAGTGTATAGTCCGGCCGGACACATCCAGAGGGGTGGAGGGACTGGCCCAGTGAAGCCCCGGCAACCAGCGTGCGAACGCGAGGTGCCAATTCCAGAAGATGTGTGGCGGCTTCACCTTCGCCACACGAGTACGAACGCGAAGGAGTTTCACATGGCCGTCACGCACCTGGCGTGCCGCGAGTGCGGTACGCGATACGACCTCAGCGCCCAGTACGTGTGCACCCAGTGCTTCGGTCCGCTCGAGGCCAAGTACGACTTCTCGGCGATCGCCGGTGACCCGGCCGAGCTGCGCCGGCGCATCCAGTCGGGCCCGCAGAACATCTGGCGCTACAACGACTTCCTGCCGCTCGAGGCCGGCCAGCCGGGCCCCAGCGCGCGGATCCTCTCGCGCGTCGGCCTGCCCGCCGGATGCACGCCGCTGGTGCGCGCCGACCGCCTGGCCGAGCGCCTGGGCATCGGCGAGGTGTGGGTCAAGAACGACGCCCACAACCCGACGCACTCCTTCAAGGACCGCGTCGTCGCCGTGGCCGCGCAGCGCGCCCGCGAGCTCGGGTTCGACACGCTGGCCTGCGCGTCGACCGGCAACCTCGCCAACGCCGTGGCCGCGTCGGCCGCCGCGCTGGGGATGCCGTCCTACGTCTTCATCCCGGCCGACCTCGAGGAGCAGAAGGTCCTGGCCACCGGCGTCTACGGCACGAACCTCGTGAAGATCCGTGGGACGTACGACGACGTCAACCGCCTGTGCACCGAGATCTCCGGCGAGCAGGAGTCGTGGGCGTTCGTGAACGTCAACATGCGGCCGTACTACGCCGAGGGCTCCAAGACGATCGCCTACGAGGTCGCCGAGCAGCTCGGCTTCTCGCTGCCCGATCGCATCGTCGCCCCCGTCGCCTCCGGCTCGCTGTTCACGAAGATCGCCAAGGGCTTCGACGAGTGGCGCGAGCTCGGCCTGATCGAGGGCGACCTGCCGGTCATGCACGGCGCCCAGGCCGCCGGCTGCGCGCCCGTCGCCGAGGCCTTCGCCGCCGGCACCGACGTCTGCCGCCCGGTGCGCAAGCCCGACACGATCGCCAAGTCCCTGGCCATCGGCAACCCGGCCGACGGCCCGTACGCCGTCGAGCTGGCCAACGCGACCGACGGCTCGGTCGAGTCGGTGACCGACGACGAGATCCGCGCGGGCATCCGCCTGCTGGCCGAGACGACCGGCATCTTCACCGAGACGGCCGGCGGCGTGACCACCGCGACGCTCGCCAAGCTGGCCGAGTCCGGCGCGATCGGCCGCGACGAGCGCATCGTGCTCGTCATCACCGGCGAGGGCCTCAAGACCCTCGACGCGGTGCGCGGCACGTTCGAGGCCCACGAGATCGAGCCGAGCTACGACGCCTTCGAGGCCGCGGTCGGGGTGACGGCGTAGTGGCCGTCACCGTCAAGCTCCCGGCGCAGCTGCGCGCGGCCGCCGGCGGCGCCGGCACCGTCGAGGTCGACGGCGCCACGGTGGGCGCCGTGCTCGACGCGGTCTACGCCCAGCACCCCGAGCTCAAGGACCGCCTGACCGACGAGGGCGGCGGCCTGCGCCGCTTCGTCAACGTCTACGTCGACGGGGAGGACGTGCGGTTCGACGGCGGGCTGGAGCGGTCGGTGGCCGACGGCGCGGAGGTCCAGATCCTCCCCGCGGTCGCGGGCGGCTGACGCTGCCGTCAGCCCGGCCGGGCGGATAGCGTCCGGGCCGTGGTCGTCCGCTCCATCCACCTCGTCCGCACCGTCCGCTTCCGGCTGTGGGCGCTCACGACGTGGGTGCGGCTGCGCCGGCACGGCTGCCGGTTCACGCTCGATTGCGCGGAGACGCCGCGCTTCTACGGGCTGCCCTACGTCGAGCCCGACCCGGTGGGCCCGGGCCCGGGGTCGTTGCACCTGAAGATCGGGCGCAACTGCAAGCTCGGCCGCGGGATGATCCTCGACATCCACACCGGCAAGCACGGGGTCGTCGACATCGGCGACCGCGTCTCCTTCATGAGCCGCGTGCGCCTCATGCCGTGGGGCGGCACCATCCGCCTGGGGCCCGACATGCAGGTCCGCGAGGCGTCCGAGCTGAAGGCCAACGGCCTGCTGGACTGCGGCGAGGGCGCGATGATCGGCCGCCACACCACCATCCACGCCCACACGCACGTGCGCGTCGGCCGCTTCTC
>DASPKC010000118.1:0-12048 GCA_035628295.1 Baekduia sp.
CGAGGAGATCGGCGACGTGATCGCCGACGCGATCGAGAAGGTCGGCAAGGACGGCGTCGTAAACGTCGAGGAGGGCCAGACCTTCGGCATGGACCTCGAGTTCACCGAGGGCATGCAGTTCGACAAGGGCTACATCTCACCCTACATGGTCACCGACCAGGAGCGGATGGAGGCGGTCCTCGAGGATCCGTACATCCTCATCGCCAACCAGAAGATCGGCTCGGTCCGCGACCTGCTGCCCGTGCTCGAGCAGGTGATCCAGTCCGGCAAGCCGCTGCTGATCATCGCCGAGGACGTCGAGGGCGAGTCCCTCGCGACGCTCGTCGTGAACAAGCTGCGCGGCACGTTCACCGGCGTCGCCGTCAAGGCGCCGGCCTTCGGTGACCGCCGGAAGCGGATGCTCGAGGACATCGCCATCCTGACCGGCGGTGAGGTCATCACCGAGGAGATGGGCCTCAAGCTCGAGAACACCCAGATCTCGCAGCTCGGTCGCGCCCGCCGTGTCGTCGTGGCGAAGGACACCACGACGATCGTCGACGGTGCCGGCGACAGCGACGCCATCAAGGGCCGCATCAACCAGATCAAGGCGGAGATCGAGAACACCGACTCGGACTTCGACCGCGAGAAGCTCCAGGAGCGCCTCGCCAAGCTGTCCGGCGGCGTCGCCGTCGTGAAGGTCGGCGCGGCCACCGAGACGGAGATGAAGGAGAAGAAGCACCGCGTCGAGGACGCGCTGCAGGCCACCCGCGCCGCCCTCGAGGAGGGCATCGTGCCCGGCGGGGGCGTCGCGCTGCTGCAGGCCGCGGCCGGCGTCAAGGTCGACGCGATCGAGGACGAGGACGAGCGCACCGGCGCCCGGATCATCCTGCGCTCGCTCGAGGAGCCGCTGCGGCAGATCGCCGAGAACGCGGGCCTCGAGGGCTCGGTCGTCGTCAACGACGTCCGCAAGGCCAAGAAGGGCCAGGGCCTGAACGCCGCGACCGGCGAGATCGTCGATCTCGTGGCCGCCGGCGTCATCGACCCGGCCATGGTCACCCGCTCGGCGCTGCAGAACGCGGCGTCGATCGCCAAGAACATCCTGACGACCGAGGCCATCGTGGCCGAGGTGCCCGAGAAGGACGGCGGCGGCGGGATGCCGGGCGGCATGCCCGACATGGGCGGCATGATGTAAGCAGCGCCCTGCGCTGCAGCTGGTCCGAGGGCCCCGCTCACCGCGGGGCCCTCGCTCGTTCTCAGGCAAGTCTCAGGCCACGCTCAGGCCCGCGGCGCACCATGACGTCATGACCACCCGACGCATCGCGGTCGTCGCCGCCACCGTCGCCGCCATCGCGGCCGGTTCCGTGGGCGCCATCGCCGCCACGAGCAAGGACGAGGCCAAGAAGCGCGAGGACGCCGTCCTCGGCGACGCGGCCAAGCGCCTGGACGTCGAGCCGTCCGAGCTGCGCTCCGCGCTGCGCGCGGCGCAGGACGCTCAGCTCGACCAGGCCGTCGAGGACGGCGAGCTCACCAAGCAGCAGGCCGAGCGGATCAAGCAGGCGCGCCGCACCAGCGGCCTCGTGCTCGGGGGGCCGCACGGCGGTCCGCGCGGCTACGGCCGGCACGGCGGCCCCGGGGGCCGGCACGCGGGCGGGCGCGTCGTCATGGACGCCGTCGCCAAGGCGCTGGGCCTGACGCCGGCGCAGCTGCACGACCGCCTCCACGACGGCGACACGCTCGCCGAGATCGCCAAGGACCGCGGCAAGGACCTCGCCGACGTCCGCGCGGCGGCCCGCAAGGCGCTCGCCGACCACCTCGCCGGGGAGGTGCAGGCCAAGCGCCTGACCGACGCCCAGCGCGACGAGATCCTGCAGCACTTCGACGACGACGCCGACGAGTTCGGCACGCGCGGCTTCGGTCGCGGCCGCGGGCCGGGCGGGCCGATGGGCCGCGGGCACCACGGGCCGTAGCCGCAGCGCCAGCGACCCGCGCCGTCCTCAGAAGCGTCCTCAGAAGCGGAAGGTGACCGGGGGCTCGAGGCGCCCCAGGAACCGGCCGTCGAGCACGAGCCCGAAGGTCTGGTCGTTGCCCGGCAGCAGCTCGGCGCCGGCCACGGCGCCGTCGAACGTGCGCGAGCCCTCGCGCACACGGGCGCTGGTGGCGCGGCCGCTGATGCGCCCGGTCATCCAGAAGTTCGTGCGCTCGCCGTCGAACGTCGTGTAGCCGTAGCGGTAGCGCGTGGCGACGAGGTGGCGGACGTTGGCCGCCAGCCCGCGCGCCACGTCGACGGTCGGCCCTTCGCCGCTCAGCCGGCGGATGACGATGCGCCGGGTCGCGATGCCCCCGCGCTCGATCGACGCGACGCGCGACTGGTTGACCGCCACCTCGTAGGGCAGGGCCCGGCTGATCCGCCGCGTACGGGTGCGCGTGATGGCGGTCAGCCCCGGGCGCGCCCCGCCGCGCCGCACGACGGCGAAGGTGCCGCCCGAGCGCGCGACGGCCGTCTCGGAGTACTGGCTCGTCGCCAGCCGGTCGAGCTTGCGCTCGGTGCCGGTCTCGAGGTCGAGCTCGTGGATGTCGCAGCCGCGCCGGGTGGAGCGGCCCTCGCAGCGCGGGTAGACCGCCGTGACGCGCTTGCGCAGGCCACCCGCGATGTCCGTCCCGCCGCTCGGGTCCACCGGCACGGCGAACGACGGGATGCCCGGCGTGCGCACCTCCCCACCCGGGGACCGGACCACCAGGCGCCATGCGCCGTCGTCACCCGGCTGGACCCAGACCGCCCAGCCGAGGACCGTGGTCAGGTTCTGCCCCCCGGGAGCCGGGGCGAGGGCCGTGTCGGCCGCGGCCGTGGCGGGAAGGGCTGCCGCGGCGGCGGCCGCGGCGATGAACGAGCTGCGCAGGCATGCCATGGTCACCCAGCGTTCCCCGTGCGACGCCGTGGCGCACCTGCGCCCAGCACCGCGCGGACACCGCGCAGCGGCGCGTCCAGCAGCGCCGCGGCCCGCGAGACGTCCAGGACGCAGTCGCCCGGGCGGCCCGGAGGCACCCGCCCCGCCCGCAGCGCCGCGTCATCGACCCCATGGGCCGCGCAGATCAGCCGGGCGAACGTGAGGCGATCGACGCCCTCCGCGCCCGCCACGTGCAGCGGACCCGCCACGCCCGGGCGCTCGCACAGCTCCAGCAGCGCGCGGGCGAGGTCGCCGACCTGCACCGGGGAGCGGTGCTCGTCGGCGTAGAACGCGATGCCCTGCTCGCCGCGGGCGGCAGCGAGCGCCAGGTCCTCGTGGCGCGAGCGCACAGCGCCCGGGCCGCCGTAGACCAGCGAGGTGCGCACGACGACCGCGCCGGGGTCCGCCACGAGAACCGCCGCCTCCGCGCGCGCCTTGGCCGCCCCGTAGGCGAGGACCGGGGCGACGGGGTCGTCCTCTCGCAGCGCCCGGCCGAGGTCGCCGGCGAAGACGAGGTCGCTGGAGAGGTGCACGAGCCGCGCGCGGGCCCGCCGGGCGGCCGCCGCCACGTGCGCGGTGCCGTCGGCGGTCACGGTATCGGCGTCCCCGCCGTCCTGGCGGTAGGCGCAGTGGACGACGGCGTCGGGCCGGACGTCGGCGACGACCCGCTCGACGTCCGCGGCGTCGCGCACGTCGAGCCGGACGGCGAGCGCGTCGCCGCGGCGGAACGCGTCGCGCGCCGGCGAGCGCGACCAGCACGTGCCCACCACGGTCCACCCGGCGCGCGCGGCGCGCTCGGCCACCTCGCCGCCGAGATAGCCCGAGGCCCCGGTCACGAGCAGGCGCGCCACGCGGCGCAGCCTGTCAGACGGGCCCACGGCCCCGGGCGCGCTCGCGCCGTGGGCTAGGATCACCTTGCCGATGCCCGAGGCCGCGACTCCCCGGCTCTCCGCCGCCAGCGAAGCCTGGCGCCTGGTCGGTGAGCTCTGGCACGAGCAGAAGCAGCGCGTGACCGCGATCGCCTCGGAGTTCGAGCTCTCACCGCCGCAGGTGTGGGCGCTGCGCAGCCTCGACCCTGACGATCCGGTCCCCATGAGCGCGCTGGCCGAGACGCTGCGCTGCGACGCGTCGAACGTGACCGGCATCGTCGACCGGCTGCAGGACCGCGGGCTCGTCGAGCGCCGCCCGGCCCAGCACGACCGCCGGGTCAAGCACCTGGTGCTCACCGAGCGCGGGACGGCGCTGCGCGCGCAGCTGCTGGCGCGCCTCGACGCGCCGCCCGCGCCGATCGCCGCGCTCAGCCCGGAGGACCAGCGCCTGCTGCGCGATCTGTTGCGCCGCGCGCTGGACTGAGCTAGGCGGCCACGACCTCGGCGCCGCGCGCCGGGGCCAGCGTGATCGACCGGCGCACGACGCCCTCGCCGTCGTCGTCGCGCGCGGGGCGCAGCGCGCCGGACCGGGCGACCGCCGCCAGCACCTCCTCCATCTCCAGCAGGGCGAACGACGCACCGAGGCAGCGGCGCACGCCGCCGCCGAACGGGATCCAGGTGTAGGTCCCGGGCTGAGTGTCGACGAAGCGCTCGGGCAGGAACCGGTGCGGGTCGGGGTAGACGTCGGGCCGGCGGTGCACGAGCTGGATGCACGGGACGGCTGTCGCGCCCGCGGGCAGCTGCACGCCGCCGACGATCAGCGGTGCGTGCAGCCGGCGGACGACGACCGGGATCACCGGACGCAGCCGCAGCGCCTCGCGGCAGATGGCCTGCACGTACGCGGTCTCGCCGGCCGTTGCCTCGTCGCGCAGGCGCGCCAGCCGTGCCGGGTCGCGCACCAGCCGTTCCATGGCCCAGGAGAGCGCGGTCGCCGTCGTCTCGTGGCCGGCGACCAGGAGCGTGACGAGCTCGTCGCGCAGCTCGTCGTCGGTCATCGCGCCGCCGTCCTCGTCGCGCGCGGCGAGCAGGAGGCTCAGGACGTCGCGACGAGCGTCGAGGTCGGGCGCGGCCCGACGCTGGGCGATGGCGCCGCGGACCTGCCGGTCGACGTCGGCGAGCATCCGCCGCAGACCCGGGTGGTGGCGGATGCGCTGCGGGCCCAGCGTGGCGACGAGCAGGAAGTTGCGCGGCGTGGAGATCGCCTCCAGCAGCGCGCGCAACGCGGCGCGCAGCGGCTCGAGCGTCGCGGTGTCGCGCACACCGAAGACGGTGCGCAGGATGATCTCGAGCGTCAGCGACGCCATCCGCGGCTGCAGGGCGAACGGCCGGCCGTGCGGCCAGGTGGCGATCTCCGCCTCGGCGACCTCGCGCATCGCCTCCCGGTAGCGCGCGAGCGCTTCGCCGTGGAACGGGGGCAGCAGGAGACGGCGCTGGCGCAGGTGCTCCGGGCCGTCGGTGAGCAGGACCGAGCGCCGCCCCAGGATCGGCTCGAGGATGACGTTGGCCTCCCCGGCGCGCGCGACGTCCGGGTCGGCGGTGAAGACGTCGCGAATCATGTCCGGGTGTGCCAGCACCGACCACGGCGGCTCCGTCGCGATCCGGATCGTGAAGGCGTCCCCGAAGCGCCGCTGGGCGCGCAGGAGGAACGGCACGGGGCGCTTGACCCAGGCGATCGTCTGGACGGGCCGGGACATGGCAGGCCCCGGGAGCGGGGCGGCGGGCGCCATCGCCGCTAGACGTCGTCGCGGGAGCGCGGGCCGGGCCCGACGTACTTCGCCGTCGGCCGGATCAGCCGCGCCTCGCGCTTCTGCTCGAGGATGTGGGCGCTCCAGCCGGCGACGCGCGCGCACGTGAACATCGAGGTGAAGAGGTCGGCGGGCACGTCGGCAGTGTCGAGCACCACCGCCGACCAGAACTCGACGTTCGTGGCCAGGACGCGGTCGGGCTTGCGGGCCTTGAGCTCGGCGAGGGCGGCCTGCTCGAGGGCCTCGGCGACCTCGAAGCGCTGCGAGCCGACCTCCTTGGAGGTGCGGCGCAGAACGCGGGCGCGCGGGTCCTCGGCGCGGTACACGCGGTGGCCGAAGCCCATCAGGCGCTCGCCACGGTCGAGGGCCTGCGTGACCCACTTCTCGGCGTCGCCGAGCGCCTCCACCTCGTCGAGCATCTTCAGCACGCGCGACGGCGCGCCGCCGTGCAGCGGGCCCGAGAGGGCGCCGATGGCGCCCGAGAGCGCGGCCGCACAGTCCGCACCGGTGGAGGCGATGACGCGGGCGGTGAACGTCGAGGCGTTCATGCCGTGCTCGGCCGCGCTGATCCAGTAGGCGTCGATCGCCTTGACGTGGTCCGGGTCGGCCTCGCCGCGCCAGCGGATGAGGAAGCGCTCCGCGATCGACGTCGCCTTGTCGACCTCGCTCTGGGGAACCCACGGCTGCCCGAGCCCGCGCGCGCTCTGCGCCACGAAGCTGAGCGCCATCACCGAGGCGCGGGCGAGGTCGGCGCGGGCCTGCTCGTCGGAGATGTCGATGAGCGGCCGGAAGCCCCACTCCGGCGTGAGCATCGCCACGGCCGACTGCACGTCGACCCGGGGGTCGCCCGAACGCACGATGAGGGGGTGCGGCTCGGCGGGCGGCAAGCCGGGCTCGTAGGTGCCGTCGACGAGCAGGCCCCAGACGCGCTCGTAGGACACCTGCCCGACGAGGTCCTCGATGTCCACGCCGCGGTAGCGCAGCGCGCCGCCCTCCTTGTCGGGCTCCGCGATCTCGGTCGCGAAGGCGACGACGCCTTCCAGGCCGGACTGGACCTCAGCAGTGGCGCTCATGCACCGGATGCTATGGCGAGACGGCGCGTGCGGGCCTCCGCGCGGCAGCGCTCGTCGGCCTCCAGCGGGGCGAGCACCGCGAGGGCCAGCAGCGGCGCGGCGGCGATCGCGGCGTAGGCGACCGGCCAGGACGCGGCGCCGACGAGCGCGCCGAACGCCGTCGGCGCGAGCGTCCCGCCGATCGAGACGACGGTGTTCTGCAGGCTCATCGCGGTGCCGGCGCGGCGGCGGCCGGCGATCTCGGCCGCAGCGGTGAAGGCCAGGCCGTTCCAGCACATCGCGGTAACGCCGGCCACGAGCAGCAGCGGGAACAGCACCGGGTCGGCCCACGAGCCGGCGCCCGAGAGGGCGGCGACGCCCCCGAGAAGGACGGCGTCGGCCGCGGCGATGCGCCGCAGGAGCGGGATCCGCGCACCCTCCCGGTCGCTGCGCCGGCCGGCGATCACGCGCGCCCCCGCGCCCAGGAGCTGCAGCGTCGCGAGCGCCGCGGCGGCGGTCGCCACCGGGACGCCGCGCGCGTCGTGCAGGAAGAGAACGAGGAAGCCGAGCATCGCCGACTGCCCGACGACGAGCAGCGCGCTGGCGGCGCCGAGGCGCCATTGCCGCGGGTCGCGGGTGGGGCGCTCGACCTGCGGCGCGGGCGCCGAGGCCGGCGGCGGCGGCGCGTCGCGCATCATCAGGGCGGCGGTCGCGGCGGCGGTGAGGGCCACGCCCGCCACGACGAGCAGGGCGGCGCGCAACCCCGACGCACCGGCCAGCGGCGGCAGGGCGAAGGAGGCGGCGGCGCCGCCCAGCGGCAGCGCCATCTGGCGGAGGCCGAGCGCGAGCCCGCGCTCGGAGCGCGGGAACCAGCCCATGACGGCCCGGCCGCTGGCGCCGGTGGTCGCGGCGCCGAACGCGCCCGCGGCGGCCATGCCTGCGAGCAGCGTGTGGTAGCCGGGCGCGAAGGCGGTGAGGACGACCGCGACAGCGAAGCCGGCCAGCCCGGTGGTCAGGACCACGCGCTCGCCGGCGCGGTCGGCCAGCGCGCCCCACGGCAGGAGGGTGGCGGTGACCCCGAGCACCAGCGCGCTGAAGACCAGCCCGACCTGCGCGAGCGTCAGGCCGAAGGTGTCGCGCAGCGCCGGCGCCAGCGCCGGCAGGCCCATCCTCAGCATCGAGAACGACGCGGCGCAGAAGGCCCCCACCGCGAGGACGACCCACCGGTAGCGCGGCGGCGTCACGCGCGCCCACGCTCGCGGTGGCGCCGCGCCTTGGCCGCGTTGCCGCAGCGCTCCATCGAGCACCAGCGCCGGCGGCCGCCGGGGGACCGGTCGTAGAACGGCGTCGCGCAGCCCTCGCACGCGCGCAGCCGGGCGCGCTGCTCCGGGGTGCCCAACATCTGCGCCGCGTCGAGCGCGACGAGGCCCAGCGCGCGACGGGGCGATTCGGCGGCGCCGCGCTCGCCGAGGACCGGCAGGCCGTCGGGGTCGCGCCGCAACTCCGGGCGCGTGCCGGCGGTCATGAGCCGGGCGTCGATGATTGCGATCGCCTCGCGCGGGACCCGCTCACCCGCGAGGACGGCGCGCACGGCGGTCGCCACCGCCTCGCGCAGCTCCCGCGCCTCGGCGAGCACCACCTGCCCCACGCGCGCGGGCGGCGCGTCGACCACGCCCACCTGCTGCAGCCATCCGCCGAGCTCCTGCGGGGAGCCGAGGGGCGCGTGGAGGAAAGCGAGACAGGACCGGTCGATAACCCCATTGTAGCGTCCGAAGGGGTTACGCCTGTAGGGTGCGCCGCCATGGAGGAGCTGCTGACCCGTCCCGTCGACGAGCTGGCGGGCATGGTCCGCGCCGGCGACGTCTCCGCCCGCGAGCTCGTGCAGGCGTCGCTGGACCGCATCGAGGCCGTCGACGGCGAGGTCCACGCGTTCGTCGACGTCTACGCCGAGCAGGCGCTGGCGGCGGCCGGGGAGGTGGCGGCGGGCGACGAGCGGCCGCTGGCCGGTGTGCCCGTGGCGATCAAGAACAACCGCGGCGTGGCCGGCGAGCGGCTGACGATCGCCGCCGACTTCATGGGCGACTTCCGCGCGCCGATGGACCACAACACCACGGCCAGGTTGAAGGCCGCGGGCGCCATCGTCGTCGGGTCCACCGCGCTGCCGGAGTACGGGATCCTGCCCAGCACGGAGACGCGCCGGTTCGGTCCCACGCGCAACCCCTGGGACCTGACGCGGACGCCCGGCGGGTCCTCCGGCGGCTCGGCGGCGGCGGTCGCCGCGGGCATGGTGCCGTTCGCGCACGCCAACGACGGCGGCGGCTCCACGCGGATCCCGGCCGCCTGCTGCGGCCTGGTCGGGCTCAAGCCCCAGCGCGGCCGCATCTCGCTGGCGCCGGAGATCGGTCACCAGTTCCTCGTGCAGGACGGCGTGCTCACGCGCACGGTGCGCGAGACCGCGCTCTGCCTCGACGTGCTGGCGGGCTACGTCGAGGGCGACATGGCGTGGGCGCCGCCCCCGGCCGAGCCGTTCGCCGCCGCGGCCGCGCGCGAGCCCGGCCGGCTGCGGATCGCGATGACGACGCTGCCGCCGCTGGCCGACGCCGAGGTCCAGCCGGCGTCGGTGCAGGCCGTGCACGACGCGGCCGATCTCCTGCGTTCGCTCGGCCACGAGGTCGTCGAGGCCGACCCGCCCTGGCAGATGGAGGGCGTGCTGCACCTCTTCACCGCCTGCTTCGGCCCGGCGGTGTGCAGCCAGATCGCCTTCGCGTCGATGCTCGCCGGGCGCGAGCCGGCCGCGGAGGACATGGAGCCGTTGAGCTGGGCGATCTGGCAGCTGTGCAAGTCGATCGACAGCGTCGGCGCGCTCCTGGCCGAATACCAGCTGCACGGCTTCGCGCGGATGTTCCTGCAGTGGCTGGCCGGCTTCGACGCGCTGCTGACCCCGGCGCTGGCCGAGCCGCCGGTGCCGATCGGGACCCTCGACCCCCAGGCCCCCGACCCCATGGGGACCTTCGCCCGGTCGGGGCGCTTCACGCCGTTCACGGCGATCTTCAACGTGACGGGTTCGCCGGCGATGTCCTTGCCGCTGTTCGAGCAGGACGGCCTGCCGCTCGCCATCCAGCTCGCCGGCCGCCCCGCGCAGGAGGGCGCGCTGCTGGCGCTAGCCGCGCAGCTCGAAGCCGCGCACCCCTGGGCCGCGCGCCGCCCGCAGCTGGGCTGACGTGGAGGCCATCCTCGTCTTCCTGCCCGTCCTCGGGGCGCCGCTCCTGCACGCCCCCGTGCTGCGCTTCGATCTGCTGCCGTGGCTCAAGCGGCCGCTCGACGGCGGCGCCACCTGGCGCGGGAGGCGGCTCTTCGGCGCCAACAAGACGTGGCGCGGCGCGCTGTGCATGGTCCTCGGCGTCCTGCTCGCGACGCTGCTGCTGGAGGCGGCTTGGCCGGCGTGGTGGGAGGAGCTGCCCGCGGACCTGCGCGACGCGGGCCCCGCGGTCGTGGGGACGCTCGTCGGCCTCGGGATCGTGCTGGGCGAGCTGCCGAACTCCTTCCTCAAGCGCCAGCTCGACGTGGCGCCGGGGTCGCAGGCCAGCGGCGGCACCCGGGTCGGGCTCACGGTGCTCGACCAGGGCGACCTCGTGCTCGGCGTCTGGGTGGCGTTGCTGCCGGTGTTCGTGATGCCGCTGGCGGCGGTCGCCGTGGCGTTCGTCGCCGTGAGCCTCGTGCACCTCGTGATCAACGTCATCGGCTACGCGATCGGGGCGCGGGAGACCTGGATCTGAGGAGCTGCGGCACCTCGTCGCGCGCAGCGCGGGCGGGCGTGTGGTGCGGGGCGGCCGTCGTCGTCAGCGAGGCAGGGCGGGAGGTCGGTGGCGCCCCGCGCGAGCCGCACCTCAGCACCTCTGGGTCGCCTGCCGACCCAGAGGTGCTGGTGGCGCGATCCCGCCGCCACCTTGCGGGCTGCGTGTCGCCAGGCGACACGCAGGCCGCAACGTAGGCCGCGGCAGCCCGCGCGGGCGCGCAGCCCGGGCCGGCGCGTGGTCCGGGGCGGCGCGCGGTCCACCCGCGGCGCCAGGCGCGGCCGGCGCCTCAGACGCCCAGCACCGCCGCCATGCGCTGCGGGCGGACCCCCAGCGCCTCGGCGTCGTGCGTCCCGGTGGGCGACGTCATGGAGACCTCGAGCAGTTCCGCCTCGTCCCAGGTCGCCGGCGCGCGGTGGCGCAGCAGCGCCTCGCCGGCGCGCAGGGTGCGCGAGACCAGCGGCGTGGGCAGCTTGAGCAGCGGCCGCTGGCGGCCGGCCGCGCGCAGGACGGTCCGCACGACGTCCTCGTGGCTGAGCGTCTCGGGACCGGCCAGCTCGTGGCGCCGGGCCCCGCCGTCGGGAGCGCGCAGGACCGCGAGCGCGCAGTCGGCGACGTCCTCGGCCCAGATCGGCTGGAACTGGGCGCGCCCCGACCCGCTGAGCGGCATGACCGGGCCGAGCGCCATGCGCCCCATCAGCGTGGCGAAGTGGTCACCCGGCGCGTAGACCATCGACGGCGCCAGGACGTCGGTGCGCAGCGACGAGTCGCGCACCGCCTCCTCGGCCAGCGCCTTGGCCCGCAGGAACCGCGTCCGGTTGTGGGCGGAGGCCCCGAGCGCGCTGAAGAACACGAAGTGCTCCACCCCGGCCCGCTCCGCGGCCTGCACCATGCGCCAGGTGGCGATGCCGGTGAGCTCCTCGATCGAGCCGCGCGGCTGGTCGCGCAGGGACGCCGCCAGGTGCACGACGGTCTTCACCCCGCGCAGCGCGTTGCGGAACGACGGGGGGTCGGCGAGGTCACCCAGCGCGAGCTGGACGCGGACGCGATCGGCCCCCAGACGGCGGGGCTCGCGGACCAGGCAGCGGACCGGCGTGCCCGACGCGACGAGCCGCGGGAGGAGCGCCCGGCCCACCAGCCCCGTCGCCCCGGTCAGCAGCAGCATCTCCAGCACGCTATCGCGCGCCCGCGATCCTTATGCTTCGCCGCCCATGGCCTACGTGATCACCGAGCCCTGCATCGGCACCAAGGACAACTCGTGCGTCGAGGTCTGCCCGGTCGACTGCATCCACCCGACTCCGGACGAGCCGGACTACGACAAGGTCGAGATGCTCCACATCGACCCGGAGGAGTGCATCGACTGCGACGCGTGCGTCGAGGCGTGCCCGGTCGACGCGTGCTTCGCCGAGGACCAGCTGCCCGAGGAGTGGTCGGCGTTCGCGCAGCGCAACGCGGCGTACTTCGCGGGGCGCTAAGGCTCCGCGCTCAGGCAGCGGCCGGCCGCTAGCCGGTCTCGGCCCGCGACGGGCCGTCGTAGCCGTGGGGGTGCAGCACGAAGACCTCCGTCGAGAGGCCGTCCACGTCGGCGTCGATGGCGCTGAGAA
>DASPKC010000119.1:0-2484 GCA_035628295.1 Baekduia sp.
CGTGCGGCCGTCCTGCCACGACAGCCCGTCGCCGCGCAGGACGTAGACCAGCTCCTCCTCGTCGGCATGGACGTGGACGGGGGTGGACCGGCTGCCGGGCGCGATGTCCCACCGCGACAGGCCGGCGCTGGCCGTCCCCACCGCGGGCCCGAGCCGCCGCCGCGCGGAGCGCAGGTCGCCCAGCTCGCGCCGGGTGGGCGCCACGGCGTCCCAGTGGCTGACGTTCGGGTGGTCCATCCGGCGCGAACGCTAGACCAGCCGCCGGGAGGGATCGGGCAGCCGGTGGCGAACAGACCGCTCGTGGAGACCGAGAGCCGCGCGAAGGTCATCGCGTTCGCCAACCAGAAGGGTGGCGTCGCGAAGACCACGACGACGTTGAACCTCGCCGTCGCGTTCGCCGAGCGCGGCAGCCGGGTGCTGTGCGTCGACATGGACCCCCAGGGCAACCTGACGATGTCCCAGGGCATCGATCCGGACAGCCTGCAGGAGTCGATGTACGACGTGCTGGTGCACCACCTGCCGATCAGGCAGGTGATCCGCAAGCGCGAGATCGACGTCGCGTGCGCCTCGATCGACCTCGCCGGGGCCGAGATCGCCATGTCGACGCAGATCGGCCGCGAGCGCTCCCTGCAGAAGGCGTTCCAGGCGGTCCTGACCGACTACGACTACATCTGCATCGACACGCCGCCCAGCCTCGGGCTGCTCACGATCAACGCCCTGACGGCCGCCGACAAGGTGATCGTCCCCGTCCAGTGCGAGTATCTCTCCATGCGGGGGCTCATCCAGCTCCAGAACACGCTCCAGATGATCCGGGAGAACCTGAACCCGGACGTGGAGATCGAGGGCATCCTGCCCACGCTCATGGACACCAGGACCGTGCACGCCAAGGAGGCGATCGAGATCCTGGAGGAGAACTTCGGCGACCGCGTGTTCGCGTCGCGGATCCGCAAGACGATCCGGTTCGCCGAGGCCCCCGTCAAGGGCATGTCCGTGCTGAAGTACGACCCGGACGGCACCGCCGCCCAGTCCTACCGCGACCTCGCGAAGGAGCTCCTGGCCCATGGCTAGCAACAAGCGCGCGTCGATGCGCAGCGAAGGGCCGCTGGCGGCCCTGTTCCGGAAGACCGAGGAGCTCGGGCTCGAGCCGCGTGACGACGACCCGCCGGCGCCGCCGGCGGCGACGCCCGCTGCGCGCCAGCACGCCGAGCCGCCGGCGCCCGCGCCCGCCGCCCCGCCGCACCGGCCCGAGCCGCCCGCCCAGCAGGCGCCGGCCGAGCAGCCGCAGGCCCGCGAGTACCCGCACCCGTCGCTGGCCGCCGCGGCGCCGCCGCCCGCCGAGGAGGAGCGCCCCGTGCCCACGCCCCAGGACCGCCTGCGCCACGCCTTCTCCAGCGAGCTGCCCGACGACGTGCTCGCGCCGCCCGCGCCCGCGCCCGCGCCGCCGGCGCCGGCCCCGGTCGCGCCGCCCGCGCCGGACCCCTACGCGCGCAGCGCGGCGGACAGCGGCTGGTCGGCCCCGGTCGCGGGCCAGCCCGTCATCCGCGTCGTGGGCGTCGGCGGCGCCGGCGTCAACGCGGTCAACCGCATGGTGGAGGCGGGCGTCGCGGGCGTCGAGTTCCTGGCCGTCAACACCGACCTGCAGTCGCTGCAGAGCTCGACGGCCGACATCACGCTGCACATCGGCCCGCACGTCACCCGCGGCCTCGGCGCGGGCTCCGACCCGGAGCTCGGCCGCCAGGCGGCGATGGAGGAGTACGACAAGCTCAAGGCGCTGCTCAAGGGCAGCGACATGGTCTTCATCGCGGCCGGCGCCGGCGGCGGCACCGGCACCGGCGCGGCGCCGGTAGTGGCGCGGATCTCCCGCGAGGTCGGCGCGTTGACCGTCGGCATCGTCACCAAGCCGTTCGGCTTCGAGGGCACCCGCCGCGCGACGGCCGCGGAGACCGGCATCGGCGGGCTGGCGGAGGAGGTCGACACCCTCATCGTGGTGCCGAACAACCGCCTGCTGAGCGTCCTGGACAAGGGCACGTCGATGGTCGAGGCCTTCCGCGTGGCCGACGACGTCCTGCGCCAGGGCGTCCAGGGCGTCTCGGACCTCGTGACGCTGCCGGGCATCATCAACCTCGACTTCGCGGACGTGCGCACGATCATGTCCGAGGCCGGGCCGGCGCTGCTGGGCATCGGCATGGGCACGGGCGAGGACCGGGCGACCGAGGCGGCCGAGCAGGCCGTGTCGTCGCCGCTGCTGGAGACGAGCATGGAGGGCGCGCGCTCGATCCTCCTGTCGATCACCGGCGGTGAGTCGCTGTCGCTGTGGGAGGTCAACGAGGCCGCCAAGGCGGTGGCCGAGGCGGCGCACCCGGAGGCGAACATCATCTTCGGCGCGCTCGTCGACGAGTCGCTCAAGGACGCCGTCTGGGTCACGGTGGTGGCGACGGGCTACAGCGGCACCGAGCCGTCCCGCCGGCCGGCCGCCGTCTCGCA
>DASPKC010000120.1:0-22365 GCA_035628295.1 Baekduia sp.
AGGAGGCCAAGAAGCGCGAGAAGGAGGCCGATCGTCAGCGCCTGAAGAAGGCCGCGGCCGAGATCCCGATCCAGACGCTCGGCTACATCGACGAGCGCACCGGAGCGGGCCCGTTCCTGCGCGGCTTCCTCTACCGCAAGGTCCCGAAGGGCACGAACTGGTACTACACGCTCGGCTCGGCGACGATGTTCGCCTTCCTGAGCCAGGCGGTGACCGGCGTCTTCCTGGCGATGTACTACCGGCCCGACGCGGCCGGCGGGGCCTACGAGTCCGTCCGGTACATCAACGACGAGGTCTTCCTCGGCGAGTTCGTGCACGGGATGCACAAGTGGGGCTCGACCGTGATGGTGATCCTGATCTTCCTGCACATGGGGAGGACGTTCTTCTTCGGCGCGTACAAGTACCCGCGCGAGCTGAACTGGGTCATCGGCGTCGCCCTGCTCATCCTCACGATGGCGATGTCCTTCACGGGCTACCTGCTGCCGTTCGACCAGCGCTCCTACTGGGCGACGATCGTGGGCGTGAACATCAACGGCACCGGCCCGCTGGTCGGCCCGTACCTGTCGGACTTCCTGCGCGGTGGCCCGGAGTTCGGCGCGACCACGCTGTCGCGGTTCTACGCGATCCACATGATGCTCATCCCGGGCGCCATCGCGGCGCTCATGGGCGCGCATCTCTACCTCGTGGCCAAGCTCGGCACCACGGCCCCGCCGTGGCTCAAGCCCGAGAAGTCGCGTGAGACCACCGAGGAGCAGGCGTGAACCGCCAGCAGAAGGAGGAGTACCTCCGCGAGTACTCGCAGCTCAAGGCGCAGGGGAAGCCGTTCTTCCCCTACGCCGTCGCCAAGGACTCGGCGATGGCCTGCATCGTGATGCTGGCCATCATCCTCATGGCCCTCATCCTGGGCGCGGAGCTGGGGCCGAAGGCCGACCCGACCACGACGACCTACACGCCGCGGCCGGAGTGGTACTTCTTCTTCCTCTTCGAGCTGCTGAAGGTCATCAAGTCGCCGGAGCTCACGCCCCTCGCCACGATCGGCGTCCCGACGATCTGCATGATCCTGCTGTTCCTCCTGCCGTTCTACGACCGCGGCCCTGAGCGGCGGCCCGAGCGGCGCCCGGTCGCCACGACCGCCGGCATCTTCACGATCGGCGCCATGGCGTACCTGACCTACCTCGGCGCGGCTGCCGGCTCGCCGACGCAGATCGACCTCGAGACGCCGGCGGCGATCAAGGCCCAGGGCCCCGAGGTCGTCGCGGCCTACGAGTCGGGCAAGCAGGTCACCGCCCAGTCCGGCTGCCTGGCGTGCCACAAGATCGGCGAGAACGGCAACGACGGGCCCGGTCCCGAGCTGACGGACATCGCCGACCGGCTGCCCAAGCAGGCGATCGAGCGCACGCTCATCAACCCGACCGCGCCGATGCCGTCGTTCCAGGCTCTGCAGGACTCGTCGCCCGAGAAGTTCAACGCGATGGTCGAGTTCCTCGGACAGCTCAAGGGTGAGGGTGAGGGCAGCCCGGAGCAGGAGCCGGCGAACGCCCAGGTGCGATGACGCAGGCCACCGCCGGCGGCGCCCCGGGTGGCGCCGCGGGCGGCACGCTCCCCGAGCCGCAGGTCCGGGCGATGTTCGACCGCATCGCCGGGGCCTACGACCTCATGAACTCCGTCATGACGGCGGGGCTGCACCACCGCTGGCGCCAGCGCGCCGCCGACCTGGCGCAGGTCGGCCCGGGCGACCGGGTGCTGGACGTCGCGACCGGCACGGGTGACCTGGCCGTCGAGCTGGCCGGCCGTGTGGCGCCGGGCGGGGAGGTCGTCGGGTCGGACTTCTCGGAGGGCATGCTGGAGCGGGCGCGGGCCAAGGCTCCGCAGCTGCGCTTCGAATGGGGCAACGCGCTCGAGCTGCCCTACCGTGACGACGAGTTCGCGGCGGCCACCGTCGGCTTCGGTGCGCGCAACTTCTCCGACCTCGACAAGGGCCTGGCCGAGATGACGCGCGTCGTGCGGCCGGGCGGTCGCGTGGTCGTGCTGGAGATCACGACGCCGCAGCGCCCGCCGTTGTCGACGTTCTACTCCGTGTGGTTCGACCGGCTGGTCCCGCTGCTCGGGCGCTTCGACGACGCCTACACGTACCTGCCGTCGAGCGTCAGGCGCTATCCCGAGCCGGAGGGCGTCGCCGCCGCTATGGCGCGCGCCGGCCTGGTGCGCGTGCGTTGGATCCTGACGGCCGGCGGGATCATCACGCTGCACGTCGGGGAGAAGCCCTGACGGCGACGCCCCCGGCCGGTCCGGTGACCCAGGTCGCCCACGCGGCGGGGGAGCACGTCCTGCCGCTGCTGGGGGCGGTGGAGGAGCGCCTGGCCGCCATCGCGGCCGCGTACGGCGAGCCGCTGGCCACGCACGCCGGCACGACGATCGCCGCCGGCGGCAAGCGCCTGCGGCCGCTGCTGGTCCTGCTGGCCGCCGGGCCGCCCGCGGGCGACGCGGTGGCCGCCGCGCTCGTGCGGGCGGCGGTCGCGGTCGAGCTCGTGCACTCCGCGACGCTCGTCCACGACGACGTCCTCGACGACGCGCCGCTGCGCCGCGGGCGGCCCACGGTGTACGCGACGGCCGGGCGCGCGGCCGCCACGCAGGCCGGTGACCTGCTCTTCTCGCGCGCGTTCGCCGAGCTGGCGGCGGGCGACGACGCCGAGCAGGTCCGCGTCCTGTCCGACGCGGGGTCGGCGCTCGCGCGCGGCGAGCTGGTCCAGCGCGCCGACGCCTGGGCCGCGGACGTCGCGCTGGAGCGCTACCTGCACCGCTGCGACCTGAAGACGGCCCGGCTGTTCCAGGCCGCCGCGCAGCTGGGCGCCCGGTGCGCGGGCGCCGCAGACCACGACGTGGCAGCGCTCGGGGAGTTCGCCCGGCGCATCGGCCTGGCCTTCCAGCTGCTCGACGACGTGCTCGACGTCTCGGGCCCCGCGGAGCGCACCGGCAAGCATCGCGGGACCGATCTCCTCGACGGGACGGTCACGCTCCCCTTCATCCTGGCGCGCGAGCGCGACCCGGCGCTGGCAGGGCTCGACCCGCGGAGCATCAGGACGCCGCAGCAGGCCGAGGAGGTGTGCGACCGCATCGCCGCCACCGGAGCGCTGGACGACGCGCGCGGGCAGGCGCTCGAGCACGTGGCGCAGGCCAAGGCGCTGCTGCCCGACGGGCTCGACGACCGCCGGGAGCTCGCGCTCCTGCAGGTCGCCGACTCGGTCGTGGCCCGCTACAGCTGAAGCAGGCCGGACACGCGGACGGCCCGCCTTTCGGCGGGCCGTCGCGTCTGGTCCTGCGGGGGAGGCGACCGGGGCAGGGGATGTCGGTCGCCGCGGGGGTCGCGACCGGGCAGGGGGGTCGGTCGCGGGGTGGGGGGTGGGAAGGAGGTCTGGTGCTAGAAGTCGTCGGGGAGGATCTGGTCGGCCGTCAGCGCGTGGACGAAGCGGTCGATCTCGTCCTCCATGTTGGCCTGGGAGAGCCGGCGCAGGTCGCGCACGAGCGCCTCGGTGCCGCGGTCGAGCTCCTCGTCGAAGCGCTCGACGTGCTCCTGCTCGTAGATGCCGGTCCAGACCCACTCGCAGTTCGGGCAGCGCAGGGTGACCTCCCAGTGCAGCGGGCCGGCCTCCTCCCACTCCGTCGGGTGCACCAGGTCGCTCTCGCACGAGCGGCAGATGTGCAGCTCGCGAGGCTCGGGGCGCGGCTCGCTCGTGGGAGCGGTGGCGGCCGGACGCTCGTCGAAGTACACGACCTCGATCGTCTTGCCGGACGGCAGCACGACGCGGCGGACGTAGTGGTTGGGCTCGGGCTGAGGGGTCATGGCGGAGAGGGCGGAGAGGGCTTCTGGTCCCTTGATCGGCCGCAATGCGCCAGGACTTGACCCATCGCGTGAAACCGCGTCCATCGGCCGTCCGGCGCTGTAGCCTCTGGTCCTCATGGGTGGCATCGGACCCCTCGAGCTCGGCATCGTCCTGCTCATCGTGCTGGTGATCTTCGGCCCGAAGCGGCTGCCGATGCTCGGCCGTCAGCTGGGCAGCGGCATGCGCGAGTTCAAGGACTCGATCACCGGGCGCGACAAGGACGACGACGACGAGCTCGACGCCACCGGGCGCCCGAAGCTCGCAGCCGCGAGCGGCGAGGCCGTGACCGCCGAGCCCGTCCGCGAGGACGAGCCGGCGCGCCAGACGCCCGGCCCCTGACGCCGGGCGCCGCCGATGCCCGTCCGGCCCATCGGCCATGAGGACCGCCTGAGCCTCGTCGAGCACCTCGACGAGCTGCGCACCCGCCTGGTCACCTGCATCCTGGCCTTCCTCGTCTGCTTCGGCTTCGCCTACTGGCAGAACGGCAACATCCTCGACTTCGTCAACGAGCCGCTCGAGCAGACGCAGAACCTGGGGTGCGAGAAGCGCTCCAACGACCCGCTCGAGCAGAGCTCCTGCTTCCAGGTGCGCGCCGGCCAGGCGTTCGGGGCGCTCGACGGGGCGATGCGCGGCCTGCAGGGCTCGCTGCGCGACCTGCGCGAGGCCGAGGGGCTGCCGCCGCAGACGCGGGCGGCGCTGAGCGAGGCCGCCCAGCAGGCGCGCCGGGCCGCCGACGCGGCGCGCGCCGCGGCCGGCGCGGTGCCGACCAACCGCGAGCGCCAGCCGGTGACGCTGGGCGTGGCCGAGCCGTTCACCACCACGTTCGTCGTGGCGGGCTACGCCGCGCTGCTGCTCGCGCTGCCCATCCTGCTGTTCCAGGCCTACGCCTTCGTCCTGCCGGCCTTCACCCCGCAGGAGCGCAAGACGGCGTTCCCGCTGATGCTGATGGTGCCGGTGCTGTTCTTCGCCGGCGTCGTGTTCGCCTACTTCGTGGCCCTGCCGCGGGCCGTCGACTTCCTGCAGAACTTCAACGACGACGACTTCGACATCCTCATCCAGGCGCGGGACTACTACCGCTTCTCGATCATCTTCATGGGCGGGGTCGGCCTGCTGTTCCAGATCCCTGTCGGCGTGCTGCTGGTGACGCGGCTGGGGGTCGTCTCGACCGCCACGTTGCGGCGCAACCGCGGCTACGTCCTGCTGGCCCTGGCGGTCCTCGCCGCCGTCGCGACGCCGACCCCCGACCCCGTCACGATGCTGCTGGCCATGGGCCCGCTGGTCCTGCTGTTCGAGCTCAGCGTGCAGCTCGCGCGCATCTTCGAGCCGAAAGCCGGTTCTTCGCGCTGGGACTGGGAGGACTGGGACGAGGACGAGGTCGACAGCGAGGTTGAGGACCGCGACGACGCGCTAGCCTGACGCGCATGCTGTTCGATCTCCGCGCGCGCGGACGGCGTCGTGTCGTCAAGGTGGTCTACGCCAGTCTGGCGCTCCTGATGGGTGGCGGCCTGGTGCTGTTCGGCATCGGCGGAGACGTCCAGGGCGGCCTGGTCGACGCCTTCCGCGAGGACTCCCAGCAGGGCGCCGGCAACCGCGCCTTCGAGGAGCGCCTCGACAAGGCCGAGGCCGCCGTCAAGCGCAACCCGCAGGCCGCCGGCGCCTGGGCCGAGCTCGCGCGCCTGCGCTACCAGGAGGCCGGGCAGGGCGAGAACTTCGACCAGGCCGAGGCCGCGTTCACCGAGAGCGGCGTCCGTGAGCTGCGCAGCTCCGTCGCCGCCTGGGAGCGCCACACCAAGCTGGCCAAGAAGCCCAACTCGAACGTCGCCAGCCTCATGGTCCAGGCCTACACGGCGCTCGACCAGCTCGACAAGGCGGTCGGCGCGCTCGAGATCGTCGTCGAGAGCCGTGACGAGCCGACGCCCCAGCTCTACACCCAGCTGGCGTCGCTCGCCTACGCCGCCGGGCAGACCCGCAAGGCGGAGCTCGCCGGAAAGCAGGCGCTCAGGCTGGCCAACCCCGACGACCGCGAGGTCATCAAGGGCCAGCTCGACTCCGCCAAGGAGATCGGCAAGCAGCGCGCCCTGCAGGAGGCCCAGCAGGGCCAGCCCAAGCCCAAGCCCGAGGGCGCCGAAGGCCTGCTGCAGCCCGGCTCCTAGCGGGACCGGGTCGCGATCCGCGCTTCGCTACCCTTCCCGATCCCGCCCCTGTAGCTCAACTGGCAGAGCAGCGGACTCTTAATCCGAAGGTTCTAGGTTCGATTCCTAGCGGGGGCATGCGCAGAAGCCCGGCAAATGCCGGGTTTCCTGCGTTCTCGCGCCAGCTCGTTCGGGACGTCATGCGATGCGCGACGGGGTTCGGTCGTCAGCAGCGGAGAAGGAACCGGCGTCCTGGCCGTGGCGGCGAGTGGGACCGCGGAGCCGGTGCGGGCGAGGGGACCAACGCCGCGGCGGCCGCGACGGAAGCCGAGCGCTCCGGCTGCGGGCTTGAGTCCGGTATCGACTGGGTGCGCTGGCGAATGGTTCGCCGGAGGGGTGAGGCGACAGCGAGATGCGAGTTGATCCCGCTGAGCGAGATCAACTCGCGGCTCGGTGTTCGCATCCAGCTCGCGGCAGCGCCGCGAGTCGGAGACCGGGCGCTGTGCCTTCCGGCGGTCGGTCCGTGCCGCTGCTGACAGACCATGGCCATGCCGGTCGAGGTGCAGCTGAGTCTCGCTCTTGAGCGACGGGTGAAAGGACGCGCTGTGTAGCCCATGCTGCGGACCGTCTCGCCGCCGCGCAGCGCTGACGCCGACGGCCAGGTCGGTCAGCGGTCACCGGGCGGCGCTTGAGGCGCTGCCTGCGACTGCCCGTTAGCGGTCGGGGAAGGCCTGACCCGACCCGGACCTGCGCCGCCACGCCGTCCACACCATCGAACTGAATGTCGAGCGCGCCGGCATCCCCGGGGCCGAAGGAGTCGCCGATCCGAGGTCCCAGGCCCACAAGTGGCGTCGAGGACCGACACGGTCCGGTGCCCCGAGCAGTGCGCGGACCCGCTGCCGCGATTATGCAGGACGGCCCCCAAGGTCCTGTTCGAGCCGCCAGGCCTGAAGCTCCAGCCGGCCCCGACCGCCACGATGACCGGCGCTCGCGAGCGCTCGACGCACGTCCACGGCCTGACGACTCCCGAGCGTTTCCGCGCCCGTCCCGCGTGCGGTCAATCGACCGTCGTGTGCCGCCTGGTGAGCGTGCGAGAAAGTCCGCCTCGCGTGTCCGAGGCGTAGCACTCGGACGGTGGACGTGCAACGCCGACGAACTCGTCGCCGGGCTTGTACTTCAGCACCCGCGTCCGCCCACCACCGGTCCGCTGCGGCCGCGCGTTCAACCTCGTGTGTTCGGCGGGGATGGCCCGTCCATTCGCCTGGTCTGGTTGCCGTTCCTTCACGAGACGACCGCTCAGGCGCTTCTCCGGAACCTCTTATGCTCTTGCGTCGGTAGATCCAAGGCGGGCGGCTACGCGCTGCGCCCGGAGGCCCTCAGCGTCAGGCCGACGGTGCCCGCGAGGAGCAGCAGGCCGAAGAGCACGAGGCCGGGGGCGTCGTCCGCCTCGCCCAGCGCCATGGCGGCGACGCCGACCGCCGCGGCGGCGACGCGCGGGCCGGCGGTGCGCGGCCTGCGCGCCGCCAGCTCGAGCAGGAGGCCTGTTCCCGCCAGGAGGACCGCCGCGAAGACGAAGTCGGCCGGGCTCCACTGCACCTCGTCGCTGACCTGCATGCCGATGAGGGGCAGCAGCAGGACGAACGCCGTCACGAGCGCCACGCGCAGGACCGATCTGGAGGCCGGCCGCGGTGCGCGCGCGACGGCCTGCGAGCGGCGCCACGACGCGTCCGCGGCCACGCCGCGGAGCATGCGTGCCGCGATGCCGACCGCGATGCGCCGCTCCCCGGCCGCGCGTGCGCGTTCGTGCGCGATGTGGTCGTGCACGTCGGCGTCGAGCTCCTCGATGCGCCGCTGGGCGACGGCCCCGGGGAGGTCGCGGGTGTACCACCGCACCCACCGGGCGACCAGCGCGGCCATGCGCTCCGGCGTCATGCCGGCTCCCCGGCGACGCGCGGGAGGCGATCGGCACGACGGCCGGGCGCGGGCGCGCCGACCTGCTCGGCGACGCGGGCCCCGTGCCCGGTCAGCTCGTACAGGCGCCGTCGCGGCCGCCCCTCGGCCGCTGCTGCGTCCTCCCAGCGCGAGGTGACCAGGCCGAACTCCTCGAGGCGCCCGAGCGCCTTGTAGAGCGTGCCGTGGGCGGTCAGCGAGCGCGACCCCGCCTGCTCGCGCATGGCCTGCGCGAGCCCGAAGCCGTGGAACGCGGGATCGCCGGCCCGGCGCATCGCCAGGGCGGTCACGAGGATCTCGGTCTCGAGCGGGAGCAACGACCCGGGCTTGCGGCGCGGCACCCACACAGTAATAGGAAGCTATCTTCCTATTGTCAAGCGACGAGCGCCCGGCAACGTCTGCCGGGCGCTCATCCGCCGGGGTCAGGGTCAGCGTCAGCCGCAGCTGCCGTACTGCTGGACGAACGTGCCGGCCGGCGCGCTGCCCACGTCCTGCGGGAAGGCGAAGCCGCGTGCCACGCCCACGCCGAGCTCCTTGAACTTCGGGTTGAGCATCGCGTCGCGGTGGCCGTAGGGGCTGTGGTACCACCACTCGACGGCGCCGCGCGGGGTCGGCGGGTGGGCGCCGGTCGCCGGCTCGGTGCGCGTCGACGTGCCGGCCGAGGCGAACGTGTTCTCGGCCACCGCCCAGGCGCCGCTGGGGCAGAAGCCGCCGCGCTTGATGCGGACGTCGGAGTCGTCCTCCGGCGTGCGGTTGTCGTTCGGATCGTCGATCTGCGGGTCGTCGTGGCTGACCGCCCCGTTCTCGAAGCTCCACCACTTCAGCGCGACCGCCTTGTCGGCGTGGCTGCGGGCGGTGGCGGCCAGTCCGCGCGACTCCTTGAGCGGCAGCAGGCCGTGCGCGCGGCGCTTCTCGTTGGTGAGGCAGATGACGGCCCAGGCGCCGTTGTCCTTGAGCTGGGTGACCGGCATGTCGTAGTGGGACTTGATGCAGACCTTGCGCAGCCGCTTGACGGCGGCGTCGGCATCGTCGACGGGCGCGAGCGCGGTGGCGCCGCCCGCCAGGGCGAGGGCCGCGGCGACGGCGGCCCGAGCGCGCAACAGGGTGGTGAGCATGGTGGTTCTCCTCGTTCGGGTCGGCCTGGCGCCCGGAGCGCCTGGCGTGGTGCGGTTGACGAGAAGCAGCGTCGGCGGTGGGCGTTCCGGCGCCGTAACGCGGCGGTGACGCCGCGGCGGCGTCGGGCGAAGGTCAACGCGCAGCCGGCGGCGCCGGGCCGACGAGCCCGGTCTCGTAGGCGAGCACGACCGCCTGCACGCGATCGCGCAACCCGAGCTTGGACAGCACGTGGGCGACGTGCGTCTTCACCGTGTTCTCGCCCAGGATCAACGCGTCGGCGATCTCCGCATTCGACAGGCCGCGGGCCACGAGCCGGAGCACCTCCAGCTCGCGCGGCGTCAGGTCGGCGAGCTCCGGGGGTGCCGCGTCCTGGCCTGCCCGGGCCGCCTGGGCGAACCGGCCGATGAGCCGGCGGGTGATGGACGGTGCCAGGAGCGCGTCGCCGGCAGCGACGACCCGTACGGCGTCCAGCAGCCGGTCGGCGGGCGTGTCCTTCAGCAGGAAGCCGCTGGCGCCGATGCGCAGCGCGTCGAAGACGTACTCATCGAGGTCGAAGGTCGTCAGCATGAGGACCGCGGTTCGCAGGTCCGGCTCGGCCAGGATGCGCTCGGCGGCACGCAGACCATCGAGCTCGGGCATGCGGATGTCCATCAGCACGACGTCGGGCCGGCGGCGCAGCACGACGTCCACCGCGGCGCGGCCGTCCGCGGCCTCGCCGACGACGTGGATGTCGGGCTCGTCCTCCAGGATCACGCGGAACCCGGTGCGCACGAGGCGCTGGTCGTCGGCCACCACGACGGCGATCCGGCGTGCCGGTGCGGCAGGGCCGGGGGACGCGCCCTCGTCGCCGGGGTGCCAGAGCACGTTCGCTGCCGCGACGCGGTGCCCCAGGCCGCGCAGCTTGAACGTCCCTGCCGGACGGACGCGGCCCGCCAGGCGCGGCCCCGCGATGCGGCACACGACGTCTGAGGCGAGGATCTCGCCGGCCTGCGCGACGTCGCACAGGCGACCCGCCACGATCACCGGCGTGCCGTAGAGGTCGTCGCCCTCCGGTAGCGGCTCGCCGGCGTCCAGCCCGATCCGCAGGCTGGTGTGGCCGTCCTGCGCCGTGCCGCGCTGCATGTCGATGGCGCAGCGCACCGCCGCGACCGCGCTGCGGAACGCGAGCATGAGCCCGTCGCCCGTCGACCGGACCTCCCGCCCGCCGTGCTCGCCCAGCGCGGCGCGCAGGATCGCGAAGTGCCGGCGGCGGATGGCGTCTGCCGCCTCGTCGCCGCCGGGGTCGGGCGCCCCGGCGAGGCCGACCATGTCGGTGAACAGGATGGTGACGAAGGGTTCCTGCACTGCGCGAGCATCATCCTGGCTGCGATCCGCCCCGTCATCCGCGCGGATGAGCCGCGCTGACCCGGGTCATCCGCTCGGATGACGATCCGCGACGCGCCGGCGCCCATGCTCAAGCGACCGGCCGCCCGGCCGGTGATCCATCTTCACAAGGGGAGCGCGCGCGTCCATGATCACGTCCATGACCGGTACCGCCCAGCCGATCGGGAGGCGCGACGTTGCCATCGCGTTCCTCCTGAGCGCACTCGGCGTGGCGTTGATGATCAGCAACGTCAACGAGCTCAACGCCGGCACGCGCGGTCCTGACCAGGAGGCGGCCGTCCACATCGGGAGCCTGCTGCCCTTCGAGGCCGCGATCCCGCTGTTCCTGCTGGTCACCGTGCCGCTGGTCTGGCGCCGGACGGCGCCGCTGCAGGCGGGCGCCGCGAGCCTCGGCGGCCTCGCGCTGAACGTCGCGCTCGTCGGCTCGGAGTTCTTGCGGTGCGGGATCGTCCTGCCGACCGCCATGCTCTTCGCGTTTGCCGCCGCTTCCATGCGGGACGGCCGCGACGCACGGCTCGGGCTCGGGCTCGGCGTGGCGCTCGCCGTGGGCGACTTCCTGCTGGAGTTCGGCCCTGCGATGGGCGTCGCCGCGGGCGTGCTGACCGCGGCGGTCTGGGGGATCGGCCGGGTGGTGCGTTCGCGAGGCCGGCTCGCCGACGAGTTGCTGGCGCGCACCGCCGAGCTGCGCGACGCGCGCGACGAGCGCGCGCGGCTCGAGGTCGCGACCGACCGCGCGCGGCTGTCGCGCGAGCTCGACGACCTGCTCCAGCGCCGCCTGGGGGAGCTGGCCCGCCTTGCCGACGAGGGCGCCCGTCCGCAGGACGCGGCGACCGCCACCGCCACGCTTGTCGACATCGAGCACGAGAGTCGCCGCACACTCGAGGAGATGCGTGCGGTGGTGGGCGTCCTGCGCGACCAGGACCACGAGGCGCCCAGCGGTCCGCAGCCGACGCTCGTGCACCTCGAGGCGCTGCTGGTCCAGGCCAAGGGCGGCGATGCGCGCCTGACGGTGGAGGGCAGCCCGCGCGTGCTGCCCGCGGCGGTGGAGCTGTCGGCCTATCGGGTCGTCGAGCACCTCTTGGCTGCAATCGACGACGCGCCCGACGTCGAGGTGCGCGTGACGTTCGCGGACGACGCCTTGGAGCTCGCCGTCTCCGGGCCGGCGCGCCGGCGGGCCAAGGCGGCGATCGAGCGAGCGCGCGAGCGCGCCCGGCTGCAGCGCGGGACCCTCGAGACCCGCCTGCACGGCGGCCGCGCCGACACGGTCGTGTCGCTGCCCCTCGCCGTGGTGAGCTGACCGGTGGCGCCGCGCCACGTGCTCCTGCTGGGCGGCGCGGTGGCGGCCGGTGTGACGTTCCCGTTCGTCGAGGGGCTCGGCGCCGTCGACGTGGTCGCCGGCGGCTGCGTCGGCGCCGCGCTGACGGCGGCCCGCCGTCACACCCGCGTGGCCTGGCTGGTCGCGGCCGCTGCGCTCGCCGTGTCGGCACCGGACGGCGTGTCGTTCGGTGTCGTGGCGCTCGCCGCGGGCATCGTGTTCTGCGCCGGCCGGTGGGAGGAGGGCTGGGCAGGCGCCGCCGCCCTCGCTGCGCTGCTGGGTGCGGCCGAGCTCGGGCCCTTGGCGACCGGCGAGGCGGGCATGCCCACCCTCCTCCTGATGGGAGCCGCGTACGCGGCGGGGCGGGCCCTCGGCGACCGAGAACGCGTCGCGGCCCAGCTGGCGCAGCGGGTCCGCGAGCTCGACGAGGAGCGCGAGGCGCATGCGGCTCTGTCGGTGCGCTACGAACGCGCACGCATCGCCTCCGAGCTGCACGACGTGGTCGCGCACGCCCTCAGCGTCATGGTCGTGCAGGCGAGCGCCGGCCAGCGCCTCGCGGGCCGCGACACCCAGGCCACCGCCGAGGCCTTCGAGGCGATCGCCGAAGCGGCACGCCAAGCCGAGGAGGACATGGCCCGGCTGGTGGCGCTGCTCGGCGACGAGGACGCCATCGCAGCCCTCCCGGATCTGGAGCTCGTCCGCGAGCTGGTGCAGCGCGCGGCCGGCAGCGGACTCGACGTGACGCTGCGCCTCGAGGGCGACCGCGAGGGCCTGCCGGCGCCGCTCGTGCAGGCGGCCTGCCGCGTCGTGCAGGAGGGGCTCACGAACGCGCTGCGCTACGCGGCGGGGACGGGTGTGCGGGTGCTCGTCGACGGTGGCCGGGATGCGCTCACGGTGGAGGTGCGCAACGCCCCCGCGCCCGGCGACGCAACGTTGGCCGGGGTGGGTACCGGCACCGGCATCCAGGGGCTGCGCGAACGCGTCGGTGCGGTGGGCGGGACCCTCCAGGCCGGCCCGGCGGGCGACGGCGGGTGGCTGGTGCGGGCGACGTTGCCGCGGCGCCCCGCGCCCGCTCATTCCCGCGGATGAGCCTCGGCCGCGGGTTCATCCCCGCGGAGGACGGCACAGGAGCGCGTCCGGCAGATCCTCTCGATGACCGGCCGCACCGGGCGGCCGCCACCCGAGAGGAACGATGATGATCCGCACGAGCAAGAGCATCAGCGTGGCGTTGGCGACGATCGTGGTCGCCGCGGCTGCCGGTCCGCCGTCCGGACTGGCCGCCGAAGACCTGCGGTCACCCGACGCCCGGGACGCCGCGGGCACCGCGCTCAGCGCGCCGGCGCAGGACCTGCGCTCGCCGGATGCCCGGGACGCCGCAGGGGTCGGGTCCGGCCTCTCGCCCGCACCGGCGGCGGCTTCCGGTGCGACGGACTGGGGGGACGTCGGCATCATCGGCGGCGCGAGCGTCGCGCTGGCGCTGCTCGGGACGGGAACGCTCGTCGCCCGCCGTCGGCATCGCCTGTCCCCGGCCCCGTCGCGGGCGGCGATCTCCTAGCGGCGCCCGGGGGACATCGCTGACCGGCAGGGGCCGTCCGCGAGGGCGGCCCCTGCGCGTCGGCCTGCGACGCCGGCGCCGCGGTCACTGCGTCGCGAGTTCCTCGTCGTCGCGCAGGCGCTGCACGCCGGCGGCGGTGAGCGCCCACTCGCCGGGCGCCAGCTCCTCCACCAGCCCGTCCGCCCGCAGATCCCCGAGGTTCAGCGGCGTGCGCATGTCGCCGCGCCCGCGCCCGATGGCCTCGTCGATCCGCACCACCGGCACGCCGACGCCGGCCTCGCCGCGCGTGGCGACGGCGAGCGCGTCCAGGATGTGGGCGAGGTCGCGGCGGGAGATGCGCGGATCCTCGCAGCCGGCGGCTCATCGCTCCTGCGCTCGGACGCGGCGCAGACGTCGCGCGGCGACCCACAGCCGGTCCCCGCCGCCCCAGGCCGCGAAGCACAGGCCGCCGGCCGTGCCGGTCGCGGTCAGCAGCACGCCGGCGGCCGCCGTGGCGGCGACGCCGTTGCTGCCGAGGATGAGCACCGCGGCCGCCGCTCCGACGCCGGGGCCGATCGGCAGCTGGCTGAGGGTCACGAGCGCGATCAGCACGGCGATCGCGTCGAAGAACGAGGCGTCGACGCCGACGGCGTGGAGCATCATCCAGTTGCGGAAGATCTGGGCGAAGACGGCAACCAGGACGAAGCCGAACACCAGGCCCCCGGCGCGCAGGCTGCGCAGCACCACGAGCCCGCGCCACAGCTCGCGGCCCTCGCGCAGCGCCAGGTGACGCAGCCCCGCGCTCGCCACGCCGATCAGCAGGACGGCGAGCACCGGCAGCCACCACGGCAGCCCGAGCGGCGCCACGAGCGTGAAGGAGGTCAGGGCGGCGAGCGCCGCCTCCACGGCGATGATCGGGAACTCCGCTGCGATCAGCGTCGGGACCTGCGGGCTGATCTCCGGCGACGACCGTCGCAGCGCTGCGATGCGCGCCGCGACGCCCAGGTGCCCGTTGATCACACCACCCAGGACCTGCACGCTCGAGGCGCGGTAGAGCACCCGCCGCGGCACCGTCCCGCCGGCGGCCTCGATGGTGAGGTGCCACACCTCGCTGCGCGCCACCAGCGCGACGATCTGCAGGAGGGTCGCGACCGCCAGGGTGCCGGCCGCGGCCTGCGACATGGCCTCGGCGAACTCGTCGCGGCGCCCGGCCAGCAGCCACACGAGCACCGCCGTCGTGGCGACGGTCCCCACGACGGTGATGGGTGTCCGCCGGCGCCGGCCGAACTCCCGGATGGCGGCGACCGCTGCCACGGCGGAACCCTAGAGCGCCGGGGCCGTACCCTGGTGGTTGTGTCGGCAACGATCACCGCTCTGCACTTCACCGATCCCGGCTGCCCCTGGGCGTACTCCTTCCGGCCCGCATGGACGCGCCTGGTCTGGCGCTTCGGCGACCAGCTCGACTGGCGGCTGGTGCTGATCGGGCTGGCCGAGTCCCACGAGCAGTACGCCGCGCGCGGCTACACGCCCGAGCGCATGGCGCTCGGCCTGCGCCGCTTCGGCCGGCGCTTCGGCATGCCGTTCGAGGCGCACGTCAAGCCGCGGGTAGCGGGCACCTCGCGTGCGTGCCGGGCGATCGTCGCCGCGCGCGAGATCGATCCCGCCCTCGGCGAGGGCGCGTTGCGCGCGCTGCAGCTCATGCACTTCACGACGCCCGGCCTGCTCGACGAGGACGCCGACCTGCGCGCCGCGCTCGCGATGGTCCCGGGGCTCGACGCCGAGGCCGTCGTCGCCCGCATCGACGACCCCGCGGTGCTGGAGGCCTACGAGGCCGATCGCGCCCGCGCCCGCGAGGCGGCCGGGTCGCCGACGCACGCGCAGGACCGCACGGCGGCGACGGACGGGCCGGTCCGCTACACGGCCCCGTCCGTCCTCTTCGTCCACCAGGACGGGCGCAGCATCGAGGTCGGCGGCTTTCAGCCCTTCGAGTCCTACGACACGGCGCTGGCCAACCTGGATCCGACGCTCGAGCGCCGGCCGGGGCCCGCCTCGGTGCGCGAGGTGCTCGAGGCGTTCCCCGCCGGCCTGTCGACCGCCGAGGTCGCTGCCGTGCTGCGCGCGTCCGACCTCGACGAGACCGACGTGCCCGGTGCCCGCCGCGAGCTCGAGGGCCTGGTCCTGGCCGGTGTCGCCGTGCGCGAGCCCGTGGGCGACGACGCGCTGTGGCGGCCCGCGGTCGCCGCGCCCGCCCCGTCCGCCGTGCTGCACGGCGGGCAGGCGTCCGCCGGCTGAACGCCCGGCCGCAGACGCCGTCGCCCGGCGCGCGGCGCGCCGGGCGACGCTTGAAGGTGGCCTCCGGCGTGCCGGGTGACGACCTCCGTCGGAGGCGGGGGCCGCCGGCGTCGCCGGCCGGTCCGGGCCCATGGCGACCCGGCCGCCGAGGCCACGCAGTCGGGTCAGGCCGACGTCGTCTCGAGCTGGTGCTGCTCCTCTCCGGTCGTGATCTGGATCGTCCGCGGCTTGAGTCGCTCGGGCTTGGGCACGAGGAGCGAGAGGACCCCGTGGTCCATGCTCGCGGTGATCCGATCGGGGTCGACACCCTCGGGGACCTTGATCCTGCGCTCGAAGCCGCCGAAGCTGCGCTCCGCGTGGGCGACCGAGACGCCCTGACCGATCTCCGGACGGCGCCGCTCGCCGCGCACGACGAGATAGCCGTCGAGCACCTCGATCTCCAGGTCCTCCGCCGTCAGGCCGGGAAGGTCCATCGTCAGCACGAGATCGCCCTCGCTGACCATGAGGTCGGCGGCCGGGACGAACGCCGCCTGGCGCCGCACGGGCGCGAAGAACATGTCGAACGGGTCGTTCCACAGAAGCATCGTCCGCATCACCTCCCTGATCCGTCTGTCGTAGGACCCTCAGTAGGCCGCCCGGCGCTGGTGTCAACCCCCGGGTCCGGCGGGTACAGCAGCGCTGGCCGTGGACCCCGAACCGGGCACTCCGCCATCCCAGGACGCCGCGCTGACCGGCGAGCTCGAGCGCTCGCAGGAGCTCGACCGGCGCCTGGCCGACGAGCTGGGCCGCCCGCAGCCCGCGCGGGCCGGCGCCGGGGCGGCGGCGTCGCTCCTCACGCGCGGCCCGCTGCTCGATGCCCACGCCGAGCGCGAGCTCGTCGCCCGGGCGCAGGCCGGCGACGCCGGGGCCCGGGCGGAGCTCGTCGAGGCGTTCCTGCCGCTCATCGCCGGGGTGGCGCGGACGTACCGCACCGGCAGCGTGCAGCGCCTCGAGCTCTTGCAGGAGGGCGTGGTCGGGCTGCTGCGCGCGCTGGAGGGCTTCGACCGCGAGCGCGGCACCCCGTTCTGGGCCTACGCGTCGTGGTGGGTGCGCCAGGCGATGCAGCAGCTCGTGGCCGAGCTGACGCGCCCGGTCGTGCTGTCCGATCGCGCGCTGCGCCACCTGGCGCGGATCAAGGACGCCCAGGCCGACGCGCTGCGCGCCGGCCGCGGCGACCCGTCGCGCGACGAGCTGGCCGCAAGCACCGGGCTCTCGGCCGAGCAGGTCGACGACCTGCTCGTCGCCCACCGCCCCCCGCGGTCGCTGGAGGAGCCGCTCGGGACCGAGGAGGGCGCCGCTGGCGTGCTGGGCGACCTCCTGGAGGACCCCCTCGCCGAGGGTGAGTACGAGCGCGTGCTCGCGGCCGTCGAGACCGAGGAGCTGCACGCGCTGCTGGCCGGCCTGGGCGACCGCGAGCGCACCATCCTGCGGGCGCGCTACGGGCTCGACGGGACGGAGCGCAGCCTGCGCGACATCGGTGCCGACCTCGGGCTCAGCGGCGAGCGCGTGCGCCAGATCGAGCGCCGCGCCCTGGGCAAGCTCGCGGCGGCGCTCGGCGCGCCGACCTAGGCGCCGGACGGGGCCGCCACGCCGGTCGCCCCCCGGCGCCCGCGCAGCGTGACGTCGCCGTCGCACCGCCAGCGCGACGGCTCGTCGCCGCGGGCGAGCTCGAGCGCCGCGGTCGACGCGAGCACGCCGCCGGCGTGGTCCTTGGCGAGCTCGGTGAGTCGCGCCGCCTCGTTGACCGGGTCGCCGATCACGGTGTATTCGAAGCGGTCGGCCGTGCCGACGTTGCCGGCCACGACCGTGCCCGCCGAGATGCCGATGCCGGCCCGCACGCCAGGCACGTCGTCGCGCAGCCGCGCCGCCATCTCGCGCCCGGCGGCGAGCGCCGCCCCAGCGGGGTCCGGGTGTCCCAGCGGCGCGCCGAAGACCGCGAGCGCCCCGTCGCCCTCGAAGCCGTCGATCAGGCCGCCGTGGCGGCCGGTGACGTCCACCACGACGGCGAAGAAGCGGTTGAGGATCTCGACGACCTCGCCCGGGCTGCGCTGCTCCGCGAGCGCGGTCGAGCCGACCATGTCGACGAACAGGACCGCCGCCTCGCGCTCCTCGCCACCGAGCGTGACGCCCTCCTCCAGCGCCTGGCGCGCGACGTCGCGCCCCACGTGGCGACCGAAGAGGTCGTGCAGGCGCTCGCTCTCGCGCAGCCCCGCGACCATCCGGTTGAAGCCGGCCGAGACGTAGCCCACCTCGCTGGCGTCGTTGACCGGAACGGCCACGTCGAGGTCGCCCGACTCGACGGCGCCGAGGGCGTCGCGCAGCGCGCGCAGCGGGTCGGCGATCGATCGCGCGAAGACGGTCATGGCCAGCAGCCCGACGACGAGCGAGACGCTCGCCAGGAACAGCGCCGCGACCGCCAGGCGGTCGGCCTCGACGTCGATCAGCAGCGCCGATATGGACAGCACGACGATCCCCGCGACCGGGACGCTCGTCGTGAGCGCCCACGTCACCAGCGCGCGGCCCGCCACGCCGGGCACCGCCCAGCGCCGCGGCGGCGCGCCCTCGAGCGCGCGGGCGATGAGGGCCCGGTCCAGCCGCTGCTCGACGAGGTACAGGACGGCGGTGGTCGCCACCCCGCCGAGCGTGACGGTGAACGCGATCTCCGCGGCCAGGGTGGACGACTCGCCGACGTTGACCACGAAGAACAGCGCGGCCGCCCCGAGCCAGAGCGACCCCTGCAGCCGGACGAGCCGCAGTGGCAGGCGCAGCGTGTCGGCCCGCTCGGCCTCCGTGGGCGGGCGCTCCTCTCGCAGCCACGCCGCGGTGCGCGTGGTGCCGCGCAGCCCGAGCACCATGCCGAGCGGCAGCGCGAAGGCCACGTAGCCCGCCGCCACGGCGAGGTTGCGCACGAGGAAGTGCACCCGATCGTCCTCCACCTCCTCGGGCAGCGGCAGCACGAGGACGAGCAGCACGACGACGACGCCCACGCCGACGATGGTGGAGATCGCGGCCGCCACCGCCACGGTGACGCGTGTCACCCGCAGCACCGCGGGGCCGGACGCGTCGCCCGGATCGCCGCGCAGGATGCGGCGTAGGGCGTGCAACCGGGCGCGCATGATCCGCGAGCCTACGCTGCCCGAAGTAGGCTGCGCCGCGCATGGCGGTCCTGCACGCGAGCCTCGACGGACGCCTCGTCGACCCCGCGGCGCCGCTCATCGCCCTCGACGACGACGCGCTGCTGCGCGGCGACGGCGCCTTCGAGGTCCTGCGGCTCTATGGCGGCCGGCCGTTCGCGCTGGAGGACCACCTGGAGCGGCTGGCGGCCACCGCGCGCGGGCTGCGCCTGCCCGCCGACCTCGATGCGGTGCGCGCCGACATCGCGAGGCTGCTGCAGGAGACCCGGCCGCGCGACGCCGGCCTGCGCGTGGTGCTCACCCGCGGCGGCCGGCGGATCGTGACGATCGAGCCGCTGCCCGACCACCCGCCGTCCGTCACGCTGGCGACCGTCGAGGAGGTGCCGTCGCGGCTGCTGAGCGGGCTGAAGTCGCTCAGCTACGCGGCCAACATGCTCGCCAACCGCCTCGCCGACGAGCAGGGCGCCGACCAGGCGCTGCTCGTCACGCCGCACGGCCGGCTGCTCGAGGCGCCGACGTCGAGCTTCTTCTGCGCCTTCGACGAGGGCCCGCTCGTCACGCCGC
Source organism: Baekduia sp. (assembly GCA_035628295.1). Classification (GTDB taxonomy): domain Bacteria; phylum Actinomycetota; class Thermoleophilia; order Solirubrobacterales; family Solirubrobacteraceae; genus Baekduia. Next base: position 19,341 of record DASPKC010000120.1, read on the forward strand.
CACTCAGCGAGCACCTGCTGAACTCGATCACGCGCCGGCGCCTGCTGCGGCTGGTCGCCGTCGAGGAGTGCCCGCTCACGCGCGCCGACCTGCCGCTGCTGCGCGAGGCGTTCCTGGCGTCGACGACCCGCGAGGTGCATCCGGTGGCCGCGATCGACGGGGTGGCGCTGCCGGAGGTCCCGGGCCAGCGGACGGCGGCGGCCGCCGCGGCGTTCCGCGCGCACGTCGAGGCCGAGGTCGGCGCGTGAGGGTCCTGACCGTCATCGGCAACCGCCCGCAGTTCGTCAAGGCCGCCGCGGTGTCGCGCCTGCTGCGCGCCGGGCACGAGGAGGTGCTCGTCCACACCGGCCAGCACCACGACGACGAGCTCTCGACGGTCTTCGTGACCGAGCTCGGGGTCCCGCGCCCGGAGATCCAGCTCGGCATCCACGGCGGGACGAACACCGACCAGACGGCCCGCATGCTCGGGGCGCTCGGGCCGCTGCTGGCCGAGCGCGCGCCGGACGCGGTGCTGGTCTACGGCGACACGAACTCCACCCTGGCGGGCGGGCTGGCCGCCGCGCAGGCGCACATCCCCGTCGCGCACGTCGAGGCGGGCATGCGGTCGTTCGACCGCCGCATGCCCGAGGAGCTCAACCGGGTGCTGACCGACCACCTGAGCGACCTCTTGCTGTGCCCCTCGCAGGCCGGTGCCGACCAGCTCGCGCGCGAGTCGGTGGCCGGGCGCGTCGAGGTCGTCGGCGACGTCATGGTCGACGTCGCGCACCTGTTCCAGCCGCGGGCTCGTGAGGACGACGTGCCGCTGCGAGCCGCCGGCGTCGAGCCGGGCGGCTACGTGCTCGTCACCGCCCACCGGGCGGGCAACGTCGACGATCCGGCGCGGCTGCGCGCCCTGGTCGACCTCCTGCGCGCGCTCCCCGTCCCGGTGGTCCTGCCGCTGCACCCCCGCACCCGCACGCGCCTGGAGGCCGCCGGCTGGCTGCAGGAGCTCGAGCGTGCGCCGGGCGTGCGGCTCGCCCCGCCGCTGGGCTACCTGGCCTTCACGGCCCTGCTCACTCGGGCGCGCGCCGTGCTGACGGACTCCGGCGGCGTGCAGAAGGAGGCCTACCTGGCGGGCGTGCCGTGCGTGACGCTGCGCGACACCACCGAGTGGGGGGAGACGGTCGGCGCCGGCTGGAACGTCCTGGTCGACCTCGACGCCGACGCGGCGCTCGCCGCGCTCGAGCGCACCCCGCCCGCCGCGCGCCCGGAGCTCTACGGCGACGGGCGGGCCGGCGAGCGGGTCGTCAGCTCGGTCGTCCGATCCTTCGCAGCCTGACGCCTTCGGGCACCCGGTGCACGCTGCCGCGGCCGTCGACCACGATGCGCGCGCCCGGCACGTCGAGCTCGCCGTACTCGGGGTGGTCGGCCTGGACGACGACGGCGTCCACCGGCCCGCCGTCCCACGGCTCGAAGCCCTCGGCCCGCAGCTCGTCGTCGTCGAAGAGGGGATCGGCGGCCACCACCCGGGCGCCGCGGCGCGCCAGTTCGTCGCGCAACGCGAACGCGCCGGAGAACGCGGTCTCCTTGACGCGGCCGCGGTAGGTGATGCCCAGGACCAGCACGAGCCGGCCGGCGACGTCGCCGAGGAGACCGACGGCGTAGGAGGGCATGGAGAGGTTGACCTCGCGCGCCACCATGGGCAGCCGCGCCTCGGGGGCGCCGGCCAGGAAGAACCGCGGGTAGACGGGGATGCAGTGGCCCCCGACCGCGACGCCCGGCCGGTGGATGTGGCTGAACGGCTGGGAGTTGGCGGCCTCGATGACACGGGTGACGTCGACCCCGATCGCGTCGGCGTGGCGGGCCAGCTCGTTGGCGAACGCGATGTTGATGTCGCGGTAGGTGGTCTCGGCGAGCTTGGCGAGCTCCGCCGCCTCCGAGGAGCCCATGCGCCAGACCTCCGCCTCCGGGAGGCCCTCGGCGTAGAGCGCGGCCGCCCGCTCCTCGGCGGCGTCGGTCACGCCGCCCACCAGCTTGGGGTAGGTGTCGAGGTCGTGCAGGACGCGGCCGGAGTACACGCGCTCCGGGCTGAAGACCACCTCGTCGCTGCCCAATGCGGCGGCCACGCGGTCGCGGGTCGTGCCCACGGGCACCGTCGTCTCGACGGCCACGATCGTGCCGGGCCGCAGGCCCCGGCCGACGTCCTCCACGACCGCGTCGAGGATGCGCCAGTCCGGCTGGGCGGCCGCGTCGACCATGAGCGGTGGCACCAGCACGACGAGGTCGGGGCCCTCCGCCACGGCGGCAGCCGTGTCGGTCGTCGCGCGCAGGCGGCCGTCGGCCACCGTCTCGGCCAGCGCCTCCGCGAGCCCGGCCTCGTTGGGGAACGGCGGGTGCGCGGCGTTGACGGCGTCGACCACCCGGCCGTCGACGTCGCAGCCGACGACCTCGTGGCCGGCCAGCGCGAAGCGGGCCGCGAGCGGCAGGCCGATCTTGCCCAGTGCGACGACGACGGCCTTCACGCCGCGGCGGTCCGGACGGTCTCGCCCCGCGCGGCGCTCTCGAGCACGGCCTCGGCGACCACGACGGTCTCCAGCCCCTCCTCCAGGGTCACGACCTCCGCGTCCTCGTCGCCGGCCACGAGCGCCGCGAACGCCTCGAGCTCGACGACGAGCGGCTCGCGGCGGTCCAGTGCGTAGCGCGTCGTGTCGCCCTCGCTGACGCCGCGGAACTGCTCGACGGCCGCCCACTGCGAGTGCGCGACGCCGTTGGCGTGGAACGTCAGGTCGGCGGTCAGCGTGTCGGCCACCAGCATCCCCAGTTCGCCCAGGACGCGCGTGCGGCGGACCTTCGCCGGCGACAGCCAGTCGACCACGCACGTGAAGGTGACGCCGCCCTCCAGCCGCCCGACGGCCAGCACGAGGTCCTCGTGCTCGCGCCCGGCGCGGTGCTGGGTCTCGGCGCTCACCCGCTCGACGGGGGTGCCGCCGATCCAGCGCACGAGATCGAGGTCGTGGGTGGCCAGGTCCTTGACGACGCCCACGTC
>DASPKC010000121.1:0-17522 GCA_035628295.1 Baekduia sp.
CAGCAGCGACCCCCAGAGCTCCGTGGTCGTCGCGTTGTTGAAGTACGTCGCCCAGAACGGGCCGAGCGGCGCGTCGTTGGACAGCGTCACCAGGACGCCGCCGAACGTGCCGAACAGCAGCGCGTAGATGTTGAACATGCCCGTGGCCAGCATCAGGGCCAGGAACCGCGGGACGACGAGGTTCTTGACCGGGTCGACGCCGAGGACGAGCAGCGCGTCGAGCTCCTCGCGGATCTTGCGCGCGCCGAGGTCCGCGCACATCGCCGTGCCCGCGACGCCGGCCATGACGATCGCGCACACGAGCGGCGCGAACTCCCGCACGACCGCCAGGACGAAGAGCCCGCCCAGGCGGTCGATGGCGCCGAAGAGGTTGAGGAAGTTCGCGGCCTGGATCCCCGACGGGCCGTAGGTGAAGCAGACCGACGCGACGATCATCGGAAACCAGCAGAGGCGCAGGGCGAACAGGAACTGCGCCACGAACTCCGCCCCGTACGGATAGGGCGGGCGGAGGGCGCTGACGAGCGTCTTGCCCGTGAGCACCCCCATCGACCCGATCGTCTCGACGAAGTTGCGCAGCGGGATGAACCCGCGTTCGGCGACGGCCCCCAGCATCTCCCGGCGGCGACACTACTACGGCCGCGTAGCTCTGTGCGCCCAAAGTCGCGGCGCAAGAGACGCTCAACATCGCACCGGAAATGCCGATGACCTCCCTGATGGTCGCGGACGTGCTGCGCTGCAGGTTGGCCTCGGACGACAAGCTCGGACGGCTCGCCGCCGTGGGCGCCCCCGGCGCGGCGGAGGCGATCTGCGAGCGCCACCGCGAGCCGCTGGCGCGCTACTGCCGCGCGCTCGTCGGCAACCCGGAGGACGCGGCCGACGCCACGCAGGCCGCGCTCGAGCGGGCCGTCGCGGTGCTCGCCGCCGGCCAGGCGCCCCGGACGCTGCGCCCGTGGCTGTACCGGATCGCGCACAACGCGGCCATGGACCTCGTGGGCCGCCGCCGGCCGCACGCGGCCCTCGACGACCTGCCCGAGGACGCGCTGGCCGACCTCCGCGCCTCCGAGGCCGACCGCGACCTGCTCGCCGAGGTGCTCGGCGACCTGCGCGGGCTGCCCGAGCGCCAGCGCGGCGCCCTGCTGCTGCGCGAGCTCGCGGGGCTCTCCTACGACGAGCTCGGCAACGTGCTGGGCACGACGCCCCAGGCCGCGCGCCAGAGCGTCTTCGAGGCGCGCACCGGCCTGCAGGAGTCGCGCACCGGCCGGGCGACGCCGTGCGAGGCCGTCCGGACGACGCTCGACGCCGGCGACCGCCGCCGCCTGCGCTCGCGCAGCGTCCGCGCCCACCTCGAGGACTGCGGTGGCTGCCAGGACTTCGCCCGCGGCATGCGCGCCCGGCGCCGCGCGCTCGCGCTCCTGCCCGCCCCGTGGGCCGCATCGGTGGCCGCGGGCGCCGCTGGTCTCGGCGCGGGCGGGGCGGTCCTGGGCAGCTGGACCGCGGCCAAGGGCCTCGCGGCGGTCGCCGCCGCCATCACGGCGACGGCCGGCTCGCTCGCCGGTGTCGAGCGGCTGGTCGAGCCCGAGCCCGCGACGCCGCCGCGGGCGGCCGTCGAGCGGCCCGCCGATCCGGCGCCCGCCCGCAAGCCGCACCGCGCCCCGGCCGCCGTGGCGGCATCGGCGGCCGCCAGCCCGACGCCCGGCCCGGTGGCGCGTCGCCGCGCCGCCGCGCGCGCCCGGATCCAGACGGCGGCCGCCTCGCCGGCCGCCGAGCGCCGTGAGCGCCGCCGCGCGATCCGCGAGGCCGCCCGCCAGCCCGCCCACCCCGCGCCGTCCGTGCCGGTGAGCGCGCCCGCCCCGGTGACGCCGGCGCCGTCCTCCGGGGACGCGTCGCGCCAGGCGCTCTCCGACCTGCAGGCCCGCACGCAGCAGGCCGTCCGCGATCGCCTCGAGGCCGCGCGCCAGACCGCGCAGCAGCGCTGGCCGGACCGCCAGGCCGCCACGCAGCAGGCGCTCGAGATCGCCCGCACGACGACCCAGCAGGCGCTGGACGCGGCGCGCCAGACGGCGCAGCAGCTGCTGTCCGGCACCGCCACCGCGACGAGCGGCTCGACGACCTCCGGCTCGCTGCTCGACCTGGCACGGTCGAGCACCCAGCAGGCGGTCGACAGCGCCCGCACGCTGCTCGAGCAGGCGCTGTCCGGCGCGGGCACCACGTCGGGTCGATGAGCGCCGACGCGCCAACTGCGCAGAACCGCCTGACACCGCCGCACCCTGATCCGTCCTTCCCCCAGAGGCACCGGCCTCGGACAAAGGCAAACCCGTCGTGAGGCGGGGGCGCAAAACCAGGGACCTCCTCACGGAGGCCGCCCAGTTGCCCAAGGAGGCACCTACCCCATGACCCGCGCTCTGCGCGCAGCGGCCGTCACCCTCGCCGCCGCCGCGATCATCCCGACCACCGCCGCCAGCGCCAGCTCCGGCGCGAGCGTCGGCCGCACGCTGGACCGCGCAGGGACGCTCACCGAGCGGGCCGTGCGCCTCGCCGAGAACGGCTCGGACGCCCGTGCCATCAAGACCATCCGCCTCGCGCGCCGCACGGTGACGCTCGCCTCGCGCGACGCCCGCCGCATGGCCGCCAAGGCCCGGACCACGCAGCGCCGCCTGGACGCCGCCGGCGCGCTGTCGGTCGTCGCCGCCCGCCTGGGCGAGGACGTCGAGGCCTACGCCGGCGCGCTGGACAGCACCGACGGCCGCGTCCAGAAGACGCTCGCCGGCACGCTGCCCGGCACCATCGCCTCGCACGACCTCCTCGTCGACACGCTCGAGGGGCTCGTCGCCAAGCTCCCCGTCGAGCACCAGGCCACCGTCGAACAGGTCATCGCCGCGCTCGTCGCCTCGTGGCCCGAGCAGCTGAAGGTCCTCGCCAACGCGGCGAACGTCAGCGAGCTGCCGACCCAGATCACGAACCTGGTGCAGACGGCGCTGACCACCGCGACCACCGCGCTGCGTGAGGCCCTGGGCACCATGGTGAACGTCGTCGCGACGCTGCCCGAGCCGGCCCAGGCCGCGATCGGCTCGGTCCTGGAGGTCGTCCAGCCGCTGCTCAACAGCGTCCTGGGCATCGTCGACACGGTCAGCCAGACGGTCACCAGCCACATCTCGTCGATCATGGGCATGGTCACCGACCTCGTCGGCGGCCTGACCGGCGGCTCGACCGACGGTGGCACGGACGGCGCCTCGACCGGCGGCCTCGGCTCGCTGTTCGACAGCATCCCGGTCGTCGGCGACCTGCTCGGCGGCCTCTTCGGCGGGCTGCCGATCATCGGCAACCTGTTCGGCAGCCGCTAGCAGCACCACCGCACACGCGCCCCCGCGGGCGGGCCTCCGGGCCCGCCCGCGCCGCTCAGCGCGCCGCGTCGAGCGCCTGGTTGACCAGCGCGTCGGCGCCGGCGTTCTGCGCGCGCGGCACGGAGCGCACCGACCAGCGGTCGAACGCCCGCAGGGCCTCGAGGGCCTCCGCGTGCAGCGGCTTCATCGCCGCGTGCTTGACCTTGTAGGCGCCGGTCACCTGCCTGGCGACGAGCTCGGAGTCGTTGACGACCTCGACCTCGGTGGCGCCCAGCTCGCGCGCGCGGCGCAGGCCCAGCAGGAGCCCGCGGTACTCCGCCACGTTGTTGGTCTGCACGCCGAGGACCTCGGTCGCCTCGTCGACGACCTCGCCGTCCGGCGTGGAGAGCACGGCGGCCGCGGCGGCCGGCCCGGGGTTGCCCCGGGCGCCGCCGTCGACGTGCACGACGAGCTTCAAGCGGGCTCGATCGGGGGGAACTCCCCCGGGACCTGCCGGCGCCGGCGGTCGCGCAGCTCGCGCTGCTGGCCGGCCTCGCCCTGACCGCCGGGCTTGCGGCGCTCGGACTTGCGGCGGTCGACGATGACCTCGACGTCCGGGTCGTCGGCGTAGTAGGCCTTGAGCTTCTCGAAGAGCTCCGGCGCGAGCGCCTCGGGGACGACGCAGTAGATCATCGGCTCCACCCGTACGACATCACGGGCAGACCCTATGCCACCGGGGAGGCGGGGTGCAGCAGCCCGGCGTCGTCGGCGGCGGCGTTGGGGACGTGGTCGGCCGGGTCGAGCTCGGCCAGTTCCGTGCCCTGCGCGACGACCCGGACGCCCGCGGCCTCGTCGCCGAGGTCGACCTCGTAGCGGTACCACGACAGCTCCCAGGCGACGACGATGGTCACCACGCTGCCCTCCGTGCGCGACGGACGGGCGCTCACCACCGGTGCGCCGAGCGAGCGCGCCACGCCCATGACGGTGCGCGGATGCTCGGACGTGTTGAACAGCTCGAGCGCGCGGGCGACCTTCAGCTCGGCGTTCGTCGGGACCCCGCGCACGGACCGGTGCTCGTAGAGCTGGTCCTCGGCCGTCGGGGCCGGCGCGGGCGCGGGCGCGGGCGGCGGCGCGGGCGCCGGCGGAGGCGCGATCGGCGGCGGCGCGTCGGCCGCCGGCAGCACCTCGACGTAGGACGGCTCGAGCTGCGGCTCGGAGGACGGCGCGATCGGCCGCTCCTCGCGCCGGCGCAGACGGCCGAGGAACGAGCGCTGCCGCCCGCGGTCGGCGCGCTGGCGCGCCATGACGTCGTCCAGGCCCTCGCGGATCCAGCCCTCGTGCACCGCCCGGGCGGTGCAGAGCTCGCAGACCATCCGCCGGGCGCCGCCGTGCAGGAACACGTTCGCGACCTCGCCACGGAGCAGGGTGCGGCCGCACACGTCGCAGGACACGACGGCGGCGTTGGTGGAGATCGACTTGCGGGTCACCGGAAGCGTCCGAGCGTAGCAACGGCCGCCTCGCCCGACGCCGCCGGTTCAGGTGTCCGGTCTCGGACGAGAACACCGACCGACGGGCGCCGCGCGCAGCCCGCGCGGCACCCCCGCCCCTCAGGCCGCCGCGGCCTCCTCCCTGGCCTGCTCGACGATGCGCTGGGCCAGGTGCCCGGGCACCTCCTCGTAGCGCACGAACTCCATCGTGTAGTCGCCCTGGCCGCCGGTCAGCGCGCGCAGGTCCGGGGCGTAGGTCAGCATCTCCGCCATCGGCACCTCGGCCTTGACCTCGGTCATGCCGCCCGCCGTCGGCTCCATCCCCTGCGGCCGGCCCCGGCGGCCGTTGAGATCGCCGATGACGTCGCCGACCGACGCCTCGGGCACGGTCAGCGTCACGAGCATCATCGGCTCGAGCAGCACCGCGCCCGCCTGGGCCATCGCCTCCTTCATCGCGATCGAGCCCGCGGTCCGGAAGGCCTGCTCGGAGGAGTCGACGGTGTGGTACTGGCCGTCGAACAGCTCGACCCGCACGCCCTTGACCGGGAAGCCCGCGACCGGGCCGTGCGCCATCGCGTCGCGCACCCCCTTCTCCACCGCCGGGATGAACCCGCCGGGGATCACGCCGCCCTTGATGTTGTTGACGAACTCGAGATCGACGCCCTCCTCGGCCACCGGCGCGATCGAGATGTGGCAGTCGCCGAACTGCCCGCGGCCGCCCGACTGCTTCTTGTGGCGCCCGTGGGCCTTGGCCGCGCTGCGGATCGTCTCCTGGTAGGGGACCCGCGGCGGCTTGAGCACCACGTCGGCCCCGAAACGCGAGCGCAGCCGGTCGACGATCACCTCGACGTGGATCTGCGACAGCCCCGCCACGATCTGCTCACCGGTCTGCTGGTCGCGGTGCAGGTCGATCGTCGGGTCCTCCTCCTGCAGCCGGCGCAGCGCCGTGAACACCTTGTCCTCGTCGCCCTTGGCCGCCGCCTCGATCGCGAAGGCCATCACCGGCGACGGCAGCTTGACCGCCGGCATGCGGATCGGCTCGTCGCGCGCGGCGAGCCAGTCGCCCGCGCGCGTCTCCTTCAGCTTGGCCACCGCGCCGATGTCGCCGGGGCCGAACTCGTCGACGTGCCTGGTGTCCTTGCCGGTGAAGCTCAGCAGCTGACCGATGCGCTCCTTGCTGTGCGAGCGCGTGTTGAGCACCTGGGTGTCCTGGCGCAGCGTGCCCTGGTAGACGCGGAAGAGGTTGATGCGGCCCGCGAACTGGTCGGCGCGGGTCTTGAAGACGTAGGCGAAGAGCTCCGCGTCCTCGTCGGGGCGCAGGGTGATCTCCGGCAGCTCCATGTCGCCGTGCTTGACGGGCGACGGGAGGTCCTCGACGATCGCGTCGAGCAGCCGGTTCGTGCCGAGGTTGCGCGTCGCCACGCCGCAGGTGACCGGGAACAGGTCGCCGTGGTTGGTGCCGTCCTTCAGCGCCTGGACGATCTCGTCGTGCGGGATCTCCTCGCCCTCGAGGTAGCGCTCCATCAGCGCCTCGTGGACCTCGCAGACCTCGTCCATCAGCTTCTCGCGGTACTCCTGCGCGACGTCCTGCAGGTCCTCCGGGATCGGGATCTCGCGGCAGTTCTCGCGCGACGCATCGGCGTACTCGTAGGCCTTCATGTCGATGAGGTCGATGACGCCGCGGGCCTCGTCCTCGGCGCCGATCGGGATCTCGGTCGCCACCACGTGCTGGCCGAAGGCGTCCTTGAGGCTCTCGAGCGTGCGGAAGAAGTCGGCCCGCTCGCGATCGAGCATGTTGACGAAGATCAGGCGGGCGATGTCGAGCTCGGCGGCGCGCTCCCACAGCCGGGCGGTGGAGACCTCGAGGCCCATGACGGCGTTGACCACGAAGATCGCCGACTCGCAGATGCGCAGCGAGCCGAGGGCGTCGGCCACGAAGCTCGGCTCGCCCGGCGTGTCGTTGAGGTTGATCTTGCGGTCCTGCCACTCGAACGTGCTGAGCGCGGCACCGATCGACATGCCGCGCGACTGCTCGTCGGGGTCGGCGTCGGAGACGGACGTCCCGTCGGCAACGCTCCCGAGGCGCGTGGTGGCGCCGGCCTGGAAGAGCAGCGCCTCGTACAGCGAGGTCTTGCCGCTACCCCGGTGGCCGACGAGGGCGACGTTGCGGATGCGATCCGCCGCCTTGTGCATGCCGTGACTCCTTCGCTCGATGGACGGAGTCCGACCCTATCCCCGGCCCCGGGCCGGGTTCAATCGACGTCGCTGGAAAGGCGTCCGCGCAGGCGCAGGACGGCCTTGGTGTGCAGCTGGGAGATGCGCGACTCGGTGACGCCGAGCACCTCGCCGATCTCGCGCAGCGTCAGGTTCTCGTAGTAGTAGAGGGCGATCACGAGCTTCTCGCGCTCGGGCAGCCGGGCGATCGCGTCGGCGACCCGGTCCTTGAGCTCGGTCTGGTCCATGATCGCCGCCGGGTCCGGGGCGTTCTCGTCGGTCAGCGTGTCCAGCAGTGACACCGCGTCGCCGGAGCTGTCGCTGACCGACCACAGCTCGTCGAGCGCCGCGATGGTCGAGTTGGAGATCTGCAGGAGCGCCTCCTGGAACTCCTCGACCGTCATCTCGAGCTCGACCGCCATCTCCTCGTCGGTGGGCGCCCGCTGGAACTGGTGCTCGAGCTTGGAGTTGGCGCGCTCGATCTGGCGCGCCCGGGCGCGCACGGAGCGCGGCACCCAGTCCAGGGAGCGAAGCTCGTCGATGATCGCGCCCTTGATGCGGGTGATCGCGTAGGTCTCGAACTTGATCTCGCGCTCGAGCTCGAACCGCTCGATGGCGTTGATGAGCCCCACGAGCCCGTAGGAGATGAGGTCGGCCTCCTCCACGTGGGCGGGCAGGCCGGACGCCATCCGCCCGGAGACGTACTTGACCAGCGGCGAGTAGGCGACCACGAGGCGCTCGCGGGCGCGCTCGTCGCCGTTCGACTTGTAGCGTCGCCACAGGTCCTTGAGCTCGATGGCCTTGACGTTGGTCTCCACGCGTTCCTCGCCCCGCTGAAGTTGCCTCAGGCCCGGGGATGGGCCGCTTCGTAGACCGACTTCAGGCGTGCGGACTCTACCCGAGTGTAGATCTGGGTCGTGGAGATGCTGCTGTGGCCGAGCAGCTCCTGGATCGAACGCAGGTCGGCGCCACCCTCCAGGAGGTGCGTCGCGAAGGAGTGGCGCAGCGCGTGCGGGTGCACCCCGCCGTGCACGGCGGCCCGGCGCGTCCAGACCTGCAGGCGCCGCCGCACGTCGCTGGTCGACAGGCGCCGGCCGGACTTCGAGAGGAACAGCGCCGGCTCGGCGGGGTCGGCCGCCAGCACGGGCCGGCCCCGCTGCAGCCAGCGCCCGATGGCGGCCATGGCCTCCTCCCCCACCGGCACGACGCGCGTCCGGCCGCCCTTGCCCTCGACGCGCACCTGCTCGTGGTCGGCGTCGACGGAGGTCAGCTCCAGGTTGGTCAGCTCCTCGGCCCGCAAGCCGCAGGCGTAGGCGAGCTCGAAGATCGCCCGGTCGCGCAGGTCCAGCGGCGTCGTGGCGCCGATGCGGTCCAGCAGGCGGGCGATCTCGGCGGGCTTGAGCACGCGCGGGAGGCGCTGGGGGCGCTTGGGCGACGGGATCAGGTCCGCCGGGTTGGCCTCCACCTCGCCGTGCTCGCGCAGCGACTTGAACAGCTGCCGCAGCGCGGCCAGCTTGCGCGCCACGCTGGCCGGCGCGACGCGCCGCTCCGACAGCGCCGCGGCGTAGCGGCGCACATGCCGGGGCGAGACCCCCGACGGCGCCAGGCGCTGGGCCGCGGCCCAGGCCGCGAACTGCCCGGCGTCGATCGCGTAGGCGCGGCGCGTGCGCTCGGCGGCCGCGCGCGTGCGCAGGTCCGCGTCGAAGCGCGCGAGCGCCGAGGCCCAGGCGGGCGGCAGCCCGGGCGCGGCGCCCGGCTCCCTAGGCTGGGCCTCCATGGGCAGGTTCTTCATCCGCACGGACACCGGTCAGGTCGCCACCCAGCACCAGCTCATCGACGCCGGGACGGCGACGCCCGACGAGGACCCGCCGCGGCCGTGGCACCTCATCCAGGCGCCGATCGATGCGAACACCATGTGGTACGCGGTCCTGCGCAAGCAGCTGCGGGGCGTCTTCATCGGCACCATGACCTTTCGCCACGGCGACCATCACGCCTCCCTGCTGGCCGACGGCTGGGAGGAGATCCCCGTCGAGCAGATCCACCCCTGAGCCGCCGCACAGGCGCCGCTCAGGCGATGTAGATCGGCGCCCCCACGGGCACCTTGGGGTAGAGCTCGATGATCTCGGCCACGCGCATGCGGATGCAGCCGTGCGACGCGTTCGTCCCGATCGAGCCCTCGTCGCTGGTCCCGTGGACCCCGACGCCGTCGTAGACGCCCAGCCAGCGTGCCTTCAGCGGGTTCTCCGGGACGCCGCCCGGGATCACGCGCCCGGCCAGCTCGCCCGCCCAGTCGGAGTCGGGCACCGTCCAGGCGGGGTTGACCGCCTTGTTCTGGATCCGGTACAGCCCCGCCGGCGTCTCGAGCCCGACCTGCCCGACCGCCACGCCGTAGGTCTTGACCGGCTTGAGCCGCTTGTAGAGCGTGAGCTTGAACGCGCCGCGGTTGACGTAGAGGACCGTGTCGTACTTGTCCTCGAGGTCCTCCGTGGCCACCTTCGGCTCGACCTTGCGCGTCTGCGCCACGAACCGCCGCGGCGCGGTCGCCGAGACGATCGCCGCCCGCAGGTCGGCGTGCAGCTTCGAGGCCTCGACGGCCAGGCCGGTGCGCCCGGGCCGGCGCTGCGGGCCGGACGCGGTGAAGCGCACGTCGGCGTCCTTGGGCGCGCGGTCCAGCGCCTTGCGGACCTTGTCGACCATGCGCAGGACGGCGGCCTTCGAGTAGCGCACCTCGGGCGCGACGTCCATGGGCTTGTCACCGCCGGTGACCGACCGCCACGCCCGCACGAGCACCATGTCCTCGCGCGAGTGCCGCAGCGCGGCGTCGACCGAGCCCGCGACGTCCACGCTCAGGCGCGCCTCACGGGCGCCGAGCGTCCAGAACTTGCGGCCGTGGTCGACGCGCAGCGGCTCGCGCAGGCGGGCGACGAGCTGCTGCTCGAGACGGCGCACCGCTGCCGTTCGCTCCAGCCCGCCGACCTCGACGCCGCCGATCCGCACACCCTCGGCCAGCACGTCGCGCTGGGAGCGGTCGTACAGCAGCACGCCGGCGGCGGCGAGCACGAGCGCCCCGAGGGCGAGGATGGCAAGCAGAGGGGCGCGGCGCATGCGTCAGGGACCGACTTCGCAGGATCGTAGGACCTCCTGCAACCGTGCAAGCGGTCCTGCAGCGGACCGCGGTCCGCCGGGGGTCAGCGCGCGGACGCCAGCAGGCCGTCGATGGCGTGCAGGACGCTGTCGCGCGCGGCGTGCGCGGCCTCGTGCTCGCGCAGGGCGGCGAGGTCGGCGGGACGCAGGGACGGCAGCAGCGCGATGACCTCCTCGGCGTCGAGGTCGTCGTAGCCGGCGGGCGCGGCGGCGGCACGGGCCACGGCCCGCGGGCCGGACTCCGAGCGCTGCTCGCCCGGGGCCAGGTTGCCCGGGCTGCCCTCGCCCTCCAGCAGCTCGATCGCCCGGCGCAGCTCCGCCAACTGGCGGCCCGTCACGCGCCCCAGGCCGGGCGACGCGTTGTCGTGGCGGACGCTCGGGCTGAAGCGCAGGAACTCCTCCACCGCCGCCTCGTAGCGATAGGAGCTGCCCGATCGGCGCATCAGCGGGTGCAGGCGGTGGTGCTCGCGCAGCTTGAGCACCGTCTCGCGCGTGGTGTAGCGGTAGCGGAAGCCGGTCGCCTTGAAGCGGCGGTTGTCCAGGCCGCGGCCGTAGCGCAGCAGGCCGAGCATCTCCGGCGCCAGGTGCAGGCCGAAGCGCCGCAGCTGCCCGGTCACCAGGCCGGTGGCGACCGGTGGCAGCACCGGCAGGTTCGTCTTGCCCAGCAGGTCGAGCACCTCGCTGAGCGCCAGGACGCCGTCGGCCGCGCAGTTGAAGATGCCGTGCAGGTCGTGACGGACCGCGTGCTCGAGGCAGTTGGCCAGGTCGTCCTCGTGGATGAACTGGCACCGCGGGTCGAACCCGAGGATCGTCGGGACGACGGGCAGCGCCAGGTAGCGGGTGTGCGAGGTGGTGACCGAGGGCCCGAGGCCGTTGGCGAAGCGCAGGACGGTGACGATGGTGTCGGGGTGCTTGGCGGCGAAGTCGCGCACGGCCGCCTCGGCCTCGACCACGTCGCGCTCGATCGGCACGCGCGCGGGGTGCGGCCGGCGCAGGTCCTCGGTGAAGAACGCCGGGTCGTCCTGGTGGGCGCCGTAGTAGTGCGCGCTGGACTTGAAGACGACCTTGCGCACCGGTGAGTCGGCGCCGCCGCACGCCGCCAGCACGTTCATCGTGCCGATGACGTTGTTCTCATGGGCGCGGCGGGGCGTCGTGACGATCGAGTCCACCACGAGGCGCGTGTCGACCACGGTGTCGATCTCGGCCGCCTCGACGATCCGGCGGATGAGCGAGTGCGAGTCGGAGACCTGGACGAACTCCGTGCGCTCCAGCGGCACCTTCGGGGGCCGGCGGTCGATGCCGATGACCGTCTCGATCTCCGGATCCTGCTCCAGCGCCTGGGCCAGGCGCCCACCCCAGTAGGTCGACAGCCCGGTGACGAGGACCCGGCGGCTCATGCGCTCGCCGGTCATCCGAACCACACCGACCGGCGCTTGCCCACCATGTCGAGGACCTCGGTCTGGATGCGATCCCGGACCTCCTCAGCGACCGTCTGCACGAGCCCGGGGTCCTCCCACGGCTCGCCCTCCATCTCGTCGGTGCGCACCGGCTCGAGGAAGCGGATCTTGAACTTCGCCGGCAGGTAGGCGAGCAGGCCGAGCGGCCCGAGGTGCGGGAAGGCCGGCGTCAGCGGCGTGTAGAGCAGGCCGGTCAGCCGCTGCAGCGGCTTGATGTGGGCGAAGATCGGCATCGCCTCCTCGGCCCCGATGACGGCCACGGGCACGATCGGCGCGCGGGCACGCATGGCCGCGGCGACGAACCCGCCGCGGCCGAAGCGCCGCAGGCGATAGCGGTCCTTGTAGAGCTTCTCGGTGCCCTTGCGGCCCTCGGGAAAGACGAGGACGAGCTGCTGCTCGTCGCACAGCAGCCGGTGCACGTTGGCCGGGTGCGCCGGCACCGCGCCGATCTTCGGCAGCAGCATCGAGAACCCGGGGTAGCCCTTGAAGAAGTGCTCGACCGTCAGGTTGAGCGGGCGCGGGCGCGGGTGCTCCTCCTTGATCGCCTTGGCGATCATCGCCGCGTCGGGCGGCAGCGCGCCCGAGTGGTTGGAGACCAGCAGGGCGCCGCCGTGCGACGGGATGTGCTCGACGCCCTCGACCTCGCAGCGGAACCAGAGCTTGTAGAACGGGTCGACCAGCCAGCGGTCGAACGCCGCCTCGACGCGCTCCGAGCGCCCCCAGTCGTCGATCTGGCGCTCGGTCTCGATCGCGGGCAGCAGCTCGCGCAGCGCCTGCGGGGCGGCATGCCCCGGGTCGCGGTCCGGCGCCAGGACGTCGGTCGCGCGGAGCTCGGGCGGGCGCAGCGGCGTGCGGGTGGGCTCGGCCATCGCCGGGATGGTCGCAGACGTCCTGCCTGCGGGTCAGGCGGCGGGTCGCCGCGCCAGCGGCGGCAGGGCCGCCTCGAGGCGGGCGGCCAGCGTGGGCCAGTCGGCCGCCGCGACGATGTCCTCCTCCTCGATCACGTCGCGGTTCCACGGGTGCTCGATCGTGGCGGTGGCGATGCCCTGCTCGAGGGCACGGACGAGGTTGACGGGGCTGTCGTCGATCAGCAGGTCGATGTCGAGCTCGACGCAGCGTGCGACCTTGTCGAACGAGCAGTGCAGGTCGTGGTAGCGCAGGCCGATGGCCTCCAGCCACTCCCCGGTGGCGGCCTGGCAGCCGGTCGCGCGGTGACTGGTGATGTGGATGTAGTGCCCCGCCGCGTGCCAGCGGTTGACCGCCTCGACGGCGCCCGGGTACGGCTGCCCGGCGAGGATCACCTCGCGGCTGTGCGTCTCCTCGATGCAGAGCTGCAGCTGTTGCTCGCGCAGGCGCGTGATGCCCCACGTCAGCTGCTCGTCGTAGGGCAGATCGATCCCGAAGCGCCGCTGCGCCGCCGCACTGAGCACGTCCCAGTAGTGGTGCAGCGTGGAGTCGATGTCGATGGCGATGCGCATGGAGTCTGGGCGGCGGTGCAATGGTAATCCCATGCATCGTCCGCCGAAGGTCCATCCGCAACGCTACGGGACGACCCTCGACAGCCAGTGGATCCGGGTCGACTGGCGCGAGCACCTGCGCCGCGTCCGGGTCGCGGGCCGGGAGGTCAACGTCGTCGACTGGGGCCCCGACCGTCCGGACGCGCCGGTGATGGTCTTCGTCCACGGCCTGTCGGGCTGCTGGCAGAACTGGCTGGAGAACCTGCCGTTCTTCGCCCGGACCCATCGCGTGATCGCGATGGACCTCCCGGGCTTCGGCGAGTCTGAGATGCCGGGCGAGAAGATCACGATCTCCGGCTACGGCCGCTTCGTCGACGCCCTGCTCGGCGAGCTGGCGGTCCACGAGCCCGTCGTGCTCGTCGGCAACTCGATGGGCGGGTTCATCGGGGCGGAGGTCGCCATCCAGTTCCCGCAGCGCGTGGAGCGCCTCGTGCTGGTCAGCGCCGCGGGCCTGTCGATCGAGAACATGCGCAACGAGCGGCTGCTCGCCGGCCTCGAGCGCGCCGACGAGCTGCTCATCGCCTTCGGCGCGTGGTCGGCGGGCCGGTCGTCGGCGCTCATGCGCCGGCCGGGCGCGCGCCGCCTGCTGCTCGGCCTGGTCGCCGCCCGCCCGGAGCTGCTGTCCGGGCCGCTGGTCGAGGAGGTCTCCCGCGGGCAGGGCAAGCCGGGGTTCGTGCCGGCGCTCGACGCGCTGACGAGCTACCCCATCCGCCACCGGCTCGAGGAGATCGGCTGCCCCACGCTCGTGGTGTGGGGCGACCGCGACCGGCTCGTCCCGGTGCGCGACGCCTACGAGTTCGGCGAGCTGATCCCGCAGTCGGAGGTCGTCGTCTACGAGGGCGTTGGCCACGTGGCCATGCTCGAGGTGCCCGGCGACTTCAACGCGCTCGTCGAGCGCTTCGGCGCCGAGCGCCCTGGCGAACGGGTGGACGCGGCGGCCTGACGGCCGCCGCGGCCCGCACTCAGCAGGTGACGGCGCCCTCGCTGGCGCTGCCGACGAGCCGGGCGTACTTCGCCAGGACGCCGCTCGGCGTGACGTCGGCCGGCGGCGGCGGGTCGTAGGCGGCGACGCGCTCGGCGATCGTGGCGTCGTCGAGCGCGACGTCGATGCGCCGGGCGTCCACGTCGATGGTGATCGTGTCGCCGTCACCGACGGCGGCGATGGGCCCGCCGCGCGCCGCCTCGGGCGCCACGTGCCCGGCCATGAAGCCGTGCGTGGCGCCGGAGAAGCGGCCGTCGGTGAGCAACGCCACGTGCTCCCCCATGCCGATGCCGTTCAGCGCCGCGGTGACCGCCAGCATCTCCCGCATCCCCGGCCCTCCGACCGGGCCCTCGTTGCGGATCACGATGACCTCGCCCTGCTGGATCTCGCGCGCGGTGACGGCCGCCATGGCGGCCTCCTCGCCGTCGAACACCCGGGCCGGCCCCTCGTGGTGGCGGCGCTCGTGGCCGGAGAGCTTCACCACGCAGCCGTCGGGCGCGAGGTTGCCGCGCAGGATGGCCAGGCCGCCGGTGGTCTTGATCGGATCGTCCAGCGGGCGGACGACGCGCTGGCCGTCGGTCTCGGTCGCGGCCGTGGCCACCTGGCCGATGGTCTCGCCGGTCACGGTGACGGCGTCCTCGTGCAGCCTGCCGGCCTCCTGCAGCCGGCGGGCGACGAGCGGCACGCCGCCCGCCGCGTAGAGGTCGGGCGCCACGTAGGCGCCGCCGGGCTTGAGGTCGCACAGCAGCGGGGTGGACTGGGCGATGCGGTCGAAGTCGTCGATCGACAGCTCGACGCCCGCCTCGTGGGCGACGGCCAGCAGGTGCAGCACCGCGTTGGTCGACCCGCCGGACATTGCCACCGCCGCGATCGCGTTCTCGAGCGCCGGCTTGGTGATGATCTCCCGCGGGCGCAGACCGCGGCGCAGGACGTCGACGGCCAGCTCCCCGCAGCGGACCGCCACGTCGACCTTGCTCTCGTCCTCGGCCGGGACCATCGACGAGCCCGACGGGGAGATCCCGAGGACCTCGAAGGCCATCGCCATGGTGTTGGCGGTGAACTGGCCGCCGCAGGCGCCCGAGCCGGGGCTCGCGACGGCCTCCAGCTCGGCGAGCTCCTCGTCGCTCATCGTGCCGGCCGCGTGCTTGCCGACCGCCTCGAAGACCTCCTGGATCGTGACGTCCTCGCCGTGGAAGTGGCCGGGCATGATCGAGCCGCCATAGAGCATGAGCCCGGGGACGTCGAGGCGCGCCAGCGCCATGACGGTCCCGGGGATCGTCTTGTCGCAGCCGCTGAGGACGACCAGGCCGTCGAACAGGTGGCCGCGCGCGACGAGCTCGATCGAGTCCGCGATGACCTCACGCGAGACCAGTGAGGTCTTCATGCCGGAGGTCCCCATCGTGATCCCGTCGGAGATCGCGACGGTGTTGAGCTCCATCGGCGTGCCGCCTGCCCGCCGAATGCCCTCCTTGACCTTCGCGGCCAGCACGCGGTGGTTGAAGTTGCACGGCATGGTCTCGATCCAGCAGTGCGCGACGCCGATGATCGGCTTGGCGAGCGCCTCGTCGTCGAAGCCGATGCCCTTGAGGTACGCGCGGGCGGGTGCGCGCTCCGGACCCTCGGTCAGGGCGCGGCTGCGGTGCTTGACGTCGAACGGCGAGGCTTCGGACATGGGGCGGGGAATGTAGCGCCCGGAGGGCGCGCTCCCGCCGCTCGCTCAGGCCGTCTGCGAGCGCTCGGCGCGCCGCAGCCGGTCGCGTTCCCACTCGCCCAGGCGCCACAGGTCGCGGCGCACCTTGGCCGGGTCGACCTGGCGCCCCGGCAGGTGCATGTTGGCCTCGCTGATGAGCCGCCGCTCGTCGCCGGTCAGGGCCATCCACTTGGCCAGGACGTCGTCGGAGTCGGGCAGGCGCGCCGAGCCGTAGGGCCGCGTCTCGTCGGGGAACTCGACGCAGTACTCGCTGAGCAGGTCACGGGTCTGCGGCAGGAAGGCCACGATCGGCTTGTGCGGATACACGAGGTAGGCGTACGGCGCGCCGTCGCGGGTGGCGCCGTTGCCGCCCAGCTCCGGCCCGTCGGCCAGCGCACCCCAGACCCGGATGAACCCGAGGTCGCGGTACATGGCCCACTCCTCCTCGTTGACGCACGAGCGCAGGAGCTGGCGCGCGCGCTGCTCGGCCCGGCGCTCGCGCCCCGGGTCGACGTCGGGCGCGACGATGACCTGCCGGCGCGCCCGGTGCTCGGCCAGCGCCTGGGAGATCCGCGGCCAGGCGACCTCCCACAGCAGCGCGACGATGACGATGGCGGTGGCGCTGAGGGCGAGCAGCACGACGGGTCGACCTCCGCGCCTGGCCGCTCAGCAGCCGCCGGCGGCGCGCGGGAAGAAGATCACGCGCTCGGCGTCTCGCGGGATGTCCTCGAACGCCCGCACCATGCGGGCCTCGCGGCGGCCGTGCCGGGCGGTGGTCGGCACCGCCGCCCACATGCCCTCGTCGAGCTGCCGGCGGAACTCCGCGACCAGCAGGTCCTCGTCCTCGCGCACGTCGATATCGCCCTCGGCGAGGACCACCTCGCCGTGTCCCGGCTTCATGCGCAGGAACTTCACGCGGCCGATTATGGCAAAGCGCCGCCCTCGCGCGGGGCGCTTGGGCGCCCGCACGTCAGCGCCCGAGCCCCAGGGCGTTGACCGGGCCGGCGCCCCGGCCCACCCCGCGCAGGCCGTCGCGGACCGCCTCGGAGGCCACGACCCCGGCGGCGCGCGCCGCCGCAGGCAGGTCGTGGCCCAGCGCGAGGTAGGCCGCGAGCGCCGAGGAGTGCGTGCAGCCGGAGCCGTGGGCCGCGCCATCGGGGTGGCGCTCGCCGGGGAGCTCGGTGACCTCGGTGCCGTCGAAGAGCACGTCGACGAGCTCGGCGCGGTGACCCCCGGTGACCACGACCGCCCGCGCCCCCGCGGCGTGCACCGCCCGCGCCAGCGCCGCGCCGTCGAGGTCGCCGTCGGGGTCGCCGACCAGCACGCGCGCCTCCGGGACGTTCGGCGTCGCGACGGTCGCGCGCGGCAGGATGAGCTGCACGAGGGCGTCCTGCGCATCGGGGTCCAGGAGGCGCGCGCCGGACTCCGCCACCATCACCGGGTCGAGGACCACCGGCGTCCCGGCCGGCAGGGCGTCCAGCGCGCGGGCGACCACCTCGGCGGTGCGCGCGCTGCCGAGCATCCCGATCTTCACGGCGTCGACGCCCAAGTCATCGGCGACCGCCTCGACCTGCGCGAGGATCATCTCCGGCGAGACGGCCTCGACGCGCGTCACCGCCACGGTGTTCTGCGCCGTCAGGGCGGTGATGGCCGTGGCCCCGTGGACGCCGCAGCGGGCGAAGGCCTTGATGTCGGCCTGGATGCCGGCGCC
>DASPKC010000122.1:0-5745 GCA_035628295.1 Baekduia sp.
CGCGGACGCGGAAGGGCTCGGCGTTCGGCCGCGCGCCATGGCGAACGTCCTCGGCGCCTCGCCCTAGAAAGCATCCGGGGGGCTCTCGCCCCCCGGACCCCCGTTGGGCGCCGGCCAGCCGGCCGGCGCCCGAACCAAAGGAATGCTTCCTACATCATTCCGTCCATGCCGCCCATGCCGCCCGGCATGCCGCCGCCGCCGTCCTTCTCCGGCATCTCGGCGATGATCGCCTCGGTCGTCAGGATGTTCTTCCCGATCGACGCGGCGTTCTGGAGCGCCGAGCGCGTGACCATGGCGGGGTCGATGACGCCGCCGGCCACCAGGTCCACGATCTCGCCGGTGTCGGCGTTCAGGCCCTGGTTGCCCTTGGCGTTGCGCACGTCGTTGACGACGACCGAGCCCTCCAGGCCCGAGTTGTCGGCGATCTGCCGCAGCGGCTCCTCCAGCGCCCGCAGGACGATCTGCGCGCCGGTGCGCTCGTCGTCCTCGAACAGGTCGAGCTTGATCGACTCGGCCGCGCGCAGCAGCGCCACGCCGCCGCCCGGGACGATGCCCTCCTCGAGCGCCGCGCGGGTCGCCTGCAGGGCGTCCTCGACGCGGTGCTTCTTCTCCTTCATCTCGGTCTCGGTGGCAGCACCGACCTTGACGACGGCGACGCCACCCGCGAGCTTCGCGAGCCGCTCCTGGAGCTTCTCGCGGTCGAAGTCCGAGTCCGTGTTCTCGATCTCCGACTTCAGCTGCTTGATGCGCGCCTTGATCGCCTCGGAGTCGCCGGCGCCGTCGATGATCGTCGTCGTGTCCTTGTCGACGACCACCTTGCGAGCGCGGCCGAGCTGCGAGAGCTTCGTGTTCTCGAGCTTGAGGCCCATCTCCTCGGTGATCACCTCGCCGCCGGAGAGGATCGCGATGTCCTCGAGCATGCGCTTGCGGCGGTCGCCGAAGCCCGGCGCCTTGACCGCCACACCGGTGAAGGTGCCGCGCAGCTTGTTGACGACCAGCGTGGCCAGCGACTCGCCCTCGACGTCCTCGGCGATGATCAGCAGCGGCTTGCCGCCCTGGATCGTCTGCTCGAGGATCGGCAGGATGTCGCGCACCGAGCCGATCTTCTGGTTGGCGATGAGGACGTACGGGTCCTCGAGGGTCGCCTCCATGCGGTCCTGGTCGGTGACCATGTAGGGCGAGATGTAGCCCTTGTCGAACTGCATGCCCTCGGTGAACTCGAGGTCCATGCCGAACGTCTGGCCCTCCTCGACGTTCACGACGCCGTCCTTGCCGACCTTCTCGATGGCGTCGGCGATGACGTCGCCGATCTCCTCGTCGCCGGCAGAGATCGTCGCGACGCGGGCGATCTGGTCCTTGCCCGAGATCTCCTTGGCCTGCGCCTTGATGTTCTCGACGACCTGGTCGACGGCGGTCTCGATGCCGCGCTTGAGGGCCAGCGGGTTGGCGCCGGCCGTCACGTTCTTCAGGCCGGTGCGGACGATCGCCTGGGCGAGCACCGTCGCGGTCGTCGTGCCGTCGCCGGCGACGTCGTTGGTCGCCGTGGCGACCTCGCGGACGAGCTGCGCGCCCTGGTTCTGGAAGACGTCCTCGACCTCGATCTCACGGGCGATGGTGACGCCGTCGTTCGTGATCGTCGGGGCGCCGAACTTCTTGTCGAGGACGACGTAGCGGCCCTTGGGGCCGAGCGTCACCTTGACGGCGTTGGCAACAGCATCGACGCCCTGCTCGAGCGCCTTGCGCGCGTCGGCGTCGTACTTGAGCTCCTTGTGAGCCATGTTCTCTCAGTTCTCCTAGGACTCGACCTTGGCCAGGACGTCGGACTCGCGCAGGACCAGCAGGTCCTCGCCGTCGACCTTGATCTCCGTCCCGCCGTACTTGCTGTAGAGGACCGTGTCGCCGGTGGACACGTCGAGGGGGATCCGCTTCTCCCCGTCCTCGTCGTAGCGACCATCGCCGACGGCGATGACCTCGCCCTTCTGCGGCTTCTCCTTGGCCGTGTCGGGGAGGACGATGCCACTCGCGGTGGTCTCCTCCTCCTCGATCGCCCGCACGATCAGCCGATCGCCGAGGGGCTTGAGCTTCATCTTCTGACGACCTCCGTTGAGGTGACTGTTCCCTCGCTGGCACTCTCACTGGTCGAGTGCCAGCCCTGGGGCGAGCATAGCAAGGCGACCTTGGAGGTCAAGGCTTCGTTGGCACTCGGCTACCCGGAGTGCCAATGAACGGCGGCGTCTGCGCCTGTCAGTTCTGCGCGCCGCCGATCCCGAGCCGCGCGTCCGTGAACGACTGGGGATTGACGATGATCTGCGAGAACCGCACGACGGTCACGATGTCGTCCATCGTCACCTTCTTGCCGTAGATCTGCTCGAGGAAGTGGATCATCTCCTCGTGCCGGCGGAACTCGGGATTGTCGTGCTCGATGTCGCGGGGGGTCAGATCCCGCACGCGCTTGACCTCGACCTGGTCGATCACCGCGTCGAAGATCTTCTCGCGCGGTGAGTGCTGATAGCCGATCGTGACCATCACCGCCTGGTTCTTGCGGTACTTGTGCGACTTGTCGCCCAGGCGGATCGTCGCCGTCTTGCGCCCCCGCTTGAGCTGGTCGGCGAAGATGGTCGAGTAGAAGTTGAGCACCTGCATCCGCGGGGCAGCCTACCCGTCCGGCCCGACCCGTGACAGGGCTTTCTCGACCATCTCCCGCTCCCCGGCGTAGGTCAGCGCTTCGGCGGCCTCCGCGAGCGGCATCCAGCGCGCCACCTCGACCTCGTGGTCGTGGTCCTCGACGTGGCCGCCCGTGTACTCGAGCAGGAAGAAGTCCACGCGCTTGGCGATCCGCCGGCCGTCGCGCTGGTACCAGTAGCGCACCTCGCCGAGCTGCTCGACGGGGCGCGCCTCGACCCCCGTCTCCTCCCGGACCTCGCGCAGCGCGGCCTCCACCGGCTCCTCCCCGGCCTCCGGGTGGCCCTTGGGCAGCGCCAGCACCTTCGAGCCGTCGGCCGCCCGCCGGGTCGGGACGATCACCACGCATTCGTGGCCCCGGACCACCACGCCGCCGGCGCTGACCTCGCTCGCCGCCATGTCAATAGACATAGCGCTGCAGCGCCGCGGGGTCGTGCACCGTGATGCGCCCCCGGCCCTGCGTGACCACCCCTGCGCGCTCGAGCACCGCCAGGAAGCGGCTGGCCGACTCCCGCGAGGACCCCGCGAGCTGCGCGACGTCGGCCTGGGTGATGGTGACCAGCACGTCGCGCTCGCCGGCGCCCTCCGCCTGGGCCTGGTCGACCAGCTGGCCGAGCACCCCGGCCACGCGTGACTGCACCGTCTGGAAGGACTGGCGGGCGAGGCGCTCGTTGGCCTCCCGGAGCCGCCGCCCGAGCGAGATGACGAGCTTGACGGCGATGTCCGGGTGCTCGCGCAGCAGTCGGCGCATGTCCGAGCCGAGGATCGCCACGGCCTCCACGTCGTCGAGCGTCTCCACCGTCGCCGAGCGCTTCTCGGCGTCGAACATCGCCAGCTCGCCGAAGATGTCGCCCGGCCCGAAGTGCGCGAGCGCGATGGTGCGCCCGTCCGCGTGCTCGCGGATGGCCCGCGCGTGGCCGGAGCGCACGACGTAGCAGGTGTCGCTCTCGTCGCCGTCGCGGAAGATGACCTGGCCGGCCCCGAACCGGCGCGGCACCGCGACCTCGGCGACCCGGGTCAGGTCCCCGGGGGCGAGCGTCTCGAAGACCGGGACCTGGGCGAGGAGGCTGACGGCTGTGGCGGCTTGCGCTCCCACGAGTCCGAACACTAACCGCAGCACAGGCGGCGATGGCCCGCGTCCTACGGAAATCCGGCGCCATGGCGCCGGCGGGCCGCTCGCCCTGGGCGCGGGCGATCAGCCCAGCGCGGCCTCGCGCCGGCGCCGGAGCGCCAGCCGGCCGAGCAGCCCGAGCAGCGCCAGGGGCAGCAGGACGGTCAGCGCCACGAGGAGCACGCCGCCCATGACCTGCAGCACGCGCCACGCGTCCCCGGCCGCGTCGCGCGGCGTCCAGGTGGCGCCCTCGTCGCCGTCGTCGTCGACGGCCCGGCCCTCGACGGCGACCTGCACCGTGGCGATGGCCGCCCGCCGGCGCTGCGCGGCGAGCTGGGCCTCGAGGCGCCCGAGCCGCCGCCGGTTGTCGGCGAGGCGCGCCCGCAGGGAGCTGATCCGCCCCTCGGTCGTCGCCCGCCCGAGCGCGCGCAGCAGCGCGCGGCGCTCGGCGCGCGCCTCGGACACGCGGCCGGCCGCGCCGTCGACGGTGGCCGTGATGTCGGTCGCCTGCTGGCGCAGGGCGCCGACGTCGGCCAGCCGGGAGAGCCTGGCCACCAGGTCGTCGAGCCGGGCGGCGGGCACCCGCAGGGTGAACTGGGCGCTCGCGGCGTCCTTGCGCACGTCCACGCTGGAGCCCTGCACGTAGCCGCGCACGGCCTGGGTCTCGCGGACCACGTCGTCGGCGACGTCCTGGACCTCGTCGATCGGCGGCGTCAGCGTCAGCTCGGCGGCCCGCTCGACATCGCGCCCGCCCCGGGCGGGCGGAGCGCTCTGGCGCTGCAGCGGCGGCACCGTGGCGCGAGGGACAGGGCGCGCCGCGTCGGACAGGGCTCCGGGCGCGAGCGCCGCCTCGGGCGCGGCGCCGCCTCCGGCACCCGCCGCGTCCGGCGCGCCGCGCTGCAGCAGGTCCTCCTGGGTCTGCAGCGGCGCGGCCGCGCGGCCACCGTCGCTGCGGTCGCCCTCGCCCTCGCTGCCGCCGGCCACGAGCACGACGGCGGCGAGGCCGGCCAGCACCGCACCGGCCGGCGCCAGGCGCCAGACGGCGCGCCGGCGGCGGGGCGGCGCCCCGGGCAGCTCGAAGCGCGCCGCGACGCGGCGGTCGAGCGCCGAGGCGAAGGCAGGGTCCGGCGTGGCGCGCGCCGCGTGCACGTCGGCGACCAGCAGCGCCAGCTGCGGCTCGGCGGCAGGGTCGCCGGCCAGCGCGCGGTCGAGCTCCTCCTGCTCGCGCACGAGCTCCTCGGGGGCGCTGCGGCGGAAGCGGTCAGACATGGCAGGCCTCCCGGAGGTTGGTGACGGCGCGATGGACGCGCATGGCGGCGGCCCGCTCGGACACGCCGAGGACGCGGGCGATCTCGGGGACGGTCAGCCCGCCGTGGAAGCGCAGGCCGATCAGGTCGCGCTCGCGGGCGTCCAGCCCCGCGAGCGCCACGGCGACGGCGGCCCGCCGGGCGGCGGCCTCGTCGTCGACCGCCGACGGGTCGGGCGCCGCGGCGTCCGGGGGATCGCCCACGAGCGTGGCGGTGCGCCGGCGGCGGCGCAGCTCGTCCAGCGCGGCGTTGCGGGCGATCCCGAACAGCCACGCGCGCCGGCTGCCGCGGCGGGCGTCGAAGCTCGTCCGCCGGCGCCAGGCGCGCTCGAAGGCGGCCGCGGTGACATCCTCCGCGGTGGTCCGGTCGCCGACGATCGACGCGACGTACGCGAAGACGTCCGACGACGTCGCCCGGTACAGCGCATCGAATCCGAGGGACGGTTGTTCGGACGTCTCGAAAGCCATGTCGAGGCCACCGCTCATGTCAGTACTACGCCGCTTCCCGCGGATCATCACGGCTGCTGGCGCAGCGGCCACGACGGCGGGTGCCGTCGTTGCGACCGGCGTCCCCGCCGGGGCGAGCGCCGGCCAGGAGGGCCGGTCGATCTACCAGTCGCCCCTGCTGTGGGCGACGGTGAACGTC
>DASPKC010000123.1:0-16321 GCA_035628295.1 Baekduia sp.
CTCCGTCATCCCGGGGATCGCGTTGACCTCGAGGACGTAGAGGTCGCCCGTGGCGGCCTCGCGCAGGAGGTCGACCCGCGAGAACCCCTCGCAGCCCAGCAGCCGGTGCGCCTGCAGCGCCAGCTCCTGCGCCCGCGCGGTGGTTGCCGCGTCGAGCTCTGCGGGGCAGACGAACGTCGTGCGGCCGATCTCGTAGCGCGCCTCGAAGTCGAAGGTGTCCGAGTCGTGGGGGACCGCCTCCACGATGGGCAGCGCCTCGTCGCCGACGATCGACACCGCCAGGTCGCGCCCGGAGACGTGGCGCTCGAGCAGGACCTTCTGCGAGTAGCTGAACGCCGCCACGAGCGCCCCGGGGACCGCCGCTGCGTCGGGCGCGAAGCGGATCCCCAGCGAGCTGCCCTGGTCGGCCGGCTTGACGACGAGCGGGAACCCCAGGCGCTCCTCGATGGCCGGCAGCGCGTCGCGGGCGCCGAGGTCCTTGAACGCCGTCTCGTTGAACGCGACGAACGCCGGCGTCGGCACGCCCGCGTCGACCATGGCGTGCTTCGACAGCACCTTGTCCATGCAGCGGATGCACGCCGACACCCGCGAGCCCGTGTACGGCAGGCCCAGCACCTCGAGCAGCTCCTGCACCGTGCCGTCCTCGCCGTCGCGGCCGTGCAGCACCACGAAGCAGAGGTCCGGGCGCAGCTCGCGCAGGCGCGTCACGAGGTCCTGGCCGACGTCCACGCCGTGCACGTCGTGGCCCAGGCGCTCCAGCGCGTCCTCGACGCGCGCGCCGGACTTCAGCGACACCTGGCGCTCGAGCGAGCGCCCGCCCTTCAGGACCGCGATCCGGCTCATCCGGCCTTGCGCCGCAGCCGGACCACGTTCGCCGGCTCCTGCGCGGGGGCCGCGCCGCCCGGACGCTGGGGCCGGTGGCCGGTCAGCGTGCCGAAGAGCTCGAGCTGCTCGGCGACGACCTCGCCGATGCGCCGCACGCCCTCGCGGATGTCGTCGTCGGTGACCCCGGAGAAGTTCATGCGCATCGACGAGCCGCCACGGCCGTCGAGGTAGGCCCCGCGGCCCGGGACGAACGCGACGTTGCGCGACAGGGCGCGGACGAGCAGGTCCGTGGTGTCGAGCTCGCTGGGCAGCGTCGCCCACACGAAGAGCCCGCCCTGTGGGCGCGTCCACGCCGCCTCCGCGGGGAAGTGCTCCTCGAGCGCCCCGAGCATGGCGTCGCGCCGGCGGCGGTACAGCCGCTTGAGCGCCTCGAGGTAGTCCTCCCAGCGCCCCTCGGCGAAGTAGGCCGCGACGAAGTGCTGCGTCAGCGAGGACGAGCAGAGGTCGGCGCCCTGCTTGCCGAGGTTCATCTTCTCCAGCACCGGCCGCGGCGCCACCGTCCAGCCGAGGCGCAGGCCCGCGGAGAGGATCTTCGAGAAGGTCCCGAGGTAGATGACGAACGTGCCGCCGTCCATCGAGAACAGCGTCGGCAGCGGCTCGCCCTCGTAGCGCAGCAGGCCGTACGGGTTGTCCTCGAGCACGAAGAGCTCGCGCTCGTGGGCGATCTCCACCAACCGCTTGCGGCGCGCCAGCGACATCGTCACGCCGCCGGGGTTCTGGAAGTTGGGGATCGTGTAGACGAACTTCGGC
This sequence comes from Baekduia sp., assembly GCA_035628295.1. Taxonomy (GTDB): domain Bacteria; phylum Actinomycetota; class Thermoleophilia; order Solirubrobacterales; family Solirubrobacteraceae; genus Baekduia. The sequence goes on from DASPKC010000123.1 coordinate 1,636, forward strand.
GTGCGCCCCTCGCGCTCGAGGCGGTCGAGCGTCTCCTCGAGCTCGTCGATGCGCATGCCGTCGTCGTCCAGGGCGATCTGGACCACGTCGGCCTGATAGGCGCAGAACGCCGGGATGGCGCCCGGGTACGTCGGCGCCTCGGCCACGACGACGTCGCCCGGATCGAGCAGCGTCTTGCTGACCAGGTCGATGACCTGCTGGCCGCCGGTGGTGATGAGGACGTCGTCGGGGTCGACGGGCGTCCCCTCGGCCTCCATGACGTGCCGGATGACGTCCTTGACGCGCGCGAGGCCGTCGGTGGGGCCGTACTGCAGCGCCGCGGCGCTCGAGTCCACGGCCACCTTGGCCATGATCGCGGCGAAGTCCTCGGCCGGGAAGGTCGTCGTGTCGGGCAGGCCCCCGGCGAGCGAGATGACCTCAGGGCGCTCCGTCAGCGCCATGAGGTCGCGCATCGCCGACGACTTCATGACCCGCGTGCGCGAGGCGAACAGGCGGGCGTAGCGCTCGAGGTCGCGCGTGGACCGGCCCGGCCGCTGCGAGGCGTCGTCTGGCATCGTCCCCGGGCACGGTACTGCCTATGGACCTCCTGCTCGACATCCTCCAGGGCCTCGGACTCGCCGTCGCGTGCGGCCTCAGCCCCGTCCTCCCGGCGCTCGTCGCCGGCGCGATGGGGGCGGCCGACGCCGGCATCGACTTCGGCGGCACGGCGTTCGAGTTCCTCGAGGAGCCGTGGTTCCTCCTGGTCCTCGCCGTCCTGCTCGTGGCGACCTCGCTGGCCCGCCTGCGCTACGCCGACCGCCTCGACGTGGGCCCCACGGGCATCGCGTTCGGCGCCCTGCTGTTCGCCGGCTCGCTCGACGACCGCCACGACACCTGGTGGTACGGGCTGGTGCTCGGCGGCCTGGTCGCGGCCGGCACCTTCGTCGTGGTGCGCACGCTCGTCGGGCGGGTCCGGGACCGGTTCGCCCGGCAGGGCGACGCGCGCGCAGCCGCGGCGCTGCCGGTCTACACCGACGGCGCGGGCGGCACCGGTGCGGCGCTGTCCGTCGCACTGCCACCGCTGGGCGCCCTCCTCACGGCCTTCGTCGCCGTCCTCGGCGTCCGCCAGCGCCGGCAGGGCGAGCGCAAGTACGCCGGGCTGCGCATCCTGCGCTGACCGTGGGCCCGAAGCTCGTCCTCGCGGTGATCGACGGCTGCAAGCCGTCGGAGCTCGATCGCGCCGTCGCCACCGGGCAGGCCCCGGCGCTGGCGGCCGTCATCGAGCGGGGCACCGTGGTGCGCGAGAGCTGCGCGGCGTTCCCGTCGGTCACGCCGGTGTGCGCGACGTCGATCGCGACGGGCGTGCTCCAGGACCGCCACCACATCCCCTCGATGAACTGGTTCCACCGCGAGGAGCGCCGGTACGTCGAGTACGGGTCGTCGCTGCGGGCGGCGGTGCGCCTGGGCGTCGCCCAGCAGCTGACCGACACCGTCTACAACCTCAACGCCCGCCATCTCAACGCTGACGTCCCGACGCTCTACGAGTCGCTGGACGACGCGGGCTTCCGGACGGCGGGCACGACCTACCTCGTCTACCGCGGGCGCCACGACCACGAGGTGGCGCGCGACACGGCCTACGCGCGGGTGGCCGGCCTGGCCGGCTTCCGCCGCGGCGTCAAGGGCCCGCGCGAGCTCTTCTACGCCGACCTCTTCGCCAGCCGCGACACCGGCGTGCGCTCCCAGCTCGGGATGCCGGGCGTGCGCGACCGCCACAGCGGCGGCGTCGCGGCGTGGCTGGCGGCACGCGACCTGTTCGACTTCCTGCTGCTGTCGCTGCCGGACAACGACACGCACTCGCACAAGCACGGCACCGACGCCCAGGCGACGTCCATCGCGGCCGCCGACCGGGAGATCGCCCGCGTCGCCGAGGCGTCCGGCGGGCTCGAGCGCTTCCTCGACACGCACGCGGTGATCATGGCCGCCGACCACTCGCACGCCGACGTCGAGCGGACCGCGGCGCTCACCGAGATCTTCCAGGGCTTCTCGGCGGCGGGCGCGCGCGGACGGGACGCCGACGACGCGGAGATCGCGCTGTGCCCGGCCCAGCGCAGCGCGATGGTCTACGTCCTCGTCCCGGAGGGCCGCGCCACCCTGCTGCCCAAGCTCGTGCACGAGGCGCGCAGCGCCGAGGCCGTCGATGTCGTGGCGTGGCGTGACGAGCACGGCTGGTCGCACGCCGTCAGCCGCCGGGGCGAGCTGCGCTTCCGCCGGGGTGGCGCCGTGCGCGACCCGCGCGGCGGCCGCTGGTCGGTGGACGGCGACCTCGGCGCGCTGGCCCTGCGCCGCGACGGCGACGTCGTGCACAGCGCGACGTACCCGGACGCGCTGCGCCGGCTGGACGCCGCGCTCAGCTGCCCGACGTCCGGCGACGTCCTGCTCAGCGCCGCGCCGGGGTGGGAGTTCCTGGACTGGGGCGGCGGCCACCACGTGGGCGGCAGCAGCCACGGCTCGCTGCACCACTCCGACTCGCTGGGGGCGCTCGCCTTCTGCGGCGTGCAGCCGCCGCACGGCCACACCGGCGCCTGGTCGATCACGGATGTCGCGCCCATGGTCCGCGCGCACTTCGGCCTGTGACCCCCTACCCTGGTGCGGCGATGACGGACGAGATCGCCGCCGTCGCCCCCCGGCTGCGCACGCGGGTGCGCCTGGGTCTCCGGCGCCCGGGCAACTGGCTCGAGCTGCTGCGCTTCGCCGTGGTGGGGGCCTCCGGGTACGCCGTGAACCTCGCGGTGTTCACGCTGTCGGTGCACGCGCTCGAACTGCACTTCCGCACCGCCGCGGTGCTGGCGTTCCTCGTGGCCGTGACGAACAACTTCGTGCTCAACCGGCGCTGGACGTTCAAGGTCAGCCACGGCCACGCCGGCTTCCAGGCCGCCCGGTTCTTGTTCGTCAGCCTGGCGGCGTTCGTGGTGAACCTCGCGGTGCTCGAGGCGCTGGTCAACGGCGCCGGCATGGCCGAGGTGCCGGCGCAGGCGATCGCGATCGCGGTCGCCACCCCGTGCAACTTCCTCGGCAACAAGCTCTGGTCGTTCGCGCGCTAGCGCTCGCGGCGCTGCTCGTCGCGGTCCTGCTGGGCGCGCCGCTCGCGCAGGCGCAGACCGCCTCGCCGCCGACGACCGCGACGGTGGCGGGCCCGGCGGACCCCAACGGCACCCAGCGCGTCGGCAACCTGCGCGTGCGTCCGGCCGGCCACCGGCTGACCGGCAACCGGGCGCTGCGCATCGCCCAGCGCGTCCCGGCGATCCGGGCCGAGCGCCGCCGCCACCCCGGGTCGTACCCCAGCGTGCTGCTGAAGGGCCGGACGCGGTGGCAGGTGTCGTTCTACTCGCGCGCCAGGCCGCCGGCGGAGATCGCGCAGGTGCTCATCGACGACGCGACCGGCGCGGTGACGGAGGCCTACACCGGCTACAAGGTCGCCTGGACGATGGCCCGCGGCTACGACGGGGCGTTCGGGCGCAAGGTCAACGAGCCGTGGGTGTGGATCGGGCTGAGCGCCCTGTTCGTCCTGCCGTTCCTCGATCCGCGCCGGCCGCTGCGGCTGCTGCACCTCGACCTGCTCGTGCTCGTGGGCTTCGGCGTGTCGCTGGCGTTCTTCAACGCAGCGCAGATCGACACGTCCGTGCCGATCGTGGCGCCCCTGCTGGCCTGGCTGCTGCTGCGCATGCTGTGGGTCGGCTGGCGCCGGCGCGACGACGGGCTGGACCGGCGGCCGCTGCCGCTGCTGGTGCCCGTCGCCTGGCTGGCCGTGGGGACGTTGTTCCTCGTGGGCTTCCGCGTCGGGCTGAACCTCACCAGCTCCAACGTCATCGACGTGGGCTATGCGGGCGTGATCGGCGCCCAGAAGCTGGTCGACGGCGAGCGGCTCTACGGCGCGTTCCCCCAGGACAACGAGCACGGCGACACCTACGGCCCGGTCACCTACGCCGCGTACGTCCCGTTCGAGCAGGCCTTCCCCTGGAGCGGCCGCTGGGACGACCTGCCCGCCGCGCACGCCGCCGCGATCACCTTCGACCTCGCCTGCATCGTGCTGCTCTTCCTGCTCGGCCGGCGCGTGCGCGGCCCGGGCCTCGGGGTCGTCCTGGCCTACGCGTGGGCGGCCTACCCCTTCACGCTCTACGTCTCGAACACCAACTCCAACGACGCGCTCGTGCCACTGCTGCTCGTGGTCGCGCTGCTGGTCGCCGAGCGGCCCGCGCGCCGGGGGGCCGTCATGGCGCTCGGCGGCCTGACGAAGCTCGGCACGCTGGCGCTGGCGCCGCTGTTCGCCACCCACGCGCTGCGCCGCCGCCGCGGGATCGTGCCGTTCGCCGCCGCCTTCGCCATCGTGGCTGCGGTCGCCATGCTCCCCGTGTGGTTGGACGGCCCGTCGCTGCGCGCGGTGTACGACCGGACGCTCGGCTTCCAGGCGACGCGCGACGCGCCGTTCTCCATCTGGGGCCTGTACGACCTCGAGACCCTCCAGCGCGCCTGGCAGGTGGGCGCGGTGGTGCTGGCGCTGGCGGTCGCCGTGCTCCCGCGCCGGCGCGACCTGATCGGCCTGGCGGCGCTGGCCGCCGCGGTCCTGATCGCCTTCCAGCTCGGCGCCGGCTACTGGTTCTACCTCTACCTCGTGTGGTTCTTCCCGCTCGTCATGCTCGCGCTGCTGGGGCGCTACGCGCTGCCGGCGCGGTGAGGCGCTTGGCCCCGGCCGCCGCGATGGCGGCCGCGTGGGCGCTGACGCTGGCGGCCGACGACCGCATCAGCGACCTCTACGTCTACTCCGTCGTCGCGGAGCTCGTCCGCGACGGCGCCGTGCCCTACCGCGACTTCGCCTTCGAGTACCCACCGGGGGCGCTGGTGCCGCTGGCCGGCCTCGGCGGCAGCGAGACGGGCTGGGCGCTCGCCGCCCTCGCCGCGCTGCTGGCGCTGCAGCTCGCGGCGCCGCGCGCGCGGTGGTGGCTCGTCCTGGTCCCGCTGCTGGCGGGCGCGCTGGTGCGCACGAAGTTCGACCTCCTCCCGGCCGTGCTCGCCGTCGCCGGCATCACGGCGCTGGAGCGCCGGCCGCGCGCGGCGGGCGTCCTGTTCGGCCTCGGGGCGCTGGTGAAGCTGTGGCCCGCGCTGCTGCTGGCGCTGCGGCCCGCGCGCGGCGTGCTCGTCGCTGGCGCCGCCACGATCGCGGCCGGCTGCCTACCGTTCGTCGTGGCCGGCGGGTTCCCCGACGTGATGGCCGACTTCCACCTCGAGCGCCCGGTCCAGATCGAGTCGACGCCGGCCAGCGTCCTGTTCGCGCTGGGCGGCTCGGAGGTCACCGGCACGCCGCAGCGGCCGGACCGGTTCAAGTCCAACGGGCTGGACGGCGGCGCCGCCGAGGCCGTCCGCGCGCTCTTCGCGGTGCTGCAGGCGGCGGCCGTCGGCGGCCTCGCGCTGCTCGCCGCCCGGCGTCCGCACGCGCCCGCGCTCGGCGCCCTCGCGGTGGTGCTGGCGTTCGTCGCCCTCGGCGCGGTGCTCTCGCCGCAGTACCTGCTGTGGCTGCTGCCGCTCGCCGCGCTCGTCGCCGCGAGCGGCCACCTGGTGCCGGCGGCGCTGGTCGCGGCCGCGGCGGTGCTCACGCGGTTGTGGTTCCCCGCGCGCTACTTCGATCTCGTCGCGCGCGACGACGCCGTGGTGGCGTTGGTGGCGGTCAGGAACCTGCTGCTGGTGACGGCCCTGGGCGCCACGGCTCGAGCACTTGCTCGATCGAGGCCGCCCGGCGCGGCTGGGGAGCGGTGCGGATGAGCACCGCGTTGAGCCACGGGTCGTCCTCGGAGGTGTCGAAGCGCACGCGCATGTGGGTGCGCATCGACTCGATCGCCTGCTCCTTCTTGACGCCGATGACCCCGCCGCGCGGGCCGGTCATCCCCACGTCGGTGCAGTACGCCGTCCCGCCCGGCAGCACGCGCGCGTCGGCGGTCGGCACGTGCGTGTGGGTCCCGACGACGGCGGTGACGCGACCGTCGAGGTGCCAGCCCATCGCGACCTTCTCGCTGGTCGCCTCCGCGTGGACGTCGACGAGCACGTGGTCGGCCGCGCCGTCGAGCTTGGCCAGGACCGCCTCGATCTCGCTGAACATGTGGCGGCCGGTGTGCAGGAAGACGTTGCCCTGCAGGCTCACGACCCCCAGCCGCACGCCGTCCTTCTCCACGACGCACCAGCCGCGGCCGGGCTGCGCCGCGAGGAAGTTGGCGGGCCGGATGATCGGGCGCCCGGAGTCCAGGTAGGGCCCGATCTCCTTGCGCTGGTAGGTGTGGTTGCCCAGCGTGATGGCGTCGACGCCGCTGGCGAACAGCTCGTCGGCGAGCTTGGGCGTGATGCCCAGGCCGCCGGCGATGTTCTCGCCGTTGACGACGACGAAGTCTGTCGCGTAGCGCTCGCGCAGCCCGGGCAGCAGCCCGAGCAGCGTCCGGCGGCCGAGGCCGCCGACGATGTCGCCCACGAAGAGGATGGTGGGGCTGCCCTCTCCCATGACCGCGGCAGTCTGCCAGCCGCGGGTAGCCTGCGGGCAGTGATCGGCGCCGAGGGCCTGGGCAAGCGCTTCGGCGAGCGCACGGCGCTGCGCGACGTGACGTTCGCGGTGCACCCCGGCGAGCGCGTCGCGGTGATCGGTCCCAACGGCGCCGGCAAGACGACGTTGCTGTCCCTGCTGGGTGGCGTGCTGCCGCCGTCGGACGGGCGGGTGCAGGCCCCGGCGGCGCTGGGCTGGGTCCCCCAGCAGCCGGCCGTCTACCGCAAGCTCTCGGTCCGCGAGAACCTCGAGCTGTTCGCGCGGCTCGAGGGTGTCGGCGAGCCGGACGCCGCCGTCGAGCGGATGCTCGACCAGACCGGCCTGCGTGACCGCGCGGGCGACGAGCTCGGCCGGCTGTCGGGGGGCAACCAGCAGCGCGTGAACATCGCGGTCGGCCTGCTCAGCGACCCGGAGGTGCTGCTGCTCGACGAGCCCAGCTCGTCGCTGGACCCGCTGCAGCGCGCCCGGCTGTGGGAGTTCCTCGACGCCATGCGCACGACGATCCTCTTCACCACCCACGAGGTCTCCGAGGCCGAACGTCACGCCGACCGGGTCCTGGTCCTGGCCGACGGGGACCTGGTGTTCACCGGCTCGCCCGGCGAGCTCCACCGGGCGGTCGGCGACGAGTCCGAGGGCTTCGAGGCGGCCTTCGTCCGGTTCCTGCGCGAGCGGGGGCACTGACGCGTGCGCTGGCTGCTGCAGAAGGACCTGCGGATCCTGCGGCGCTCGCCGCTGCTGGTCGGCCTGCTCGTGGCGTACGCGGTGGGCGTCGGGCTCGCGGTCGCCGTGGCCCTCGACGACACGCCCGACAAGCCGCGGGTCGCGTTCGTCAACGAAGTCGGCGACGACGGCGGCGAGTTCTCGGTGGGCGGGCAGACCTTCGACGCGGCGTCCTACGCGGGCGAGCTGTTCAAGTCCATCGAGCCGGTGCCCGTCGACACGCGGCAGGAGGCGGTCGAGCTCGTCCGCCGGGGCGAGGTGCTCGGCGCGCTGATCGTGCCCGAGGACGTCGTCGATCGGCTGCAGGACACGATCAACCTCGCCGGGTCGGGCGAGCGCCCGACGCTCGAGGTCCTCTACAACGCCGAGGACCCGCTGAAGACCGCGGAGGTCCAGTCGCGCATCGACGCGCGGCTGGCCGACGCCAACAAGGCCCTCAGCGACCAGCTCACGAAGGTGGCGGCCGGCTACCTCGACATCCTGCTGCGCGGCGGCGAGTTCTCGATCCTGGGCCGGCAGTTCACCGTGCTCGGCCTGCAGAACACCGAGCGCATCCTGCGGGCGGTGGCGGCGGACCTGCCCCGCGGCTCGGGCGACCGTCAGGCGCTCGAGCGGATCATCCGCTTCGCGAGCCTGGCGGTCTCCAACCTCGACATCGCGAGGCCCGTGCTGCAGACGGTCGGCACGCCGCTGGCCGTCAAGCAGACGATCGTGCAGGGCGCCGACACGCCCCTTGAGGACTTCTTCTTGGCCATCGCGGTGACGCTGTCGCTGATGTTCGTCGCCGTGCTGCTGGGGGCGGGCATGCTGGCGCTCGAGCGCGAGGAGCACACCTTCGGCCGCCTCGTGCGCGGCCTCGCGTCACGCACCACGCTCGTCGTCGAGAAGGTGCTGCTCGCGGCGCTCTGCGCGGGCGCGGCCACGGTGCTGATGACGATCGTCGTCGCGCTGGTCTACGAGCTCGACTGGGCCCGCGCGCCGCTGTGGCTGCTGGCCATCGCCGTCGCGGCGATCGCGTTCGGGGCGATGGGCGTGGCCATCGGCGCGCTGGCCCGCGACGTGCGCGCCGCGTCGCTGCTGGCGTTCCTGCTGGCCCTGCCGGTGGCCTTCCTGGCCCTCATCCCCTCGGGGGCGGTGTCGGCCTCGCTGTACGACGTGGTGTCCGTCGTCAGCGCGCTGTTCCCCTTCGACCCGGCGCTCGACGCGGCCAACAACGCGCTCACCGGCGGCGAGCCGGGGATGGCCGGACCGCTGGCGCACCTGGCGGCGCTCGTCGCGGGACACGGGGTCCTCGCGCGGCTGGCGCTGCGGCGCTTCGGCTGAGAGGCTGCCGCGCCGATGACCGTGCCGCGCATCCGGCTCGACGCCCGCGGGACGGCGATCCGGCCGCTGTCGATGGCCGATGCCGACGAGCTCACCGAGCTGGTGCGCGCCAACCGCGAGCACCTGACCCCGTGGGACCCGGTGCGCCCGGAGCGGTGGTGGACGCGCGAGGGCCAGGCCGAGCAGCTGCGCCGCGACATGGGGGCCTGGGACGCCGGCGTCGGCTACGCCTTCGCCGTCCTGGATCGCACCAGCGGCGACCGGATCGTCGGCCGCCAGGCGCTGGCCAACGTCGTGCGCGGCCCGTGGTGCAACGCGACGCTCGGGTGGTGGACGTCCGCCGACGCGGCGGGTCGCGGCCACGCGACAGCGGCGGCGCGGCTCGTGCTGGCCTTCGCCTTCGAGCACGCGGGCCTGCACCGGGTGCAGCCGGCGATCATCCCGCGCAACACGCCGTCGATCCGGGTCGCGCAGAAGGCGGGCTTCCGCCGCGAGGGCCGGGCGCTGCGCTACCTCGAGATCGCGGGCCGGTGGGAGGACCACGACGTGTTCGCGATGACGGCCGAGGAGTGGGACGGCAGGCTCCCCTAGCGCTCGTCGCCGTCGCCGTCGCCGTCGCCGTCGCCGTCGCCGTCCCGGCCTGCGGGGACGGCGACGCGGGCCCGCCCGGCGTCCCGCGCGCAGCCGTCGTGCCGGCGCCCGCCGGCCTCGTCCGGGCCTGCGCACGGGTGCAGCGGCGCGTCGGCTTCCCCGTGCGCTGCCCGCGCGTGCTGCCCGACAACGGCGGCGGCTTCGAGCGCCCGCGCGCCTACCAGGTCAGCCGCTGCAGCTGGATGCTCAACCTCGAGCCGCGGGGCGCGCGCCGGGGCGTCTTCCACCTGCTGGTCGGCGGGCGCTGCCGGCCGTGGGACCTGGCGCGCCTACCCGGCTCGCCGCGCATCCGCGACCTCGGCCTCGTGGTCGGCGAGCTGCGCCCCGGCCGGCCGGACGAGATCCAGTACGCGCCCCGCGTGGTCCGGCGCCTGCGCGTCGCCGGCGGCCCGGGCGTCGTGCTGCGGGCTCGGCCCTATCCCCAGGGCGGCATCCACGGCGACCACCTGGTGCTGCTGCACAACGCCGGCGGCCACGGCCAGCTGGTCTCGGGCCACCGGGCGGACGTGGCGGCGCTCGTGGCCATCGCCGAGGGGTCGGACCCCTGATCTCCGCGGGGCGGCACTACCCTTGGCGGTGCATGGGCTTCCCCGCCACCCGGATGCGCCGCCTGCGCCGGACCGGTGCGCTGCGCGCGCTCGTCCGCGAGACGCCCCTGGCCGCGTCCGACCTCGTCCTGCCGCTGTTCGTCGAGCAGGGCCTCGACGGGCGCACGCCCATCGAGGCCATGCCCGGTGTGGAGCGCCTGTCGATCTCCGAGGCGGTGCGCGAGGCCGGCGAGGCGGCGGCGCTCGGCGTGCCGGGTGTCCTGCTGTTCGGCATTCCGGGACACAAGGACCACGAGGGCTCCGGCGCCTGGGACGACGAGGGCATCGTGCAGCTCGCGACGCGCGCGATCAAGGACGCCCACCCCGACCTGCTGGTCCTCACGGACGTGTGCCTGTGCGAGTACACCGACCACGGGCACTGCGGCCTGCTGCGGGCCGACGGCAGCGTGGACAACGACCCGTCGCTGGAGCTGCTGGCCCGTACCGCCGTCTCGCAGGCACGGGCCGGCGCCGACGCCGTCGCGCCCAGCGACATGATGGACGGGCGCGTCGGCGCCATCCGGGCGGCGCTCGACGACGACGGCCTGGCCGACACGCCGATCATCGCCTACAGCGCGAAGTTCTCGTCGGCGTTCTACGGGCCGTTCCGCGAGGCCGCCGGCTCGACCCCGGCCTTCGGCGACCGCCGCGCCTACCAGATGGACCCGGCCAACTCCGACGAGGCCGTGCGCGAGGTCCTCCTCGACGTGCAGGAGGGTGCGGACGTCGTCATGGTCAAGCCCGCCCTGCCCTACCTCGACGTCGTGCGCCGCATCAAGGACGAGACCCGGATGCCCGTCGCCGCGTACAACGTCAGCGGCGAGTACGCCATGCTGAAGGCGGCTGCCGCGGCCGGCTACCTGGACGAGCGCGCAGCGGTCCTCGAGACGCTCACGTCGATCCGCCGCGCCGGCGCCGACATCGTGATCACCTACCACGCGAAGGACGCCGCCCGATGGCTGCAGCAGACGTGAAGACCGCCACCCCGAAGGTCCGCTCCCGCAAGGACGGGTCGGCGGTCCCGCTGGACGACTTCGACCGGCGCCTGCTCAACGTGATGCAGGGCGGCTTCCCCATCGAGCCGCGGCCGTACGCGACCGTGGCCGCCAAGCTGGAGGTCCCGGAGGCGCAGGTCCTGCAGCGCGTCGGCGAGCTGATCGAGCAGCGGATCATCCGCCAGGTCACCCCGATCTTCGACACGCGCGCGTTCGGCTACGCGTCCATGCTCGTCGCCGCCAAGGTCGACCCCGAGCACCCGTGGCGCGCCGCGAAGATCATCAACGAGCACCCCGGCGTCTCGCACAACTACCTGCGCAACCACGACTTCAACATGTGGTTCACGATCGCCACCGAGCCCGACTCCGAGCTGGGGCTCGAGGGCACGCTGGAGGTCCTGCAGCGCGAGACGGGCGCCGAGTCGGTGCGGATGCTGCCGACGCTCAAGCTCTTCAAGATCCGCATGGACCTCGAGATGGAGGCGGGCACCGACCGGCTCGCGTCGGCCTCCGCCGAGGCCGTCGAGCCCGCCGAGACCGAGCCCCAGCCCTACGACGAGCGCGACAAGGCCGTCGTGCGTGCCACGCAGGGCGATCTCCCCGTCACGTCCGAGCCCTACGCGCAGGCCGCCGCGCAGCTCGGCATGACGCAGGACGAGGTCGTCGAGCACCTGCAGGGGATGGTCGACCGCCGCCTGCTGCGCCGGGTGGCGGCCATCCTCTTCCATCGCCGGGCGGGCTTCAGCGCCAACGGCATGGGCGTGTGGAAGGTCCCCCAGGACCGCGTGCTGGAGCTCGGCGGGCGGATGGCCGCCTTCCGCGGCGTCTCGCGCTGCTACCAGCGCCCCACCTACGCCGACTGGCCCTACCAGCTGTTCACCATGGCCCACGGGCGCTCCAAGGAGGAGTGCGACGCCATCCTCGACGCCATCGAGGCCGACATCGGCTGCGTCGAGGCCCGGGCCACGCTGTACTCGTCGACGGAGTTCAAGAAGGTGCGCCTCCTGTACTTCACCGACGACTTCAAGTCCTGGGAGCGCGAGCACGCGCAGCGGTGACGGCGCAGTGAGCGTCTCCATCACCGACACGAAGTCCGCCGAGCTCTACGCCCGGGCGCTGCAGCGCCTGCCGGGCGGCGTGAACTCGCCGGTGCGGGCGATGCGCGCGATCGGCCGCGACCCGCTGTTCGTCGAGCGCGGCCAGGGCCCGCTGCTCTACGACGTCGACGGCAACAAGTACGTCGACTACGTCTGCTCGTGGGGCCCGCTGATCCACGGCCACGCGCACCCGGAGATCCTCTCCGCGGTCTCCGAGGCCGCCGTGAAGGGCACCACGTTCGGGGCGCCGACCGCCGGCGAGGTCGATCTCGCCGAGGAGGTCTCGCGGCGCATCCCGTCCGTGGAGATGCTGCGCATGACCTCGAGCGGGACCGAGGCCTCCATGAGCGCCATCCGCCTCGCACGCGCCGCGACCGGCCGCACGAAGGTGCTGAAGTTCGCCGGCGCCTACCACGGCCATGTCGACGGCCTGCTGGCCGACGCGGGGAGCGGCCTGGCGACCGCGGGGCAGCCGGCGTCGCCCGGCGTGCCGGAGGAGGCCGCCGCCCAGACGATCGTCGTGCCGTGGAACGACGGCGAGGCGGTGGCCCGCGCCTGCCGCGAGCACGAGCTCGCCGCCATCCTGGCCGAGCCCTATCCCGCCAACATGGGCCTGGTCCCGCCCGTCGAGGGCTTCCTGGAGCTCTTGCGCCACCAGGCCACCGAGACCGGCGCGCTGCTCGTCCTCGACGAGGTCATCACCGGCTTCCGGGTCGGCGAGGGGGGCGCCCAGGAGCGCGAGGGGATCGTCGCGGACCTCACGATCATGGGCAAGGTCCTCGGCGGTGGCCTGCCCGCCGCCGCGTACGGCGGGTCGCGCACCCTCATGGACCGCATCGCGCCCGCCGGCGACGTCTACCAGGCCGGCACGCTGAGCGGGAACCCGCTGGCGGTCGCCGCGGGCCTGGCGACGCTGCGGCTGCTCGACGACGAGGCCTACGCCCGTCTCGGCGCGGTCACCGACGCGCTCGCCGGCGGCCTGCGCGAGGCCGCCGAGACGGCCCGGGTCCCCGTGTCGGTCGTCAGCGTCCCGGGCCTGTTGACCGTCTTCTTCCGCGAGCAGGCGCCGCGCGACTACGCCGAGGCGCGCACCTGCGACGCCGATGCCTACGGCGAGTGGTGCCGCGCGCTGCTGGCCCGGGGCGTGTACCCGCCCCCGTCGCAGTTCGAGGCCTGGTTTCCGTCGCTGGCCCACGAGGCCGAGCACGTGGAGCTCACCCTCGAGGCCGCCGCGGCGGCGTTCGCGCAGCTGTGAGCCCCCTCGCCGAGCTGGCCGCCGCCCTGCGGGCCGACGCCGGGCTGCTGGCCGCCGCCACGCGCGACCCCGACCCGTCCGCCGAGGCGGGCTTCGGCGCGCTCGCGGCCTCGGGGCCCCGGGCCGCCGGCCGCGAGGCGGAGCTCGCCTTCGTCGTCGAGGCGGTCCGCGAAGGTCACCTGCTGCACCACGAGCGCGGGCGGGTCGTCGACCAGGACGATCCGGACCTGGCCCTGCTGGCCGGCGACCGTCTCTACGCGCTGGGCCTCGAGCGCCTGGCCCGCGCCGGCGACCTGGTGGCCGTCCGGGCGCTGGCCGACGTCATCTCGCTGAGCGCGCAGGCGGCCGCGGCGGCCGACGCCGACCTGGCGGCTGCCGTCTGGGAGGCCGGGGCGACGGAGGTCGGATGGGGTCCGGCGGAGGACCTCGGACACGCCAAGGAGCAGGCCCGATGCGGCCATCCTGGCGCGGCTGCGGCCCTGCGCGACGCAGCGGCGAGCCTCCGGGGCTGAACCACCGATAAAGTTCTGCGAGGCGGGCGCCCCCCTAGCGCACGCCGCGGACGCCAGGAGCGTTCTTCCACGTGCCGAAGAAGCAAGCACCGAGCAAGTACACCGCCGACCGCCGGATCCCGGGCGCCTTCGAGGGCGAGACCGTCACCCGCCGTCGGTTCATGACCGGCTCCGCCCATACGGCCGGGGCCATCGCCGCCTCCGCGTTCCTGCTGCCGTCCCTGGGCTTCGCCCTCGGGCCGGTGTTCGAAGAGACCGAGCAGGAGTGGCAGTCGGTCGGGACGCCCGACGACTTCACGGCCGACGAGTACGTCCCCAAGACCATCACCCTGTCGCCGCGCATCGGCCAGTCGGGCAAGTCGACGGTGTACGTGCGCAAGCGCGACCCCAAGGTCGACACGGAGAAGCTGCCCGAGGGCTTCGAGGCCGAGCAGTACGTCGCGATCTCGACGCGCTGCATGCACCTGGGCTGCCCCGTGCGCTACGTCCAGGCCGCGCAGCGGTTCATCTGCCCGTGCCACGGCGGCGTCTACAACTTCCGCGGGGAGGTGGACGGCGGCCCGCCGGTCCGTCCGCTCGACCGCTTCTACACCCGGGTGCGCAACGGCCAGGTCGAGGTCGGCCCCCGGTTCTCCGTCAACGGCGAGCTCGAGCGGTTCTCCCCGCGCGACCCGGGCGAGCCGCTGGACGGCGTCGGCGAGTACCTCTACCCGTCGCGTCCCACCATCCGCAAGCTCGAAGCGCCGGAGTAGGTCATGCCCAAGCTCAAGCTCCCCGCCCCGCCGCTGCCGCCGCAGATGCGGCCGGCGCCGCCCAAGCCGGGCACCCCGAAGCAGACCCCCCTCGACAAGGCGGCCGACGCGGGTGCCAGCGTCGTCGACTGGGTCGACGAGCGCACGTCGCTCTCCGGCGGCCTGCGCTGGATGATGTTCCAAGGTCCCCAAGGGGACGAACTGGTTCTACACGCTGGGCTCGGCGACGATGTTC
>DASPKC010000124.1:0-23674 GCA_035628295.1 Baekduia sp.
AGCGCCGGCCGATCACGTCGATCAGCGTCAGCGCCGCGGTCGGGTTGCGCTCGAGGAACGCGCGGAACTGGGAGGCGGCGAGTGCTTGCGCCGCGACCGGCTCGATCGCGGTGACGTTGCTCGATCGCGGCTCGGCGTGCATGAACGTCAGCTCGCCCAGGACGTCGCCGGGCCCGCGGAAGCTGAGCACCATCTCGCGTCCACGGGAGTCGCTGTTGCTGGCCTTCACGTGGCCCGCGAGGAGGACCAGGACGCGATCGCCTGGCTCGCCTTCGTGCATCAAGCGCTCGCCGCGCGCGAAGCGGCGACGTCCGCCGACTGCCAGCAGCGCACCCCGATCGCCGGCGGACAGGAGGGCGAGGAACGTGCCGGGCTCTGCCGGTTCGGACACCACCCGGCCGATGCTAACTGCTGGTTCTCTCCTCCGGCCCGGGCGGAGCGCAAGGCGGTGGGGTCGGGAGCCGGGCGCCGCATCGCCGGCAGAAGCGGGCGCCGGGGGAGGGCGGCTGGCCACAGACAGGGCAGGGGGTCGGGGGCACATCGGCGATCCCCGCACGGTAGGACGCTGCGCGGTGGACGACCACCCAGTATTGGGTGGAGGCCGCTGCGAGCGGCGAGGAGAGTCGCTCGCATGACCTATCTGCTGACGCACTTCTGGCCGGGCGGGACCGAGGAGCAGTATCGAGCGATGCTCGCCGTCGTGCATCCGGCGGACGGCCTGCCCGAAGGGCAGGTCTTCCACGTCGCGGGCCCCACCGAAGGGGGCTACCTGATCACCGCGCTGTGGGACTCCAAGGAGAGCTCCGACCGCTTCGTCCGCGAGGTGCTCCTGGCCAGCATGCCGGTCGAAGGTGGCTACGAGAGCCAGCCTGAGGAACGCGCCGCCGAGGTCTCCAACCATCAGACGCGGCAAAGCTGACCGACGCTGGTCCTCAGCACCACTTACCTCGAGGTCGTGATGCGGGTGAACCGCACGTCCACGGCGGCCTTCGCGATCGGCATGCCCACCGTGAATGCCGTGACGAGCCCGCGGGGAAGGCGCGCCATTCCGACGTAGTCGCCGAGGAAGCAGCAGCCCCGCGCGCGCGTGGTCGCGCTGAACAGGTTGAACTGCCCGGCGATGCGGGTGCGACTCCATGTGCGGCCGCGGTTCCTGGACGTCTCCAGCCACGCGCGCGCCCGCCAGAAGCCATTGCTGCTCGTGGGGTCGATCGCGTAGTAGGAGACGGCGACGGTGCCGTCCCCGGCGACCCCGACCGTCGGCAGCGCTGCCTCTCCGCGGACCGGGAGCCTGCGCGTGGTCCACGTGCGGCCCCCGTTCGTCGACCGCGCGACCGCGACGTGCGAGTGCGTCGGTGAGTCGCTGAGCTGCAGGTAGCTGACGTACACGTCGCCGTTCGGTGCGACGGCATGCGACGCGAACGGGTTGAAGGTGCTGAGCGGGGTCGACGTGACCGGGTCGTAGATGAGGTGGCCAGGCGACGTCCCGATCGTGATCGTCCGGCCCCAGGTACGCCCACCGTCTCGCGAGCGGGTCGCGATCTGCTTCGCCGCCGGCGGCGTGACCGTGCCCTCGTCGATGAGGTCGCTCGCGATGACGCTGGACACGTTGAGCAGCGAGCCGTCGCGGTTGACGATGATCTTGTTCATGCCGGGCCAGAGGTTCGGCCCTTGCGGGTCGTAGAGCTTGCGGGCCGGCGACCACGTGCGCCCGCCGTCGTCCGTCGTGGAGAGCACGCTGTGGCCGTGGAGGAAGTCCGGCGGCAAGCGCAGGGAGTAGACGTAGTAGAGACGCTTCGGATTGCGGGGATCGGGCGTGAGCTTCGGCAGGTCCCAGAACTGGCCCGTCGGCTTCTGGACGAACCGCGGGCGCTCCCACGAGAACCCGCCGTCACGGGAGCGGCTCACGACCATGGCCGTCGTCGCCGTCGCCGCCGATCGAGGGTCGTTGACGACGATCGCGGTGAAGTACGCCGTGCCGTCCGCTGCGAACTCGACCCCGGGATCGCTGGCGACCTGGAACGCTCCGCCGGTGCACGCGGACAGCCCGGGCACGAGCACCCGCGAGAACCTGCGGCCGCCGTCGCGCGACGCCATCACGGTGTCCGTCGCCCGGCCGTCCTGGATCCACGAGATTAGGATGTTGCGGGGGTTGCGGGGATTGACTGCAACCGCGGTCTCCTGCTCGTAGCCCTGGCTGTAGCCGGGGTTGCTCTTGATGCACTGCGCGTTCGGGTGGAACGGGCTGCCCAGCGAGATCAGGCGCGATTGCAGGCTTACTCCTGACGCCTCGGCGACCGCGACCAGCGACGACGTCGCGAGGGCGACGATCGACGCGGCGGTGGCTGTGCGTGCCATCAGCCGAACGACAGCATCTGGTCGGTCAGCGGCATCTGGCGGCGGTGCCGGCCTGCGAGCGCTCTCCTGTCGACCGGCTGGGGGTCGCCGCTCGACAGCGTCGATTCGTCGGTCACCACGCCGTGTCCCGTGAAGCTCGTGAACTCGAACGGCAGCCCGTTGGACGCCAGCGGCGAAGGGCCGTCCATGACGTGGAAGTGCAGATGCGGCCCCCCCGAGTGACCGCTGTTGCCGAGCAACGCGATCACCTGGCCGCGTGTGACCGAGTCACCGGGTCGGACCTTGATCGATGCCGACTGCAGGTGGCCATAGAAGGCGTAGCGGCCCGGGGCGATCCGGACCACGATGAAGTTGCCGCCGGCGGTCAGCGCCGTCGTGTCTGTGGGGAACTGCCCGGGCACCTGCTGGAGCTGGCCCTTCAGGATCCGGACCACACGCCCCGCGGCGACGGAGCGCACCTTGGCGCCGAACGACGGATAGCTCGCGACATCGTCGATGGGGCCGCCGAACAGCCGGTTGTCCGCGGTCAGCTGCAGGAAGTCGATCGCGAAGCGCTGGGCCGTGTGGAGCCTGCCGTTGATCGGCAGCACTGCTGCGCGGTGTTCCCCCAGAACGCAGCAACCGGTGGCGGCGAGCCAGCGTGAGCCGCGCAGGGGCGGCGCGATGAGGACCGGGCGATCGCCCGCGACGGCGGTAGGTGCGCCGCTGAACGACAGCGACCGCGGCGGCGCCGGAGCCGGGGGTTGGACGAGCAGCTTGAAGTGGTGGACGAGCCTGCTCGGTGGCTTTCGCCCGCGCCCGACGATCGCGTCCATGAAGATCGCTCCGCCCCAGCCCGGCTCCAGCACGAGGCCGCTCTTGCCGCCGTCGATCCGAACCCGGCTCTCCAGCGCGCCTCGTGAGAGCGCGGCGAGTCTCGCGCCTGCGGGGCTCCTGGCCTCCACGGACGCGAGCGTTACCGACGACCGCGTGGTGTTGGCCAGCCTGATCTCGTACACCAGATGCGAACGGCCATCGGCTGCCGTGACGACGTGCGGGGCGTTCGGCACCTGAGCGGCGATGTACGTCAGCGCCTCGGTGTCCGCGCCGGCCGTCGCCGGCGCGGCGATGAGCCCCATCGCCACGAGCGCGATGCCGAACGTGCAGATCGGGTGTGATCGCATCGCTACGACTCGATCGGCTGCGGTGTGGCGGGGGTCTCGCCGATGAGAACTGCGCGCATGCTCCGCTCCTCTGCCGAGTTCAGGAGCCGGACGTTCACACAGTCCTGGCGCTTGGGAGGTCCAATTCTGGACACGCATGACCCGTTCCCCGGGCGCCTGGCGCGACGTCCAGTATTGGGTGGTCCGCGCTGAGCCTCCGGGGCAGGCTCCGATCATGTTCACGGTTGGTGGGAGGGGTGTGGGGTTTGTCGTCGTGCTCGCGGTGCTTGCGGGCGCCGGCACGGCAGACGCAGCGACGCGGTTGATCTCCGCGCCGCAATCCGGCGCAGTGCTCACGAGCTCGCCGGTGACGGTGAGCGTGCGCGCACCGGCGGGCGCGAAGGTGACGCGCGTGCTGCTCAACGGCCGCAGCGTGAAGTCATCGCTGCGCGCGAGGAGTGGACGCCTGACCGGCCGCGTCACACGACGCAGCGGCCTGAGGTACGGGCGCAACACGCTCGTCGTGAAGGAGCTCCGCAGCGGGCGGCGCGTCGTGCGCGCGGTGCACCACTTCTTCCTCGTGCGCCGCACGACCGGCGGCATGGCCAGCGTCGCGGTCTCCCGCGGGGTCCCGTTGGACGCCCGGATTCGACTCACCTCGCGTGCCATTGCCAAACAGCCCATGCGGAAGGTCCGCGCCTGGCTGAACGGCGTGGACGTGACGCGCGACATCGCCAAGCTCCGCCGCACGCGCTACGCGCTGTCGCTGTCGGCGACGCACGGCTTGCGCCACGGGACGAACAGCTTGCGCGTCTCGGTGACCGACCTCCAACGCGGCCGCCAGTCGTCGATCGAGCGGCGCTTCAGCGTGCGCCGCGACGCGCCGTTGGCATCAGCGGGCAGGGACCGTCGGGCGCAGCCCGGTGTGCGCATCCGTCTCGCCGGCGGCGCCAAGGCCGCGCGGAAGGGCACCGTCCTGCGGCACCGCTGGGTCGTCGTGCGCCGTCCGCGCGGGTCACGCGCACGGATCGTGGGCGCCACCACGGCGCGGCCGTCGATCGTGCCGGACCGCAGCGGCCGGTACGTGCTGCGCCAGAACGTCAATGAGGTGCGGCGCGCCGGCCGGTCGTTCCGCCAGGTGGGTGGCACCGCGCGCGACGAGGCCGAGTTCACCGCCGGCCCGTTGTCGGCCTTGATGCCGGTCTCCGTCAATGCGTTCGCCGCCGATCCGCGGCGGATCACGATCGGTGACCGGATCTATGACCATCGCGGCAAAGGAGCCACGATCCAGTGGTTGACGCTCGATCGCGCGACGCTCGATCCGGTCAACGATGAAGCGAACACCTGGTGCTGCGAAGACCAGGGTGGATCGTCGCTGGCGAAGCTGACCGAGGAGCTCGAGGATCCTCCCGGCGAGCGGCTGGTGATCATCGCGATCCCGCCCGGGCGCATCACGCTTGCACCGACTCGGCTTGCCGAGCTCAACAAGGCCTTGGCACTGATCGGCGTGAGCCCGCTGACCGCCGCGCAGCTGGCCGACGTCAGCCGCCAGCTCGTGATCCTGGGCATTCCCGGAGCTCCGCATGGGACCGGCTGGATCTGGCAGCGCGACAAGGCGCAGCTCCCGGCGCAGCCCGGCAAGCCGCCGCCCACCCAGGGCTGGCTGATGCAGGGCGGCACCACGTCGGAGGGCGACAAGGCCCTGTACCGATTCCAGCCGCTGCGGCTGAGCTACGACACGAAGTCGGGCCCGTTCTTCCCGGGGACGAACAGCATGACGATCGCCGGCGTCACCACCGCCGACGCGCAGATCCCGGATGGCACCGGCGGGTTCCACGTCGTCGAGGTCGATCCGCGCGACATGGGCATCGTGGGGGACAACAACCGCGTGTTCGTGACCAACCGCAGCTATGACCCCGAGAAGTCGGACGAGACGCTCGACGCGATGTCCCGCTTGCTCAGCGACATCCGAACGCGCGGGAACTTCGCGGCCGTGCAGAGCATCGGCAAGGTCGGCTACAAGACCCGCGAATGGGGGGCGGTCAGCGATGCCCTGGCCAAGCTCGGCGCCAACCCTCACGGGTTCAACTTCCTCGACCCGGACCACAACCCTGGCTTCGCGTTCTTCGGCGGGCCGCCGCTCAGCCGCGACCGCGTCGCCGAGTCGACCTCGAACCTGCTGGCGGGGACGACGTCGGAGGCCGTCCAGCCCGGTGCGCTGAGCGGCTACGTGCGCATGCGCCACGACGGCCTCTTCGAACCGGCATCCGACGACGCGACGTCCGCCGGCGGTGCCGTGTACGACGCCATCCTCAGGCCGGGCGAGCCGTGGCCGCACACCACCGGTCCCGAGGCCGGGGCCTATGAGAAGGCGATGGCAGAGATCACGTCTCAGCTGACGGACTTCAAGGACTCCTACACCGACGTCAGGGCGGCGTACACCGGCCTCGCGTACGACACGTCCACCCAGGACTTCAACCGTGGGTTCAGCGAGCTGCCCACCGTCGCGTATCCGGGCGACCAGAGGCCGTGCACCAGCGCGGAGCACGACGGCCCGGGCGTCGGCGAGCCCGCGACGACCAGCGACCCGCCGTACAACCGCGACCAGTTCTGCGACCTGATCAACGAGCTGAAGCGCGAGTTCGACTGGATCGGGCAGATACGCGAGGTCTTCCAGGACTACGAGGTGGCGCTCGACCGCGCCAGCAAGGAGGTGAAGGTCGACCTGGTCAAGGACGGTGAGGACATCCGGCAGAACCTCGCCGCCCCCGGCGGCGAGATCGTCACGTCGCTGCTGTACCTGCTGGGGGACATCGCGGAGATCGGCGGGGCTCACGGAGCGCCGTTCGGCCTGTTCGCGTCGGTGTTCGAGATCGGCAGCTACATCGCCGAGGACCAGAACGGCGAGCCGCTCTCGGAGCAGATCTCCGCGAAGGCCGACGAGCTCACCGCCGAGGTCGACGCCAACGTCGGCCAGACCGCGGACACGCTGGACGAGATCCAGGCCGCTGCGATCACCGATCACGGGCGACTGTCGACGCTCGGCGAGCTGGCCAAGCAGGCTCGTCCCAACGTCGTGAACATGACGGCCAAGCTCAAGCTCGGCGTGGACCGCTACTTCACGTCCACCCTGATCCGGGCCGCGTACCCGCCGCGGTGGCTCAAGCCCGTCACGGTCAAGGACTTCTCGCACCCGATGCCGCCCGCCGAGTGCTATCTCGCGACAGACATCGGGTCCTCGCACACCTGGGGGCGCGTCCCGGAGCCGGCGTGGATCGCGTTCCGTGGCGCGCCGGACGGCCAGGCGAACGACCGGCAGACGCTGGTCCTCAGCAAGGCCGGCGCCTTCGGCGGCGGCGGGACGCCGCCGGAGGAGCTGACCGAGAAGCTCTTCACCCCCACCGTCGGAGGCGGCGGGTACGGCCTCGAGAAGGCCGGTTGGTTCTGGGAGCTCGGCGATCCGCAGAGGATCGAGAACTGCTACCCACGGTGACGAGCCGCGGGGGAGGCGCGCCATGAGATCGGTGCTGCGGTCGGGCCTGCGGCTGTGGGCGTTGGTCGTGGTCGTCCTCGCCGTGGGCGGCGATGCGGCCGCCCACGGCCAGACCGGGCGCGACTGCTACGACTGCCCGCTCGGGCCGGGCTTCGTGGTGCCCGGCCTCACCGACCTCAACGGCTGGCAGGACGCCTCCCGCACCATCCTCTTCGGCGACCTCACCGGCGACGAGGTCGACGAGCTGATCGCGCGAGGGTCCCGGGGGATCGAGGTCTACCGGTTCGACCGCGCGCTGGGTCAGTGGAGCCCCGTGAGCGTGAACAAGATCCTCGCGGACTCCGACGGGTGGGCGCCCGCGAAGTACTCGGGCACGATCCGCGTCGGGGACGTCGACGGCACGGACGGCGGCCGCGCCGAGCTCATCGCGCGGTCCGGCACCGGCATCGACGTCTACAGGCTCACGTCGTCGTCGCCGGACGCCGGGACCTGGACGCAGATCAACACGGCGCCCGGCCCGTTCCCCGACAAGGACGCGCAGGGCGGGAACCACTGCTTCTCGCGGGGCGGCTGCGCGGGCGACGACCCGAGCTACTACTCGACCATCCAGCTGGCCGACACGCTGCGACGCGGCCCGGCGCCCAGGAAGAACCTGATCGGGCGCGGCGGCGACGGCCTCGAGGTCTACGAGTGGAACGGGCGCGGCTGGGACAAGCTCGCGCAGGTCGCCGAGTTGGCCGACGTCGAGCCCCAGTCGGACAGTGAGCAGGTGACCGACTGGCGCGACCCGCTGAACTACCAGCGGATCCTCGCGGTCGGCACCGACAGGCTGGTGGTTCCCGAGCGCGTCCCGTACCTCAGGACCGGTCTGGTGGTCTTGAACTACGACGTCGACTCCCATCGGTTCATTCGTCGCTACCGCAGGTACTACGATCAGCCGCTTCCGCCGACGGCGTACCGCACCGCTCAGGTCTTCACCGCCTGGGGAACGCCGCGCGTCGGGATGCTCAACGCGACCACGGACAGCCTCGAGATCTGGGACTGGTCCTCCGACGACGGATGGCGGCAGGTGGACGGCCGCCCGTTCCCCGGCTTCAGCGCCGGACCGCAGTACTTCGAGACGATCCAACCCGCCGACGTCGACGGCGATGGGCGCGACGAGACCATCGGGCGCGGCGCCCGCGGGATCCTGACCGATTTCCGCGAGGCGAAGAGCACCCTGGTCGGGCCGGCGCTCGCCGACGACCCGTGGGCCACAGATCGGTCCTACTACGGCTCGATCCAGACGGCGCGGCTGGATCCGGACTCCCCGGCACGGTCCCTCGTCGCGCGCGGGCCGTTCGGCATCCGCACCTGGCGCTTCGACACCGTCGCCCGCAGGTGGGTCCGCTACCCCGGGGCCGAGTTCCCGGCGCCGCCGGGCGGGACGCAGGGCGCGGCCTACGAGTCCATGAGGCGGTTCCTCGGGGTCACGTCGATCCGCGCGCGCTACAGCGTCCTCGCCGACACCCGCCGCTTCTCGGCGGCGATCACGGCGACGTGCACGAACAGGCTGTCCACCGACCCGGATCCGCCGCGCTACGAGAGCTGCACGCCGCCTGCCGCGGCCGCCGATGTCTCGGCGGCCGACTGGACGACCGTGTGCAACCAGGTCCTCGAGGACACGTTCTGGGCCACCATCGTCAACGGCTACTTCGACGACCTCGCCGCGGTCCTGCCGCGCCTGTTCCTGGACGACAAGGACTCCCTGTTCCCCGAGCTCACAGCCGACCTGCACCTGCCCCAGGCCGAGCATCTCGCCGCCGACGTCAGCTATCGGGCGCTGTGGCGCACCGTCCTCGGCGGTCTGACGGACGCCGGGCTCGGCAGCACGTCGACGGCGCTGGGCGCGGTCGCGACGCCGACGGCGTCGCTGGTGCGCCGCGGGAAGTTCGAGCACACACCCGGCACCACCGGGGCCCGGATCTTCACCATCACCCAGGAGGCGAGCGACGTCGTCTCCAAGCAGCGCAAGGACGTCACCGCCGACCACGGGCTGCTCGTGACCGTGGGGCGGATGATCGCCTCCAAGCGCCTGGCGGTGCGCCAGGGCGCGGCGAGGAGCTTCAGCCGCCAGGGCTACATGCGCTGGTTCTACAAGGCCTACCTCCCGCTGCTCTGGGACCACTGGGCCGTGCAGAACTGCGGCGACGTCACCAGCGGCTGGTGCGGCGATCCGGGACCGGCGATGACGACGTCGGGCGGGCGGTCCTTCGACGGGCTGGTCCCCAAGCAAGACCCGTGCGGCGTCTACTGCAGCTGGTTCGGCCTGGAGTCCCACGGCTTTGGCGACGCTGCCAAGACCCTGCGCAACCCGGTGGCTGCAGCCTGCCGGTACGACGCGACCGCCAAGACGACGTGGCAGTACGGTCGCTGCACCCTCGGCGTGTCGTTCGCGGAGCTGTTCACGGCCTGGGGCTTTCGCTCGTTCAGCTGCGACTACAGCTCGGCGACGGCGTGCTACCGGGTCCAGCCCCAGACCACCGCCGTGCACGTCGCCGGCCAGCTGATCAAGGCCAAGGCGACGCAGCGTCAGGTCGACCTCTCGCTCGTGACGCCCTTGGCCCGCGATCTCGATCTGCGCGGGGGCAGGGTGAAGCTGGCCCAGATCCTCCACGAGGCCGGGGGCGCGGGCGAGCTGGTCGACCGCCGCAACGGCTCCAACCTCACGCCCCGCACGCTGCGGCTGGCTCGCGGAGCGACCCGTCGCACCGCCCGGTTCGCGACGCCGCCGGGATTCTCGCCGCGCGTCCGCGGGACGATGTCGGTGGACATCCGCAAGGTGAGGGTGCGACGCGGGCGATCGCGCAAGCTCGTGCTCCAGCGCGTGCCGATGTTGCGCGTGCGCCTTCGTGTCGATGGGGCGAAGCTCCAGCGTCCGCGCGCGTGCCGCACCCGTGGGAAGGTCCGTCGCACGAGCCTCGGCTTGCGCCTCACCGTTCGCGGCAGGCACGGAAAGCCGGCGGACGTCCGAGGGTCGTCTCCCTGGCGGTGCACGAGCGGCGGGCGGGTGAGCTTCCGCTACCGGTCGGCAGCCAACAGACCGCCGACGTAGATGCGGCCGATGGCGTTGCGGACCTCGCGTGAGCAGTGGACGGAGACGCGCAGGTCGAGCTTCCGCGTGGAGACCCGGAGCTTGTGACCGACGCTGCCGCATTCGCCACGCTCCTTGCCGTCGGTGATGAGGACGTAGGGCTTGACGGTCCCCGGCGGCTTGTCGAGCTTGATGTGCAGCTTCCCGTCACCGCGGCGCAGGGGGAAGCTCCGCGCGATCGCCTTCTTGATCGTCAGGCGCACGGCGCCGGTGTGCTCGAGCCCGCTGCAGCTCAGCGTGAGCCGGAGCTGTCCCGCCCCGTTGGTGACGGAGACACCCATCCGCTGTGCGCGGCAGCCCGTGGCGCCCTTCAGCATCACCGCCGGAGGGCGGGTGCCGCGCGAGAAGAACGTCAACGCGATCAGGTTCGTGCCGTTGCGCAGCGTGAAGCGGTTGCCTGCCGGCAGAGCGGCCACCGCTGCGGCCCGGACCGTCGGGGCAGCTGTCGCCGCCCGTGCCGCGCTCCCCGGACACCCGGGCCAGGCCTTCCAGCAGAACGCCTCCTGGATCGCTTCGGAGAACTCGGCGGCGGCGGGGGCTCGCTCGGAGCAGCAGGCGCTGAGGGTCGCGGCCCATGGACCGAACCACTCCCCGTAGACGTTGCAGCGCACGCCGAACCCCATCGAGCTGCGACACGTGCCGACGGGCGGAGGGAAGTGATGCGGTTGATCCGTGCAGCTCGCCGCCACCCGGTAGTTGACCTGGTTGAGGCTCCAGTTCCCGACCCTCGCCGTGAAGCTGTGGGTGTACGTGCCCGGGTCGGGGAGCGTGGTCTGGGTGGCGGAGTCCACGCTGCCGGTGTCCTCCGGGACGATGATCGCGCGGGTCACGACGCTGTTCGCGCCCCCGGCGCAAGTGAAGGTGTCCACGCTGTCGGCGAGCGGCCCGACGGTGCCCGCGGGCTGACCGAGGGCGGGGCCGACGTAGGCGTACTCGCGCGAGCTCTCTGCCCCGACGCGTTCGGTCACCGGCGCCTTCAGCGTGATCGTGCCGCCGTACGCGGGCGTCACCAGGACGATCGTGGACGCAGCGAGGGCGAGGACGACACCACGGTGAGTCATCGAGGCTCCAGTCAGAGCGGACGGTCGGGGGCGAGGTACTGGGTGATCTTCTTGGCGATGACTCCGGCGATCGCGCGGCCTTCCGGCACGCCCGGTCCGTTGGTGTTCTCCACGACGATCGCGATGTCCCGCGGCGGCAGGTAGGCGAGCAGGCCGATGTACCCGTTGGCCTGCGGATTCTGGAACAGCCATCCGTTGGCGACGTCGATGCCGAGCCCGTAGTCGAGCGTGGGAGGAGGGGCACCCGGCAGGCCGCGGGAGAGCGCAGCCGCCATCTGACGTCGCGCGGACCGGGAGAACAGCCGCCCGGAGCCGATTGCGCGGATCACCTTGATCATGTCGCTCACGGTCGAGGTCATCACCATCCCGACGCCGACGCTCCAGGACGGGCTCCAGGACGTCGAGTCCTCGTAGGCGCCACGGTCGGTGCTGTAGGCGTGCAGCGCCGGAGCCGGGATCGCCGGCCGCTTCGAGATCCGGGTGTTGCGGAGACGCAGGGGGCCGAGGAACCGCCTCTGCATGAGGCTCGTCACGGACTGGCCGGTGACCTTCTCGAGGATTCGGCCGAGGACGACGAAGTTCGTGTGGGCGTAGTGGAAGCAGGCGCCTGGCTCGCAGGCGAGTGGCTGCGCGAACGCATAACGGAGCAGCTCGTCGTCGGACCAATGGCGAAAGACATCGGCCTGGAAGACCTTCTGGAAGGGCTCGTTCTGCTGGGCGTAGTCCCAGTAGCCGCTCGTCGAGCTCGCGAGCATCCGCAGCGTGACCCGATCGGCGTTCGGGTAGCGGCGGAACCAGCGCGCGACCGTGTCGTCGAGACTGAGCTGACGGGCGTCCTGCAGTTGCAGCAGCAGCGTCGTCATCAGCGGAAGGACCATCGAGCCGGGGCGGAAGTGCATGCGTGGGCTCGCCGGCACACCCTCCATCGACTCGCCGTACCCGCGGCTGAGGAGCGTGCGCTTGCCGATCTGGACGCGCACGAGCGCTGCCTTGCCGCCCTCGGCGACCAGCACGGTCCGGGCGATCTCGTCGACCTGCTGGACGGCCGCGCGGAACGTGGTGCAGGTGCCGCCACGGTCGAAGGCGCGCGATCCGCAGTCCTTGCCGCTGGCGGTCCCCGGAAGGACGGCCAGTATCAGAGCCATCGCCGAGACGACCCCTGCCGGATGCACCGCGAGTCCGGTGAGGC
The DNA here is from genome assembly GCA_035628295.1 of Baekduia sp. Taxonomy (GTDB): domain Bacteria; phylum Actinomycetota; class Thermoleophilia; order Solirubrobacterales; family Solirubrobacteraceae; genus Baekduia. The sequence goes on from DASPKC010000124.1 coordinate 12,377, forward strand.
CCGCAGCCAGCCCGCGCCGCCCCGGACGCCCGGTCAGAAGGGCGGTCATAGCGGCGCGACCTTACGACGGGCGATGCCGGCCTCACCACCCAATCTTGGATGTTGCGCCGCGCCCCAACGGCGTACGTTCCGGCCCATGCTCGTCGACGACGACCCGGGGTTCCTGGTGGACGACGTGGCGGTGGCCGAGGGCGGCTCGGGGACGAAGGCGATGTAGTGGGCGATCCGAGACCGGCGGAACCGAAGGGCGGGAGGACATGACCATGGTCAGCTACGACGTGCGCGAGTTCGAGGAGCCGGCGAAGTACGACCGGCTCGTGGAGCTCGAGTCGACGGCCGTGTGGTGGGACGTGCAGGGTCCCCTGGGGGGTCTGCACCTCCTCAACGAGGTTCGCGTGCCGTACTTCGAGCGCGTGCTCGGCGGCTTTGCGGGCAAGCGGGTTCTCGACGTGGGCTGCGGCGGCGGGGTCTTCGCCGAGCCGATGGCCGCCGCCGGCGCCTCGGTGGTCGGGATCGACCCGTCGGTCCGCTCGCTGGAGTCTGCGCGCGAGCACGCCGCGCAAGTGGCTCTCGACATCGACTACCGCGTCGCCGACGCGGAGACCTTCGAGACCGACGAGCGCTTCGACGCGGTGATGGCCGTCGATGTGCTCGAGCACGTGGAGGATCTCGACGCGACGCTTGCCGCCTGCTCGCGCGTGCTGGAGCCCGGCGGTGTGTTCGGGTTCCTCACGCACAACCAGACGCTCGAGGCCTTCGACCTCTACATCTGGCAGGGCGAGTACCAGATCGGGTTCATCCCGAAGGGCAACCACGACTTCCACAAGTTCATCCGGCCCGACGAGCTGTCCGAGCGCATGTCGGCCGTCGGGATGCAGACCGCGGACATCGCCGGGATCACGTTCGACCTCGAGAACCTCAGGGCCGTCCACGCCGGCACGCCCCAGACCAGCTACCTCGGCTACGCCGTGAAGTCCTGAGAGGGCCGACCGTCATGACCGATCTCAACGGACGTTGCCTCTGCGGCGCGGTCTCCTTCGTCGTGCACCAGCCGCAGATGCTGGTCGAGTGCCACTGCACCCGGTGCCGGCGGTGGACCGGGTGTGCCAGCACGCCGGTGGTCCTCGCCGCCGCCGCGGATCTCGAGCTGACCGCGGGTGAGGAGCTGGTCGCCACCTACGCGGAGGAGGGGTTCTCGCCCCGCTCGTTCTGCACGCGCTGTGGCACGAGCCTCTACTCAGGCGCCGCGGACACCCGCTACGTCACCGCCGGTGTGCTCGAGGAACCGGAGCTCGAGGTCGCGTGCCACGTCCAGGTCGCCGACAAGGCGTCGTGGCACGAGATCGGCGGCATCGCGCCGCAGCACGCCGCGCTGCCTGGGTGAGCGTCGCGCTCACCCGGCGCTGCCGAGCGCGTCGGGCAGCGGGACCCGGACTTGAGCTCGAGCTACCTCGCGACTCGCAAGCACTTCTGCTAGCAGCTCCGCTATCATCGGGACGTGGCGACTTTGCACCTGCGCAACGTCCCCGACGACCTCGACGCCGCCCTGGCGGCGGATGCCGCTGCGCGCGGCATCTCGAAGAACCGGCGGGCGATCGAGGCCCTGCGCCGCGGGCTGGGTGTCGACCAGGCATCGCGCGAGCGGCTCGTCGAGGAGATCCGGCGCGGTCGCGCCGTCGCACCGACCGACGTCGCTGCCGTGATCCGCCAGTCGCGCCCGGACCCCGATTGATCCGTGCTCCTCCTCGACGCGTCGGTCCTCGTGGAGCTGGTGGTCGAGGGCGAGCATGTCAACGCGGCCGATCGGCTTCTGGACCGCTACGCGTCCGACCCCACGCTCGTGCTCGTCACCGCCGCCCACGGCCTCGTTGAAGCGATCAGCGCCCTGCGCGGACTCACCCGTGCCGGGGTGCTGATCACTGAGCAGGCACGCGCCGCGGTCACGTGGCTGGCCGATCTGAACGTGATCCTTGATCCCAGCGGGCTTCGCCTGCCGCACATCTGGGAGCTGCGAGATCGGATGAGCGCGTACGACGCCGCGTACGCCGCAGCCGCAGCCGCGCTGGACATCCCGTTGCTGAGCAGCGACCGGCGCCTGCTCGACGCCTGCGCGCAAGCCGGCGTCCCCGCGAGCCACCTCGAGGACTTCGTCGGCTAGGAGGCGTCTGCGTCTCCGATGGCGAGACCCGGACTCGAACCGGGGACACCACGATTTTCAGTCGTGTGCTCTACCAACTGAGCTATCTCGCCGCGGCCGGAAGGGTAGCGAGGCTACGCTCGTCGCGGTGCGCCGTCGCGGCTTCGTCGTCCTCGCCGTCGCGGCGGCCCTGGTCGCCGGCCTGGTGCTGCTGCTGCGCGGCGGCGACGGACCGCAGCGGGCCGTGGCGGACCCAGTCGCCGAGGCGCTCGCACGCCTGCCGCGCGGCGCCGACCTCGTGGCGCTGGTGGCCAGCGACGGCGAGGGCCGGCAGCTGCGGGCGCTGCGCGACGTCCTCGGCCGCATCCCCGGCGCGGGGATCGCCGTCGGCCGGCTGCTGCGGGGGCTCGACGCCGCCGGGCTGGGCGAGCGGGCGCGGTCGGAGCTGTCGGGCGCGCCGGTCGCGGTCGGGATGGCCGGCGGGCTGCGGGCGGGGGTGCTCGCGTGGCCGACCGCCGGCGCCGGGCCGCTCGGTGCGCGGATCGACGACGCCGTCCGCGCCGGCCTGCTGCGCGAGGCTGCGCCGAGCGGCGGGGTGCGGGTGCTGCGGGTTGCCCGGCCGGCCGCCGCCGGGCCGGTCGCGCCGGTGCGCGCGGTCGCGGTACGGGGGCGGCTCCTGCTGGCCGCCACGAGCGAAGAGCTGGTGCGGGCGGCGGCGCGCCGCGACGACCGCGCACGAGCGCGTGGGCTGCGGCGGCGGCTGGGCGCGGCGGGCACGGACGCGCTGGTGCGGGCGGTGGGCCGGCCCCGGTCCCTCCTGCCGGCGCGGGTGCGCGTGCTCGTCCCGGAGCTGGCCCGGGCGCGGGAGGCGGTCCTCACGGCAGGTGCCGTGGACGACGGCCTGCTGGCGACGCTGCGGCTCGACGGCGCCGTGGTCCCGCTCGCGCCGGGCGCCGGCGCCCCGGCGCCGGCCGGACTCGACGGCGACGTGCACGCAGCGCTGCGCGAGCCGCGGACGTCCGCGCCGGCGGCCCTGCGGGCGCTGGGGGTCGACGGCGACGTCGCGCGTGCCGACGCGCTGCTCGGGCGCCTGCGCCGCGACACGCTCACCGAGGTCCTCACCGACCGCCTCACCGGCACGGCGACGCTCGCGCTCTCCGCCCGCGGCGGCCCGGTCGCGCAGCTGCAGCTCGACGACGCCGGGCCGCTGCGCGATCTGCTCGGCGACATCTCGCGCGTCCCCGACCTGCTGCTCGGCCGCGCGGGACTGGACGTCGACGAGGACGACGGCGTCTTCGCCGTCCGGTTGCCCGGTGCCCCGGAGCTGCGCGTCGCCGTCGCCGGCGACCGGGTCGGGGTGACGACGGGCGGCGACCCGCGGCCGGTGGCCACCCGGGTGCCCGCCGCGCGCACCACGCCGGGGGCCGGTGCCCTGTCCGTCCGCGTGTCGGCCGCCGCACTGCGCTCGCGGCTGCCCGCGCTGCTCGGCCTGCCGCGCTTCGCGCAGAGCTTCCTCGCCCCGCTCGGGGACCTGACGCTCGGCGTGCGCCGCGACGGGCGGCGGGTCGTCGCCACGCTGGTGCTGCAGGTTCGCCGCTGAACACCGTTCGGGCGCGGTCGGACGCGGCTGTGGTAGGGCGCGGCACGCGCGGGTACCCGGCGGCGCGCGATGCCGCCTGTGACCCCCTCCCCCAAGACCGTCCGCCTCTCCGCCGGACCGCACGAGTCCCCCGCCGACGGCGCCTGCGTCATGGAGCTCTGCTCGATGCTCGCCGGCGAGCGCTTCTCGGACCGCCCCGAGAGCGTCTGCCCGACCATCGCCGCCTTCCTGCGCGGCTACAACGACCAGCTCGGCGACGGCCTGCGCCAGGACCTCTACCAGGTCGCCGCCGAGGTCCTCGAGACGCGCGTGCACACCGTGGTCGAGCGGGCGCGGGCCGACCGCTGCCTCGCGTTGGCGCGGCGCCTGGATGCCGGCCCGAAGCTGCTGCGCGAGCTGCGCCTGCGCTTCCCCTACGACAGCTGGAACGCCAACAGCGAGCTCGCCGGCGCCTACACCGCGCAGGCCGTCCGCCGCCGCCCCGCGCTGCACGCCGCGGTGCTGGAGTTCGTGCGCGAGCTGGTGGCCCTCGGCCGTCCGTCCATTCCGGCGCAGATGGCGCCGGGGCGGCAGTGTCCGACCGCCGTCGCCGGGTAGCCGCACGGACATGCCCCCACTGCCCAGCCCGTCGCCCCAGACGGTGCGCCTCGCCCCCGGCCGGCATGCCGGCCCCCACGACGGCGCCTGCCTCATGGAGCTGTCCTCCATGCTGGCGGGCGAGTCGTTCACCGACCGCCCGGCCTCCGTGAGCCCGGCGTTCGCCGCGTTCCTGCGCGGCTACCACGACCACCTCGACCCGCAGCTGCGCGGCGAGCTGCACGGCCTCGCCAGCGACGTCGTCGGCACGCGCGGCGACGACGCACGGGAGCGCGAGCGCGCCCGGCAGCTGCTCCTGCTCGCGCGCCGGTTGCGTGGCCGCCGGGTGCCCCGGTTCGGCGCGCCGGACGTGACGTGCGAGGTGGCAGGGATGCTCGCGGCCGAGGCGGTCCGTGGCCTGCCGCAGCTGCACGAGATCGTCGTGCGGACGGTGCGCGAGCTCGCCGCGCCTCGCGTCACGGTCGATGCGGTGCTCAGCGCTCCCAGGAGCGCAGCAGCGGCAGCGGATCCACCGCTCGCGATCCTCTGACGCGCCAGCCGCCCTCCCACACCTCGAAGTGGAGGTGCGGGCCGCTCGACCTGCCCGTCGAGCCCACGTCGCACAGCCGGGCGCCCGCGGCCACCGCGGCGCCCGGCCGCGCGACGACCGAGCCCGCGCGGCAGTGCGCGAAGAACAACGCGCGGCCGTCGGGCAGGGTCTCGACGACGTAGTGCCCTGCGCCCTCCTCCTGCACGTCGACGGAGGTGATCGTGCCCGCCAGCGGCGCGACGACCGGGGTGCCGGCGGGCGCGGACATGTCGACGCCCTCGTGGCGGTGGTCGCCGCGGTCGGCGCCGAAGCCGTCGCCGTAGGTGAAGGGGCCCTGGACCGGGAAGATGCCGCCGTCGGGGCCGGAGGGCACCGGCGCCGGCGTCACGGGCGCGCGGGGCGGCACCGGCGCGGGCCGCACGACGAGCGACCGGCGGCCCGACGCGCGGGCGGTGCGCTGCAGGACCTTGCCGGCGCGGCCGGTGGCGTGCAGCCGGGCGGTGTACGTCCCGGGCGCCAGGACGGTCCCGCGCGGCCAGCGCAGCGTCACGGTGCGGCCCGTGCGGATGCGGCCGAGATCGAGCCGCAGCACCTTGCCGCCGCGCGTCGGCCACAGCACGACGCGGGCGCGCACGCTGCGCGCCCCCAGCTGCTCGACGCGGACGCGGACGGCCGGCAGGCGGCCGCCGCTGACCACCGACCGCGGCGCGACCGTGAAGCGCCTGGCCACGGGGGGGCTCGTCGGCAGCGCGCCGTACTCGGCGCCGCCGGACGCCGTCGACGGCGCCTGCGTGCCGCCGGCGAGCGCGGCCGACGCCGGGGCGGCGGCCAGACCGGTGGCCGCGACGACGAGCCCTCCCATGAGTCGTCGTCGCGCACCGGCCGGCATGCCCGCAGGTTCGGCCCGGGCCGGCGGCGCCCCGACCCGCGCGCGCGAAGCGTGCAGGTTCCGCGCGCGGAAGCTGCACCGAACCGCGTCAGCGTTCGAGCATGCGCGCCATGACCTCCAGCGCGCCGGCCTTCGACAGCGGCTCGTTGAGGTTGCCGCACTTCGGCGACTGCACGCACGAGGGGCACCCGCGCTCGCACGGGCACTCGCCGATGAGGCGGTGCGCGTCGGCGACGAGGTGCTCGAAGGCGCGGAAGCCCTGCAGCGTGATGCCCACGCCGCCCGGATGGCCGTCGTAGATGAAGATCGTCGGCCGCCCCGTCTGCGGGTGGGCGTTCGTCGACAGGCCGCCGATGTCCCAGCGGTCGCACATGGCCAGCAGCGGCAGCACCGCGATCTGGGAGTGCTCGGCGGCGTGCAGGGCGCCGAGCAGCTCGCTCAACGGGAAGTCGTCGGCCAGGACGTCTCCGTCGAGCTCGTACCAGAGCGCCTGCGTCGTGAACGACGTGGGCGGCAGGTCCAGCGCCGTGATGTCGATCGCCTCGTGGTCGCTGAGGCGCTTGCGCTGGTAGGCCAGGACCTGCTCGGTCACGGTGACCATCCCGAACGAGAGCGTCACGCCCAGCGCCGTGCGGCGGTCGAGCAGCCGCTCGATCGACGTGTCGGTCTCCTTCTTGGGCTGCGTGTACCAGTCGCCGGTGAACGGCTCGACGAGCGCGCGGCGGCCGTCGAGGTCGAGGTCGCGCACCTCGTAGGAGCGGCCCAGGTGCAGGTACACCGCGCCGTCGTGGGTCGTGGACATGGCCCGCGAGCCCTCGACCGTCCCGAGCACCTCGCCGTGGTGGACGTCGACGACCTGGACGATGTCCGGGGAGGCGCTGCGCAGGGAGACACGGGCGGCGGGGTAGTCCTCGGGCCGGCGCAGGAGGAACTGCCCGCCGCGCTCGACGAGCTCCCCGGCGGCGGCCAGGTGCTCGCAGTGCGCGCGCAGCCGCGGCCCGAGGATCGGGTCGTCGGCCTCCGGGTCGATCGGCCCCTCGTGCGCGGCGCACAGCAGGTGCGGGTCGAGCACGAACTCGTTCTCGTGGTTGATGATCGCCGCCTCGACCGGCCGCTCGAGGAACTCCTCGGGATGGCGGCAGAAGAACTGGTCCAGCGCGTCCTCGCCCGCGACGTAGACCGCCAGGCCCCGCCCGCGGCGCCCCGCGCGGCCCCACATCTGGCGCAGTGACGCGACGGTCCCCGGGAACGTGACGCAGACCGCCGCGTCGAGCGCGCCGATGTCGATGCCCAGCTCGAGCGCGTCGGTGGCGATGACCGCCAGCAGCTCGCCCTGCTGCAGACGGCGCTCGAGCTCGCGGCGCTGCTGCGGCGTGTAGCCGGCCCGGTAGGGCGCGACGCGATCGGCGTCGCTGTCGGCCAGCTGGTCGCGGACCATGCGCGCGACGAGCTCGACACCGCGGCGGGACTTCATGAAGCAGATGGTCCGCGCGCCCTCGCGCACGAGCCCGGCCACCAGCTCGGCGGCCTCGGCCAGCGCGCTGCGGCGCGTCTGCAGCGCCTCGTCGACCACGGGCGGGTTCCACATCGCGATCTGCCGCCGGGCGCCGGGTGAGCCGTCGCGGGCGATCCAGCGCACGTCGTCCAGACCCGTCAGGGCCTCGGCGTGCTCGACGGGGTTGGCGATCGTCGCGCTCGCGAGCATGATCCGCGGCTGCGTGCCGTACGCCGCCGCGATGCGCCGCAGCCGCCGCAGGACGTTCGCCACGTGCGAGCCGAACACGCCGCGGTAGACGTGGGCCTCGTCGACCACCACGACGGCGAGGTTGGCCAGGAAGGTCCCCCACTGCCGGTGGTGGGGCAGGATGCCGACGTGCAGCATGTCCGGGTTCGTCAGCACGAGGTTGGACCGCTTGCGGATCTGGCGGCGCTGCTCGGTCGGCGTGTCGCCGTCATAGATGGCGGGGCGGATCGCGTCGCCCAGGCCGAACGCCAGCAGGGCGCGGGCCTGATCCTGCGCGAGCGCCTTGGTGGGGTAGAGGTACAGCGCCCGGGCGTGGCGGTCGGCGCACAGCACGTCGAGCGTCGGGAGCTGGAAGCACAGCGACTTGCCCGACGCCGTCCCGGTCGTCACGACGAACGGCCCGGCCGCCGCGGCGTCCCAGGCCTCGGCCTGGTGGGCGTAGAGGGCGTCGACGCCGCGCTTGGCCAGGCCCCCGGCCACCGCCGGGTGCAGGTCGGCGGGCAGCGCCACGAGCTCCGGGTCACGCGCGCCCTCGTAGGCCTCGCGCACGAGCCGGTGGTCGGCCCGCCCGGCGTCCAGCAGGCCGGTCCAGGGCTCGGTCGTGCGCGCGATCGCCATCGGCGAGGATGCTAGGGCCATGGACGCCGTGTACCTCGACGTCGACGGGACGCTCCTCGGGCCGCGCGGGCAGTTCCTGCGCGGCGAGGACGGCGCGTGGTCGCTGCAGGGCGCGCGGGCGCTCGAGGCATGCGACCGGGCGGGCGTCGAGGTCGTGCTGATGTCCGGCCGCGGGCGGCTCGTGCTCGGCGAGGACGCGCGGCTCATCGGCCAGACGTCCTTCATCATGGAGGCGGGTGCGTGCGTCGTCCTCGAGGGCGAGGAGCACTGGCTGACGGCGCCGTTCCTGCCCGGCACGCAGACCGTGCACGAGCAGCTCTCCGCCACCGGCGCGCCCGAGCTCCTGCTGGCGCACTTCGCGGGCCGCCTGGAGTACCACGACCCCTGGCACCTCAACCGCCAGGTCTCGCACCTGTTCCGCGGACGGATCGACGCCTTCGAGGCCGACGACGTCCTGGCGGCCCACGGGCACGACGCGCTGCGCCTCATCGACAACGGCCCGGTCCGCGACGGGACGGCGCGTGCCTACCACCTGGTGCCCAAGGGCGTGTCGAAGGCCGCCGGCGTGGCGTTCCACCAGCGCGCCCGCGGCTACGACCCCGCGGCCTGCCTGGCGGTGGGCGACTCGCGCGAGGACCTGGCGGTGGCCCCGCACGTGGGCGCCTTCTGGCTGGTCGGCAACGCGGTGCGCAAGGACCCCACGATCCGCGAGGCGCTGGCGGGCGTGCGCAACGCGCGGCTCGCGGAGGCCGGGCACGGCGCCGGCGTCTACGAGGCCGTGATCACGACCCTGGCGGAACGTCGAGCGCCGGGCGCTCGCGCCTGAAGAGGGCCTTCACGCGCGCCCACTGACGCTGCCAGAAGCCCTTCGGCGGGCGGCGCCCGCGCCAGCGCACGGGGGAGGGCGGCACCGTCGTGCGCACCAGCGCGACCCACTCGTCGAGCGGCAGTTCGCCCGAGATCAGCCGGGTCAGGCCGGAGGTGACCGGCGCGTCGACCTCCGCGCGATGCAGCGCCCGGGCCAGCAGCGGGACGGACTCCAGCGCCTCGACCGCCTGGCCGATGCGGGCGGGGATCTCGGCCGTCGGCACGCCCTGACCGAGCAGCTCGCCGGCCCGGCGGTTGCGGCTCATCGGCGCCAGCGCGGTGGCCACGAGGTCCCCGGTGCCGGCCAGGCCGATGAGCGACTCCGGCTGGGCCCCCTGGCCCTCGGCGAAGCGCCAGACCTCGGCGAAGATGTGCCCGGCCGCGGCGCCGGCGGCGTTGAGGCCCTGGGCCTCCGTGGCGCCGGCGGCGAGCGCCGCGGCGTTCTTCGCCGCGCCGGCGAGCTCGACCCCCACCGGGTCGTTGGAGGCCTCGCAGACCACGCCGGCGCGCTGGAAGACCTGCGCCAGCGCGCCCGCGAGCTCCTCGCTGGTGGACGCAGCCACCAGGCCGGCGCCCTCGTGGACCATCTCGCGCGCGTGCGCGGGGCCGCCGATGCAGGCGGTCCGCGACGCGCCGAACGCCTCGCGCAGCAGGATGGTGGGCGCGACGCCGTGGGGCGGGACCAGCCCCTTGGCCAGCGAGACGACGGCGGTGCGGCGGCCGAGCCCGCGCTCGAGCAGCGTGGCGATGACCGCCTGGATGTGCTTGCTCGGGACGCCGAGGAAGACGTAGTCGGCGCGCTGGACCCCGGCGTCGGCGGCCTCGATGCGCAGCTGGGGCGGCAGCTCCACGCCCGGCAGATAGACCTCGTTGGTGCGGTCGGCGGCCAGGCGCTCGGCCTGGTCGGCGGTACGGGTCTGCAGGGTGGTGCGAAACCCGCCGCGGGCCAGCAGGACCGCGACCGCGGTGCCGAACGAGCCGGCGCCGATGACCACGGCGCGGCGGGCCGTGGGCAGCGAGAGCGCCGCCGGCATCGGGCGGGGGACGGAGCGGCGGTCGGCCACGGCGGCCAGTGTCCTACAGGTCGCCCGCGAGCTGCTCGCCCGCAGCCTCGAGCTCGGCGACCGTGCCGGCCTCGAGCACGTGCTGGAGGTCGAGGATGCGGCGGCCGAGCAGGTCCAGCGCGTCCCGGCCGACTACCGCGTGGCACGGCACCCCGGCCTGGCGGGCGCGGGTCGCCGCCGCACCGGCCGCCTTGCCCTGCAGCGTCGTGTCGTCCAGCCGGCCCTCGCCCACCACGACCGCCCGCGCCGCGCGCATCCGTACGTCCCACCCGAGCTCGTCCAGGACGAACGGCGCCCCGGCCACCAACCTGGCGCCCAGGCGTGCGTGCAGCCCGCCCGCCAGCCCGCCGGCCGCGCCGCCCCCGGCGACGGGTGGCACGCCCCACGCGCGCCCGAGCTCGTGCAGGCGCGCCTCGAGCGCGACCACCTGCTGCTCCGTGGCGCCCTTCTGGGGCCCGAAGCGCCGCGCCGCCTCGGTGAACGGGATGCGGACGTCGCACAGGCAGACGAGCGTCGCGCCCTGCAGGCCGCCGGCCTCCTCGATCGCAGCGATCGCGCCGGCGCCGCCGTCGGTGGTGGCCGAGCCGCCGCAGGCGACGAGGACGACCTCGGCGCCCTGCGCCAGCGCCGCGACGACGAGCTCGCCGGTCCCTCGGGAGCTCGCGCCCAGCGGGTCGCGCTCGTGCTCGGCCACGCGGGTCAGGCCGCTGGCCTCGGCCACCTCCACGATGGCGGTACCGCCGTCGTCCACGAGCGCGAAGCCGGCGGCGACGGTGCGCCCGAGCGGGTCCGCGACCTGCGCCCCGCGGGTCTCGCCGCCCAGGGCGAGCAGCAGGACCTCGGCCGTGCCCTCGCCGCCGTCGGCGATCGGGCAGAGGTCCGGCGGCTCGCAGCCGCCGCGCTCCAGCCCGCGCCCGATCGCCGCGGCGACCTCCGTCGCCCGGAACGTCCCCTTGAACGCGTCGGGCGAGACCAGGACCCGGGTGGGCAGGAGCGGGTGGGGCACCGGCGCGGAGTCTGCCGCGCGCCGCCTCGCGGTGACCTGCGAGTTGCTCTCGCTCAGCGAGACCAACTCGCACCTCGCTGCTTCAGAACCCCGGCTCGCCCCGGCGCAGCGCCAGCCAGGTCTCGGCCGGGCCGGCCGCCGCGCGCAGCAGCGCGCCCTCGCGCCCGGTGCGCGGCACGGCGAACGCCGCGCCGCCCGCCGCGCACGCGGCGCGCGCCCCGGACGCCGAGACGGCCGGGCTGAGCGA
>DASPKC010000125.1:0-24248 GCA_035628295.1 Baekduia sp.
CGGCGGCTGGCCGACGCGCGCCGCGGGCAGGTCCCGGTGCCCGAGGGCGCGCCGGATCCCGCGCCGCCCGAGGCGGCCCCGGGCCCGCGGTGCGCCCGGTCGGTGGCGTTCCGGCTGCCGCGGGGCGCGTCCGGCGTGCGCGTCCGCGTCGACGGTCGGGCCCGCCGGGCCGTCGTCCGGCGTCGCGCCGGCCGGCCCGTGGTCCTCGTGGCGCGCCCGGCCGCGCGCGCGGCCCGCGTGCGGATCACCGCGCGCGTGGGGCCGCGGACGTGGCGCCGGTCCGCCGTCGTGCGCGCGTGCGCCTGACGGTCAGCCGGCCAGGCGCTCGAGGTAGAACGCCAGCGGCGCGTCCTCGCCCTTGCGGTCCATGAGCCCGAGGAGGAGGCCGTCGCCCGCACGCCGGAAGTGGTCGAACACCGGGTGCTTGTCGTAGACCATCGTCGCGGTGACGACGCCGCGGTACGCGACGGCGCGCAGCGTCGCCGCGCCGAGGATCGGGCTGGCCTCGCGCTCGCCCGCGGCGTTGCGCACGACGATCGGGTCGACGTCGTCCACCGAGCGGAACTCCTTGCCCGCCCAGTGCATGGCCGCCAGCTGGCCCTCGCCCGGGTGGCCCGTCGGGATCGCGCCACCCGACCAGGCGCCGAGCAGCTCCTCGACGGCCACGGCTGGCAGGGCGTCGAACAGCGCGAGGACGTCGTCGAGGGCGACCGGCGCGTCCGCGGCGGCCAGCTCGCGCAGACGGTCGGCGTGGGTCAGGTCCTGGGTGCTCATGGGCAGATCCTCTCTGGTCCGGGAACGGGTGTCGATCGACGTCAGAGCCCGAGCCTGCGCCGCAGCCCGCGGGCGTCGGCCAGGCGCACGACGCTGGCGGCGACGGCCGACTTCAGCGCCGAGTACGGGTACCAGGCCAGCTCGGAGGTCGGCGTGAGCCGCGCGGTGGCGACCGCCTGCGTGCGGCAGTACTTGCGCAGCGCGTCGTCGCCGCCGAGCCGAGCGCCGAGGCCCGAGCTCTTCCAGCCGCCCATCGGCAGCGGCGCTGCGAAGAGGTTGGCGAAGACGTCGTTGACGTTGACCGCGCCTGCCTCGAGACGTGCCGCGAGCTGCTGGCCGCGGCGGTGGTCCGCGCACCAGACGGAGGCCGACAGGCCGTACGGCGAGTCGTTGGCCAGGCGCACGGCCTCGTCGGGGCCGGCGACCCGCATGACCGGCAGGACCGGGCCGAACGTCTCCTCGGTCATCACGCGCATGTCGTGGTCGACGTCGACCAGCACCGTCGGCTCGTACCAGCGGCCCGGGCCGCCGCCGCGGCGCCCGCCGGTGAGGACGCGCGCGCCGCGCGCGACCGCGTCGTCGACGTGGGCGGCGACGATGTCGACCTGGGCGTCGGTGGCCATCGCGCCGATGTCGGCGGCGTCCCCGGCGGCGGGTCCGTGCCGCAGGTCCTGCACGCGCTGCACCAGCGCCTCGACGAACGCGTCGTGCACCGCGTCCTCCACGTAGACGCGCTCGACGCTCACGCACACCTGCCCGCTGTTGAACAGCCCGCCCCAGGCGGCCGCGTTGGCCGCGCGCTGCACGTCGGCGTCGGCAAGGACGAGCATCGGGTCCTTGCCGCCGAGCTCCAGGCCGCAGGGGATGAGGCGCGCGGCGGCGCGCACCGCGATGGCACGGCCCGTGGCGGTGGAGCCGGTGAACTGCACGAAGTCGACGGCGTCGACCAGCGCCGTCCCGGCCTCCGCGCCGCCCTGGGCGACCCCGAGGACATCGGGTGCGCCCAGCTCGCGCCAGGCGTCGGCCAGCCGCGCGATCGTCAGCGGCGTGACCTCGGAGGGCTTGAGCAGGACCGCGGCGCCGGCCAGCAGCGCGGGCACCGCGTCCATGGCCGGGAGCACGAGCGGGAAGTTCCACGGGGTGATGACGCCGACCAGCGGGTACGGGCGGCGGGCGACGTGCAGCTCCTTGGTGAGCGTGAGCGGCCCCGCCGGCCGGCGGCGCTCGCGGGCCAGGGCCGGCGCCGCCCGGCCGCTGAAGTAGGTGATGACGCTGACGACCGCCAGGACCTCGAGCGCCGCGTCGGGACCCGCTTTGCCGGTCTCCTCGCGCAGCTGCGCGGCCAGTTCGTCCTGGTGGTCGAGGACCCAGTCGCGCAGTCGGCCGAGCCACGCTGCGCGCTCGCCAGGCTCCAGCGCCTCCCACGCCGGCTGGGCGGCGCGCAGCCGCTGGGCGAGGGCGTGGACGTCGCCGGCGCCGTCGGCCGGCACCCGCCCGACGGGACGGCCGTCGGCGGGGCTGCGGATCTCGAGCGTGGTCACGGGCGCAGTCAACCGCACGCACAGGGCCGGGCGGGTGTGGTCCCGCCACCCCCTACGCGCGTGCGGTGGTGGCGCGCAGGGTCGCCAGGAGGTGCGGCTTGGCCTGCTCCCAGGTGCGGTCGAGCTCGTCGGGCGCGACCACGGGCGCCAGCATGGCGTAGCCGCGGATCGCGGCGAGCGTCACGGTGACGCGCTCGGCCAGGCCGGGATCGCGGTCGCCCACGAGCGCCGCGGTGCCGGCGGCCACCATCTCGCGGACCTCCTGGACGAGGTCGGCCATGGCCGCGCGCAGCTCGTCGTCGGTGCGCGCCGCGACCCAGAGCTCGAGCGCCGCCTTGAAGACGTCGGAGCGGTGGATGCGCCACAGCTCGTCGAGCATCGCCTCCTGCCGTCCGGCGTCGGCGAGGTGCTCGGGCCCGAGGCGCTGCAGGACCTCGTCGGCCAGCCGCCACGTGGCGAGGCGCATGGCCTCGGCGACGAGTTCGGACTTCGTGGCGAAGTGGTGCTGCTGGGTGGCCTGCGCCACGCCGGCGCGCCGGGCGACCCCGCGCGTCGTGAGCTGGGCGTAGCCGTCCTGGGCCAGGGCTGCGAGCGCGGCCTCGAGGAGCGCGGTGCGGGTGGTGGCCCGGCGCTCGGCCTGGGTGCGGCGAAGGCGCGGCGCCGAGGACATCGGACGCCAGGGTACCCCACATACCGGTCAGCTGACCGATAAGCTGGAGGGCATGGACCAGAAGGCCGTGAGACGGCTCGTGGACCGGGGGGTGGCCGAGGGGCGGTCGCTCGTCGCGGTGCGGCGGGCCGGCATGCTGGGCGGCGCCTCGCCGCGGGACCTCGCCCGGATGCTGACGGCGCTGCAGCGCAACGGGCCGATCAGCGCCGGCGCCACCATCGCCGCGCTCAAGCACGGCCCGCGCACCGCCCTCGTCGACGACCTGGGCACGCTCACCTTCGCAGAGATGGACGCGCGCGCGACGCGTCTGGCGGCCGTCCTGCGCGACCGCGGGATCTGCGACGGCGCCACGCTCGGGGTCCTCTGCCGCAACCACCGCTACGCGCTGGAGGCGATCTTCGCCGGCGCGCGGGCGGGCGCCCGTGTGGTCTTTCTCAACACGTCGTTCGCGGCGCCGCAGGTGCGCGACGTCGCGGCCCGCGAGGGCCTGCGCCTGCTCATCGTCGACGAGGACCTGCTCGGGCTGACCGCCGAGGTCGACGCGCCGAAGGTGCTGGCCTGGGGCGAGGGCCCGCACGAGCGCGTCGAGGACCTCGTGGCCCGCAGCAGCGCCACCTCCGTCCCGGCCCCGGCCAAGCGCGGCGGCATCGTCCTGCTGACCAGCGGGACGACCGGCACGCCGAAGGGCGCCCAGCGCGCCGAGCCGCGCGGCCTGCTGGTGCCGGGCATGCTGCTGGACCGCATCCCGCTGCGCTCCGAGCAGACCGCGCTGATGTGCGCGCCGCTGTTCCACGCCACCGGCTTCGCCATGACGATCCTGCTGATCGGCCTGGGGACCACGGTCGTGCTGCACCGCCGGTTCGACCCCGAGGAGACGCTCGAGGACCTCGAGCGCCACCGCGCGGAGGCGGTCGTGCTCGTCCCGGTCATGCTCCAGCGCCTGCTCGCCGTGGGCGCCGACGCCGTCCGCGCCAAGGACACCTCCGCCCTGCGCGTGGTGTTCTGCGCCGGCTCGCAGCTGCCCGGGGAGCTGTCGGACCGGGCCATGGACCTGCTCGGCGACGTCGTCTACAACCTCTACGGATCGACCGAGGTGAGCGTCGCCACCATCGCCACGCCGCAGGACCTGCGCGAGGCCCCGGGCTGCACCGGGCGCCCTGTCCTGGGCACGACCGTCAGGCTGCTCGACGACGCCGGGCGCGAGGTCCCCGCCGGGCAGACCGGCCGCATCTTCGTCGGCGGGTTCACGTCGTTCGACGGCTACACCGGTGGCGGCGGCAAGGAGGTCGTGGGCGGCCTGATGTCGACGGGTGACGTCGGCCACTTCGACGCGCAGGGCCGGCTCTTCATCGACGGCCGCGACGACGAGATGATCGTCTCGGGCGGCGAGAACGTGTTCCCGCGCGAGGTGGAGGAGCTGCTGGTCCACCACGAGGCGATCGCCGACGCCGCCGCGATCGGCGTGCCCGACGAGGACTTCGGGCAGCGCCTGCGGGCGTTCGTGGTGCTCGAGCCGGGGGCCGAGATGACCGAGGACGACGTGCGCGACTACGTCAAGGAGAACCTCGCGCGGTTCAAGGTCCCGCGCGACGTGGTCTTCGTCGACGAGCTGCCACGCAACCCGTCCGGCAAGATCCTCAAGAAGGAGCTGGCAGAGCGATGATCGCCGACACGGTCTGGGGATGGGGCCTCGAGGTCGACCCGTGGCGCCAGGCGCGCCGGGTGCAGAGCCTGCTGACCGGCAGCTGGGGCGATCGTGCCCTGCGCCGTGCGGTCGCGGGCAAGCGGGTGCTCGTCACCGGCGCGTCGTCGGGCATCGGCCGGGAGACCGCGCTGCGCCTCGGCGCCGCCGGGGCCGAGGTCATGCTCCTCGCCCGCCGGGCCGAGCGCCTGCAGGAGCTCGCCGACGAGATCGCGGCGCGCGGCGGGACCGGCCACGTGCTGGCCTGCGACCTGACCGACCTCGACGCGGTCGACGCCCTGGCCGCCCGCGTGCTCGACGAGCACGACGGCGTGGACATCCTGATCAACAACGCGGGGCACTCGATCCGGCGCGCGCTGTGGCGCCAGACCGACCGGCTGCACGACTTCGAGCGCGTCATGCGCCTGAACTACTTCGCGGCGGTGCACCTGACGCTGCCGCTCGTGGCCCGGATGCGCGAGCGCGGCGAGGGGCACGTGATCAACGTCTCGACCATGGGCACCCAGTTCGGCCCCGAGCCGCGCTTCGCGGCCTACCTGGCCTCGAAGAGCGCGCTGGACGCCTTCGCCCGCTCGGCGGCGCCCGAGACGATCCGCGACGGGGTGCGCTGGACGACGGTGCACATGCCGCTCGTGCGGACGGACATGATCGCCCCGACCAAGCTGTACCGCGAGATGCCGGCGCTGTCGGTCGAGCAGGCGGCCGGGATGGTGCTCGACGGCGTCGTGCGCCGGCCGGCCCGCGTCAGCCATCCCTACGGCGTCGCGTTGCACCTCGTCGACCTCGCCACCCCGCACGTCCTCGAACGGCTGATGAGCCGGGCGATGGGACGCGGCGGCTCGCCGCGCCCTGGTGCGGACGCTGCGGTCCCGGACGGGTCCCAGGCCGGCAACGGGCGGGCGCCGGCGCCGGCCGGAGGCGAGCGCCGTTGAGCGGGCGCCTGCCGCGCCCGCGCGACGGCGCCGCCGCGCTGGTGACGGGCGCGTCGGCCGGGATCGGGGAGGAGTTGGCGCGGCAGCTCGCCGCCCGCGGCCACACGGTCGTCCTCGTCGCCCGGCGCAAGGCGCGGCTCAACGAGCTGGCGCGCGAGCTGCGCGCCGAAGGCGCCCGCGCCGAGGTGGTGGCGTGCGACCTCGCGCGCGAGCGGGCCCGCGACCGTCTGGTGACCCGGATCGCCGAGCTGGGCCTGGAGATCGACGTCCTGGCCAACAACGCCGGCTTCGCGACCGGCGGGCCGTTCCACCGCACGGACGCCGCGCGCGAGGTCGAGCAGGTGCGGGTCCTGGTGGAGGCGCCGGTCGCCCTGGCGGCGGCGTTCGCCGGAGGGATGGTCGAGCGCCGCTGCGGCGCGATCCTGACGGTCGCCTCGACCGCGGCCTTCCAGCCCCTGCCGTGGTCGGCCGGCTACGCGGCGGCCAAGGCCCACGCGCTCGCGTTCTCCGAGAGCCTGCATGAGGAGCTGCGCCCGCTCGGCGTCTCGGTCACCGCGCTCTGCCCGGGGCCGGTCAGGACCGACTTCTGGGAGGTGGCGGGCGGCGATCACCCGGCGCAGCGCAGCTTCCCGCGCCAGGCCTGGATCAGCAGCCGCCACGCGGCGCGCGCCGGCCTCGCGGGGCTCGACCGGGGCGACCGGATCGTCGTGCCGGGGTTCGCCGTACGAGCCACGACGACGCTCGGCCGGGCGCTGCCCAACGCGGTGCGGATGCCCGTGGTGCGGCGGCTGCTGGAGCCGCGGGAGCGCGCCGCATCGTGATCGACATCACGCGCAGGGCCGAGGTCCACGGCAGCCCGCACGACGTCGTGGCGTTCGTGAGCCACCTGGACCGCTGGCCCGAGTGGTTCGCGCTGCACAAGGGCTGGGTGGGCGACGTGCCGTCCGAGGCGCGGGTTGGCGTGCGCTTCGCGCACAAGGTCCGGATCCTCGGCGTGCCCGGCGAGGTGACGTGGGAGGTGGCGGAGTTCGACGTGCCGCGGCGCATCGTCCTCAAGGGCCGCAGCATGAGCCGGACCAGCATGGAGGTCGACTTCGGCATCGACGCCGCCCCGGCCGGCTCGCTCGTCGCGTTCACCGCGAAGATCAAGGGGCTGGCGCTGCTGCCGGTCAAGCACCAGCTCGGGCCGTGGGTCGAGGCCCGGGCGGACCGAACGCTCGAGGCGCTGGCGGCGCTGCTCGAGGCCGAGCACGGACGGGCCGCGTGACCTCGGTCTCTGACGTGTGGCGCGGCGGCGTGCACCCGTGGGCGGTGCTGTACCGGCGCTTCTCGGAGAGCGAGGCGCTCGCGCGGCCGCTCGGCCGGGTGGTCTTCGGCCTCGACGTGCGGGCGCTCGCGCCGCCGCGCGAGCTCGTCGACGCGGTGCCCGACGGCGGCGCGGTGCTCGACGCGCCGTGCGGGCCGGGCAACGCCCTGGAGGCGCTCGCCCCGGCCAAGCGGGTGCGCTGGGTGGCCGCCGACATCGCCCCGGCCATGCTGGAGCGCACGGCGCAGGCGGCCCGCCGCCGGGGGCTCTCGCAGGTGCGCACCAAGGAGGCCGACCTCCTCGCCCTGCCGTTCGGCGACGCGGAGTTCGACCTCTGCCTCAGCCTGCTGGGGCTGCACTGCGTGCCGGACCCGGCGGGTGCGGTGGCCGAGCTCGGCCGCGTGCTGCGCCCGGGCGGGCAGCTGTTCGGCACGATCTTCGTGACGGACGCCGGCGTGCGCTACTGGCCGGTCCGCCAGGCCGGCCGGGCCGCGGGCATCCTGGGCCCCAGCGGCGGCCTGGACGACCTGCGGACCTGGCTCTCGCAGGCCGGCCTCGAGCTCGAGGACGCCGAGCGCCTCGGCACGATCGTCCGCTTCCGCGCCCGCCGCCGCGGCTGACGGGCCGGCGGCCGCTCAGCCGCGCCAGCGGCCGGCGAGCATGACGCGCCGGACGGTGCCGTCATCGGCGAGCTCGAGGAGGTCGGCGCGCGCGCCGGGGGACAGGGGCGGGGGGAGCCCCGCCAGGCGGGCCGGGCGGACGCTCGCGGCTGCCAACGCTGCGGCGAGCGGCTGGCCGGTGGCTGCCGCCCAGGTGCGGACGTCCTCGTCGAGCAGGGCCAGGCCGCCCGCGGGGCGCCCGGACGGCGCCCGGCCCGCGGCGTCCAGCGCCATCCCGGCGAACGACCGGGGGATCTCCCGGGCGGCCGCAGCCGGTGACGCGTCGCTGACGAGCACGACGCGCCGGGCGCAGGCGCGCGCGATCAGCGCCAGGACGGTGGGGTCGACGTGGACCCCGTCGGCGATCACGCCCACCGCCAGGCGCTCGTCGGTCAGCGCGACGGCGGCCAGCCCGGCGCGGCGGTGGTCCAACGGGCCCATCGCGTTGAAGAGGTGGGTCACCATGCGGGCGCCCGCGTCGATGGCGGCCCGCGCGGCAGTGGCGTCCGCGCCGGAGTGGCCCAGCGCCACGGTGACGCCGCGACCCGCCAGCTGCGCCACCAGCGCCCGGGCCCCCGGCAGCTCGGGCGCGAGCGTGACCATCCGCACCGCCGGGTGGTGCACGTACGCCGGCACCCCGCCGGCCGGTGCGCGCAGCAGTTCGGGGCGGTGGATCCCGGCGTGCTCCGGCGACAGGAAGGGCCCCTCGAGGTGGATCCCGGCGACCGTGGACGCCGGATCCGCCGCCCGCTCGGCCAGGCGGGCGACCGCGGCGGCGGCGGTCGCCTCGTCGGTCGTGACGACGGTTGGCAGCCACGCCGTCACCCCCCGGTCCAGCAGGGCGGCCTCGATCGCGTTCAGCGCCGCGTCGCCCTCGGTCACCTCGTGGCCCGCCGCGCCGTTGACCTGGACGTCCACGAGCCCCGGGGCGAGCAGTCCCGCGACGCGCTGGTCCGCCCGCCGGGGTGGGCGCCCGTGCCCGGCCGCTGCGACGTGCCGACCGTCGAGCTCGACCCACCCGGATGCGTCGGCGCCGTCGAGCGCCAGGCGGCCCTCGAGGATCATCGCGCCGCTCCGGCGACCGGCGGCAGGGCGGCGTAGGCGCGGCGGCGGGCTCGCGGGGCGGCGCCCAGGTGTCGCAGCTCCGTGGCCAGCAGCGGCCCCCAGCGCGAGAGCGGCGTGACGACCGTGCGCGTGTCGACCCGCAGCCCGTGGCGCCGATACGGCGCGAAGAAGAAGCGCGCGCGCACGTGCCAGGCCGACGTCACGACGGTGACGTGGCGGATCGGGCCGGCGGCGAGCAGCAGCGGCAGCGACCTGGTGGCGTTCTCGGCCGTGTCGCGGCCGGCAACCTCCAGGACCGCCGGCGTGTCCGGGTCGTCCCACGCCGTGAGCATCTGCTCGGCCTCCGACAGGCCCCCGGTGCTCGTCCAGCCCGTCAGCACGGCCAGACGCACGGGCTCGTCGCGCGCGATGTCCGCCGCGCGGCGCAGCCGGGCCCGGGACTCGTCGGAGATGCGGTGCGCGGGACTGACGCCCGGCTGGCGGTGGCCGAGGACGACCAGCGCACGATCGCTGTCCCAGGCGGCCGACGGCCGCAGCAGGCCCGCGGCCGCGCGGTCGCAGACGACCACCAGCCGCGGGTGGGCCCGCAGCAGCGACGCCGGACACGCGGGCGACGGCGGCTCCTGGAGCATCGCGCGCAGCGCCGGCGCCTTCGCCGCGCCGGTCACGAGCACGACGACCGCCTGCGCCGACCACAACGTCCCGAGGCCGACGGTCAGCGCCTCGCGGGGAACCGCCTCCTCGCCGCCGAAGGCGCCGGCGGCGTCGCGGCGCGTCGCGCGGGCGAGCGCGACCCGGTGCACGCCGGCGTGCAGCGGGCCGCCGGGCTCCACGAACGCCACGTGGCCGTCGCGCCCCAGGCCGAGGACGGCGAGGTCGAGCGGCGCCGCCTCGAGCGCCGCCTGGTGGCGTTCGCGCTCGGCCGCCTCGTCGCCCGCGGCGCCGTCGAGCAGGTGCACCGCCCGGAACCCGAGCCCGCCGATGCTCCGTTGCAGCGTGGCGGCGAAGCTGCGCGGGTCGGCCGGCCCGAGACCGGCGTACTCGTCGAGCTGGAAGACCTCGGCCCGGCCGGCGTCCAGGCCGCCGGCGGCCGCGAGGTTGCGCAGCACGCCGTACATGCCCTCGGGCGTGCGTCCCGTGGGCAGCAGGAGGCGCAGAGGCCGCCCCGCCCGCAGGCGGTTGGCGATCAGCTCCGCCCCGAGCCGACCGACTCGCTCGGCGTCCTCGAGCACGAGCGGAGCGCAGGGCGGCATGCGCGCGAGTCTGCCGCAGGGTTGGCGGTGGCGGTCGCTTGAGCCCGCGCGCCGGGATCTGGACAGGTGTCCGAGCCCGGACCGCTCAAGTCGCGGGCCCAGCCGCCGATGGGGCAGGTGATGGCCCCCTCGGCCGGTGCTCCACCTCCCCTCACCAGCGCCACCCCTCCGGCGGCGCGCTGCGCCCACGGCCACATCGTCGCGTTTTACGAGTCCGAGAGCTCCCTCGCGCAGGCCGTGGCTTCGTTCCTGGCCGAGGGCCTGGCCAACGACGAGGCGGCCGTCGTCATCGCCACCGCCTCCCATCGCGCGGCGTTCTGCGCGGCGCTCGCGTCGCTGGGAACCGACGCGGCGGCTGCCGAGCGCTGCGGGCGCCTCGTGCTGCTCGACGCCGAGGAGACGCTGGCCGCGTTCGCCGGCCCCGACGGCCCGGACGGCGTGCGCTTCCGGCAGACCATCGACGCGGTGCTCGACGGCCCCGGCCGCGAGGGCCGGCGCGTGCGCGCGTACGGCGAGATGGTGGCTGTCCTGTGGGCGGCCGGGAACGTCGCGGGGGCGCTCGCGCTCGAGGACCTCTGGAACGAGCTGAGCCACGAGCGGTCCATCGAGCGGCTCTGCGCCTACCCGCTGCCCGCGTTCGCCGATCCGGACGGGGCGGAGCGCCTCGCCGCGGTGTGCGAGCGCCACAGCAACGTCGTGCCCGTCGAGGGCTGGGCCGACCTGCCGGCGCAGGACGCAGGCGAGCGCCGGCGCGTCGTGGCGCGCCTGCAGCAGGAGGTCGTCGCGCTGCGCGGGGCGCTGCGGCGGATGGCTCCTGCCGCGCCCGCTCCCCGCACGCCGCCCGCGGCGCCGGCCCTCGCTGCGCCGCAGCGACGTACGTCGGACACCGCCGCACCGGCCCTGGCCCGGCACCTGGAGGAGGTCCTGCTCTCCGGCGACGCCACCGCCACCGGCGACGTGCTGCACCAGGCGCTCGCGGCCGGGCTGGCGGCACCCGAGCTCTTCTCGCGGGTGGTCACGCCGGCCATGCACGCCATCGGCGAGCGCTGGGCGGCGCGTGCTCTGACGGTGGCTGACGAGCATCTCGCGACCGTCACGTGTCACCGGGCCGTCGCCGCGCTGTACCCGTCGCTGCTGACCAGCCGCCCGCGGACGCGCGAGCGCGTGCTTGTCGCCGGCGTCCAGGGCGAGGCCCACGGTCTCGCGCCGCGGCTCGTGGCCGACGTCCTGGACAGCTTGGGCTACGACGTCGTGCATCTCGGTCCTGACGTGCCGTGCTCCGCCCTGGCGGGCGCCGTGGCGCGCTTCGAGCCGGCGGTCGTCGCGCTCTCGGTCACCATGCCCCAGCACGCGACCGCGCTGCGGCGGGCCGTCGCGGCCGTCCAGGCGCAGCGACCGGACGTCCGTATCCTGCTCGGCGGCCAGGGCGTGGAGCCGGCGTGGCAGCGCGACGGCTTCGTCGTCGCGTCCTCGCTGGAGGACCTCGGCCGGCTGGTCGCCGACCTCCTGCGCCACCGACCCGCGGCGCCGCGCGTCACCTGCGACGCCGCGACCCGTGCCCGTTCGCGTCGGGAGGTCCGCGACCAGGCGGTCGGCGGGCAGTTCCTCGACGCCGCCGCCGACCTGTGCGAGATCGCCCGCGAGCACGCCCTGCGCGCCCAGGAGTACCGCTTCCTCGCGCTCGAGGACCCGCTCACCGGCCTGCCCAACCGCCGCGCCTTCGACGACCGCCTGCAGCAGGCAGCGGGCGCCGGGGAGGACCTGGTCCTGCTGGTCGTCGACGTCGACGACTTCAAGGCGATCAACGACCGCCACGGCCACGAGGCGGGCGACGAGCTGCTGGGGCAGATCGGTCGCGCGATGGTGGAGGCGCTGCGCCCCGGCGACCTCGTCGCGCGCCTGGGAGGCGACGAGTTCGGGGTGCTGCTCGCGCCGCGGGCGGACGTCGATGCCGCGGCGGTCGCCGAGCGCCTGCGCGAGGCGGTGCAGCAGCGCTGCCTGGCGGTCGGCGCGACCGCCAGCTTCGGCGGCGCGGTGTTCTCCGGCGACGCCCGGCGCACGGCCATCGAGGCCGACCGCGCGCTGTACGCGGCCAAGCGCCAGGGACGCAACCGGGTCGCGTTCGCCGAGCGCGAGCCGGCCCGCGCCGCCTGACGGCCGTCCAGCCGGCGTCCGGCGCGCCCGCCCCCGGTCCGGAGGAGGGCGCCGCTGGACATCCGTGGGATCTCGCGGCGTGGCCTGGGGGACCGGCGCCCGGCTGCCGAGTGGCTGCGCACACCCCTTCGGAAGGACCCGATGCGCCGCACCATCCCCCTCATGACCACCTTCGCGCTGCTGCTCGTCCCGGGCGCCGCGTTCGCCGGCAAGGACGCCGACCGCGACCGTGACGGCCTGCCGGACCGCTGGGAGCGCGCCCACAAGGCCCGCAACGCCGGCGCCGACGCCGACCGTGACCGCCTGAGCAACCTCGCGGAGTTCCAAGCCAGGACCAACCCGCGCCGCGCCGACACCGACCGCGACGGCATCCGCGACGGCCGCGAGGACGCCGACCGCGACGGCATGTCCAACGCCACCGAGGACCGCTTCGGCACCCACCCCCGCCGGCGCGACTCCGACGGCGACGGCGTGCGCGACGGCGAGGAAGGCGCCGGCCGCGTGACCGCGGTCGTCGGCGACCTCGTGACGATCGGCCTGGCCGCGGGCGGGGCGGTGACCGGCCTGCTCACCGACGACACCGAGCTCGAGTGCGAGGTCGAGGACGGCGACGAGGACCACGACGCGCGGGCGCGCACCGCGATCGTCGAGGAGGAGCCAGAGGACGAGACGCCCGAGGACGAGGGCGCGGACCCGCAGGACGACAGCCCGGAGGGCGAGGACGAGCCCGAGGACTGCGCGTCGTCGGACCTCGCCGTCGGCGCGCTGGTCAAGGAGGCCAAGCTGCGCGTGACCGGCGGCAAGGCCGTCTTCCAGGAGCTCAAGCTCCTGGGCTGAGAGCGGCCTCGCCGAGCACGTCGCGCACGTGCCGGGCGATCACCGCGTCCTCGCGCGACGGCACGACGAGCGTGCGTGCCGTCGCGCCGGGGGCGCTGACGTCCGCCTCGCCCGCCGCAGCCGCGTTGCGCTCGTCGTCGACCGCGACGCCCAGGAAGCGCAGCCGCGCGGCGGCGCGCGCCCGGATGGCGGGAGCCCGCTCGCCGACGCCGCCCGTGAACACCAGCGCGTCGAGGCCGTCCATCGCCGCCGCCATCGCCGCGACGTGCGCGACCAGGGCATGGAGGTAGACCTCCAGCGCCAGCAGCGCGTCGGGGTCGTCGCGGGCCAGCAGCTCGCGCATGTCGCCGGTGCCGGCCAGCGCGGTGAGCCCCGAGCGGTGCTCGAGCCCGTCGGCGACCTCGTCGTCGCCCAGGCGCTCGGCCAGCCACAGCACGAGCCCGGGATCGACGCTGCCCGACCGCGTCGCCATGACGAGGCCGTCCAGCGGCGTGAACGACATCGTCGTGTCGACGCAGACCCCGTCGTGCACGGCGGCCAGCGAGGCGCCGGCGCCCAGGTGGCAGGTGACGACGCGCGCCGGGCGCCCCAGCAGCGCCGACGCCCGGCGGGCGGCCCAGGCGTGCGACAGCCCGTGGAAGCCGTAGCGGCGCAGGCCGAAGCGCTCGCGCCAGCCCGCCGGCACCGGGATGGTCGCTGCGGCCGGCGGCAGGGTGGCGTGGAAGGCGGTGTCGAAGCAGGCGACGGCCGGCACCCCGGGCAGCGCGCCGGAGACGGCGCGCAGCGCCGCCAGCGACTTGGGCTGGTGCAGCGGCGCGAGGTCGACGAGTGCCTCGAGCTCGGCGACGAGCGCCGCGTCGACGAGGGCCGGCGCGACGCGCGCGCCGCCGTGCACGATGCGGTGACCGACGGCGTGCGCGGCGGGCAGGCCGTCGAGCGCGTCCTCGAGCTCGCGGGTCTCGACGACCGCTCGCGGCGCCGGCAGCTCGCGGGCCGCGACCACCTGGTCGCCGTCGAGGACGCTGAGCTTGAGGCTGCTCGACCCGGCGTTGACGGCGAGGACGAGCACGGGGTCAGGCGAGCGCGCCGCGCTGCGGGCCCCCGGCGTCGCTCCACGTCCAGTCGCGCACGTCGGGCGGGTCGTCGCCGACCTCGCGCGTGTACGCCCGGTGGCGCAGGCGCTCGTCGGCCATCTGCTGGCGCAGCCCCGCGGCGCGCTGGCCCAGCCCGGGCACCCGGTCGATCACGTCGATGACCAGGTGGAAGCGGTCCATGTCGTTGAGCATGACCATGTCGAACGGCGTCGTGGTCGTGCCCTCCTCCTTGTAGCCGCGCACGTGCAGGCTGCCGTGGTTCGTGCGGCGGTAGGTCAGGCGGTGGATCAGCCACGGGTAGCCGTGGTAGGCGAACACGATGGGACGGTCCGTCGTGAACAGCGCGTCGAACTCCGCGTCGGAGATGCCGTGCGGGTGCTCGGTGCGGGGCTGCAGGCGCATGAGGTCGACGACGTTGACGACGCGGACGCGCAGGTCGGGCAGCGCGTCGCGCAGGATCCGCGCCGCCGCGAGCGTCTCCAGGGTCGGGATGTCGCCGGCGCAGGCGAGGACCACGTCGGGGTCCTGGCCGTCGTCGGTGGAGGCCCACGGCCAGATGCCCAGCCCGCGGGTGCAGTGGGCGATGGCGTCGTCCATCCCCAGCAGGTCCAGCGACGGCTGCTTGCCGGCCACGATGACGTTGACGTAGTCCTTGGAGCGCAGGCAGTGGTCGGCCACCGACAGCAGGCAGTTGGCGTCCGGAGGCAGGTAGACGCGGATGACGTCGGCCTTCTTGTTGACCACGTGGTCGATGAACCCGGGGTCCTGGTGGGAGAACCCGTTGTGGTCCTGGCGCCAGACGTGGGACGACAGCAGGTAGTTCAGCGACGCGATCGGGCGCCGCCACGGGATGTCGCGGGTGACCTTCAGCCACTTGGCGTGCTGGTTGAACATCGAGTCGACGATGTGGATGAACGCCTCGTAGCAGTTGAAGATCCCGTGGCGGCCGGTGAGGAGATAGCCCTCGAGCCAGCCCTGGCACAGGTGCTCGGAGAGGACCTCCATGACCCGGCCGTCGGGCGCCAGGTGGTCGTCGCCGTCCTCGATCGCGGCCGACCATGCGCGACCGGTCGTCTCGAAGACGGCCGACAGGCGGTTGGAGGCGGTCTCGTCGGGGCCGAACACGCGGAAGTTGGCGGTGGCGTCGTTGGCGCGCAGGACGTCGCGCAGGAACGCCCCGAGCACCCGGGTGGCCTCGCTGGAGCGGGTGGCCGGCTCCGGGACGTCCACGGCGTAGGCGCGGAAGTCGGGCAGGCGCAGGTCGTGCAGGAGCGTGCCCCCGTTGGCGTGCGGGTTGGCGCTCATCCGCCGCTCGCCGCGGGGCGCGAGCGCGGCGAGCTCCTCGACCAGGGCCCCGCGCTCGTCGAAGAGCTCCTCCGGCCGGTAGGAGCGCAGCCAGTCCTCCAGCGCACGCAGGTGCTCCGGGTTGTCGGCGAGCTGGGCGAGCGGGACCTGGTGTGAGCGGAACGTGCCCTCGGTGCGCAGGCCGTCGACCTCGCGCGGGCCGGTCCAGCCCTTCGGGGAGCGCAGGACGATCATGGGCCAGCGGGGCCGGCCGGTGGCGCGGCCGGACCGGGCGGCCTGCTGGATCTCCGCGATCTCGGCGCACACCTCGTCGAGCGTCGCGGCCAGCTGCTGGTGCATCGCGGCGGGGTCGTCGCCCTCGACGAACCGCGGCGCGTGGCCGTAGCCCTCCAGCAGCGCCCGCAGCTCGTCGTGGCCGATCCGCGCCAGGACCGTCGGGTTGGCGATCTTGTAGCCGTTGAGGTGCAGGATCGGCAGGACCGCGCCGTCGCGGCGGGCGTCGACGAACTTGTTCGAGTGCCAGCTCGTGGCCAGCGGACCGGTCTCGGCCTCGCCGTCGCCCACGACGCAGCACACGAGGAGCTCGGGGTTGTCGAAGGCGGCGCCGTAGGCGTGCGCGAGGGCGTAGCCGAGCTCTCCGCCCTCGTGGATCGAGCCGGGGGTCTCGGGGGCGACGTGGCTGGGGATGCCGCCGGGGAAGGAGAACTGGCGGAACAGGGCGCGCAGGCCGTCCTCGTCGCGGCCGATGTGGGGGTAGACCTCGCTGTAGGTTCCCTCGAGGTAGGCGTTGGCGACCAGGCCCGGGCCGCCGTGCCCGGGACCGGTGACGTAGAGGGCGCTGAGGTCGCGCTCGCGGATGACGCGGTTGAGGTGCGCGTAGATGAGATTGAGTCCTGGGGTGGTGCCCCAGTGGCCCAGCAGCCGCGGCTTGACGTGCTCGAGCGCCAGCGGGTCGCGCAGCAGCGGGTTGTCCAGCAGGTAGATCTGCCCGACGGAGAGGTAGTTCGCTGCGCGCCAGTACGCGTCGAGGCGGTCGAGATCGGCGGCCATGCGGCGAGGGATACCCGCAGCGCATACGCCCCGCCAGCGGAGAGGCTACGGACGTACGGGCCCCGTCGCCCGCCGTACGGTGACGGCATGCTCCACCGTCTCGCCGTGCCGGCCGTCGCCCTCGCGCTCGCCGTCCCGCTGGCGGGCTGCGGCGACGGCGACGACGAGCCGGCACGCCCGGCGCAGACCACCGCCACGACGACGACGGCGGCCCCGCCGGCTGTCGACGACGCGGCGGCGGAGCGGATCGCCCGGCGCCACGTGCGCGAGGAGCTCGGCCTCGAGGTGCGCGGCGAGGTCAAGGTCCTGCGCAGCGAGCGCGACCCGCGCTGGGTGCTCGTCGACGGCGGCGACGGCCGCGAGCTGTGGGCGGTGTGGCTGCGCGACGGCCAGGTGGTCCTGGCCGCCGACGAGGTGGCGGCCTTCGACCCGCCGCAGGTGCCCTGCGACCTGCGCCCGGCGTTCTCCGAGCCGCGCTGCTGACCTGGGGGTCTTGCCCTTCCGCATCCGGGTCATGCAGATGAGCACGATCATCGTGCTCATCTGCGCCGCCGGCGTGCCGAAGTGCAAGACCCTCCGTGTCCCGGGTACGCGCCGGGCATGGACCCCAAGCAGGCCGAGCCCGTCCCGCCGTTTCCCGAGCAGGAGCAGGAGCCGCCGGGCCGCGAGGCCGACATGCAGCCCCTGGCCGACCACGGCGAGGCGTCCTACGTCGGCCATGGACGGCTGCGCGACAAGGTCGCGCTGATCACGGGGGCCGACTCGGGGATCGGCCGGGCGGTGGCGATCGCCTTCGCGCGCGAGGGCGCCGACGTCGTCTGCTCCTACTGGAAGGAGGACGACGACGCCGCCGAGACCAGGCGCCTCGTCGAGGACGCCGGCCGGCGCTGCCTCACGGCCCCCGGCGACATCGGCGACCGCGACCACTGCTTCGCCCTGGTGCAGCGCGCAGTCGACGAGCTCGGCCGCCTCGACGTGCTCGTCAACAACGCCGCCTACCAGATGGCCTACGAGTCGTTCCTGGAGATCCCGCCCGAGGAGATCGACTTCGTCTTCCGCACGAACATCATCGCGATGTTCCACCTCTGCCAGGCCGCCGTCCCCCACATGGAGCCCGGCTCGACCATCATCAACACGACGTCGATCCAGGCCGCCCAGCCGAGCCCGCAACTGCTGCACTACGCCGCCACGAAGGGCGCCATCAGCACGTTCACCAAGGGCCTGGCCCAGGAGGTCGCCGAGCGCGGCATCCGCGTCAACGCCGTGGCGCCGGGGCCGATCTGGACGCCGCTGATCCCGATGAGCTTCCCGGGCGAGCAGACCGCGCAGTTCGGGGCGGAGACGCCGCTGGGCCGCCCCGGCCAGCCGGGCGAGCTCGCCCCGGCGTACGTGTTCCTGGCCACCGACGACTCGCGCTACATCACCGGTGAGGTGATCGGCGCGACCGGCGGCAACCCCCTGCACTAGCAGGGGGCGGCGGTCAGGACGAGCGACCGACTGCGCCGGAGACGATCGAGGCCCGGACGAACGCGCCCTGGCGCTGCACCGTGCGCGCGTCGTCGGCGTCGAGCGCCAGGACCTGGCGCGCGTCGGCCGGCGCGCGCCGGACCCGCCCGACGAGGTCGACGCGCGAGCCGGGGCGGGGGCCGTCGCCCTCGTCCCAGACCACGAAGACGCGCTCGGTGGCGACCTCCCCGACGAAGAAGCCGCGCCGCTCGGCCTCCAGGACGCGCACGCCGCGTCCGGTGGCCGGGAGCCCCACCGTCGCGGCGAAGATGTCACTGCGGGCGCCGAGGAGGTGCAGGCCGCCGGCGCTCAGCGTTCCGCTCAGCCGCCCGGAACCGCTGTCGGCCACGCCCGGGGTCTGGCCCGTCTCGTTGCCCGGGGTGCCGGCGATCGGTCGCTTGTTGTCGCCCTCGCCCCCACCGGCGAGGAGCAGCACCAGCACGAGGACGACCGCGGCGGCGCCCAGCACCAGGGGCCAGGGCGAGCGACGGCGTTCCGGGGGGCGTTCGATGCTGCTCTCCATGGGCTTGGGCGGAGGGGTTCCCCGCGAAGGGCCCGAGGATGCGCGCGCGGTGGTCGAGTCCGACGCGCGGACCGGGGCTGCTGTCGGCCGGCCTCAGCGCGAGCGGCGCCGGAGCGGGTCCGTCTCGCCGCGGTCCACGCGTCCGTTGCGGTTGCGGTCCTCGCGGCCGTCCGAGCGCCCGTCGCGGTCGGTGTCGCGGCGCCGCGGATCCGTCCGCGTCCGCGGGTCGGCGTCGCGCCGCAGGCGGCGGCGCGCGGTTCCCCGGACCGGGCCCGGCGGGTCGGCGACCGCGCGGCGCACCCCGCGTTCCACGCCGTCGGTGAGCCCGTCGCGGTCCGTGTCGCGCCGGTCGGGCCGGGTGCGCGTGCGGCGGACCTCGCCGCCGTCGGAGATCCCGTCGTCGTCGCTGTCGCGATCGAGGTCGCTCGTGCCCAGCATGCGCTCGCGCAGGGCGCCCAGGCCGTCGCCGTCGCGGTCACGGTCGCCCAGGACGGCCTGGCCGGGGTCCGGGGCCGGCGGCACGGGGCCGGGCGCAGGCGGCGGCCCGAGGGCGACCGGGACGGGCTGCCAGTCGGGCGACTCCTCCCGGGTCGCCTCGCGGGCGACGACGCGGGCCTGCCCGGAACCGTCGGCGGCCATCCGGTAGACCTCGTACTGGCCGTCGCGACCGCTGGTGAACGCGATCTGCGTCCCGTCGGGCGAGAAGGCCGGGCCTTCGTCGACGCCCGCGGTCTCCGTCAGGCGCGTCTGGCCGGCGCCGTCGGCGGCCATGACCCAGATGTCCTTCGTCGTGTCCGCGTCGAGCGCGGCGCCCCGCTCGAAGGCGATCCGCCCGCCGTCCGGCGACCACGAGGGGGCGCTGTCGTAGCCCGGGTCGTGCGTGAGGCGCACGGGTCCGGCGCCGTCGGCGGCGCTGACATAGACCTCGTACTGGCCGGCGCGGTCGCTGGTGAACGCCAGCCGCGTCCCGTCGGGCGACACGACCGGGTAGCGCTCGTCGGCCTCCGGCGTGGCGACGAGCTGCCGGGCGTCCGTCCCGTCGGCGCGCATGCTCCAGACGTCGCCGTCGCCGGCGCCCGGCGTCGAGCGCCGGAAGACGATCCGCGCGCCGTCGGGCGTCCAGGCCGGCTGGGTGTCGTGGAACGCGCTGACGCCGACCCGCCGCACGTCGCTGCCGTCGGCGGCCATCACGTGCACCTGGTAGGGCGCGCCAGGCTCCGGGCGCCGGCGGAAGGCGATCCGGGTGCCGTCCGGCGAGAACGCGGCCTGCGCCTCGTCGTCGGCGGTCATCGTCAGCCGGGCGAGGCCCGTCCCGTCGGCCGCGACGGTCCACAGGTCGCCCTCGCTGGAGAACGCCACCCGGCCGTTGGCGCCGGGGAACGCGGCCTGTGCCGGCGCGGCGGCGCCGGCAATGAGCAGCAGGAGCGTGAGGGCGAGGCGGCCACGCACGGCCTGCAGGGTAGGGCGGCCGGCTCAGCGCCCGCGCCGGGTGAAGCGGTCGGTGACCCGGCCCACCTTCTCCGTCGTGCTCTGCAGCGGCTCGAGGGTGTCGGCCACGGTGCGGACGGACGTCCCGAGGTCGTCGACCGTGCTGAGACCGGTGACGGCGAGCCACTCCGGCCTCCCGTGTCCTGGTCGAGGGAGATGTCCTGGAGCAGCTCTTCCATGGTCGGCATGACCGTTGCTCCCTGCCGTTGGGGTGTGGTGGGTGCGAAGATGCTCAGCGCTGCGGCGCGATGGCACCCGGGGCTTCGAGCACGTGAACCTCTTCGGCACACCCCGGCGTACCCGGGCGCCTGCCGCCGACGAGGACCGTCCAGGGTCGGTCCAGGGATGACGTCTGCGTCCGGGGGGTACGCGCGCTCCGTGGCCCGACCACTGCTGCGCATCGGCGAGCTCAGCCGCCGCACCGGCGTCAGCGTCGAGCTGCTGCGCGCGTGGGAGCGCCGGTACGGGCTGCTGCACCCCGAGCGCACCTCCGGCGGCTTCCGGCTGTACGGCGCCGACGACGTCGCGCGGGTGCGGCTGATGCAGCACTACCTCGAGCGCCACATGAGCGCCGCCCAAGCCGCCGACCTGGTGCTGCGCGCGCACAGCGCCACCCGGGCCGAGCACCCCGGCATCCCGGTCGGCGATGCGCGCAAGGCGGTCCAGACCCTCGGCGCCGGCCTCGAGCGCTTCGACGAGGGGCCCGCCGACCAGATCCTCGACCGGCTGCTGGAGGTCTTCACGCCCTGCGCCGTCCTGACCGACGTCGTGCTGCCCTACCTGCGCAGCGTCGGCGACCGCTGGGCGTGCGCCGAGCTGACGGTCGCCCAGGAGCACTTCGCCAGCCGCTACCTCGAGAGCCGGCTGCGCACCATGGGCCGCGGGTGGGGCCGTGGCAGCGGGCCGACTGTCGTGCTGGCGTGCCTGCCCGGCGAGCAGCACTGCCTGGGGCTGCTGAGCTTCGGCGTGGTCCTGCGCGACCTCGGGCGGCGCGTGGTCTATCTCGGCCCGGACACCCCGATCGACGCGGCGGCGGACGCCGCCCGGGAGGTCGCCGCGGACGCGCTCGTGGTCGCCGCCGTCGACCCGCGCGTGGCGTACGCGGCGCGCGAGCGCCTCGCAGAGGTCGCGCGCGAGGTGCCCGTCGCGCTGGGCGGCCCGGCGGCCGCGATGCCCAAGCCCCCGGCCGTGCCGCAGCTCCCGCAGGACCTCCTCGCCGCGGCCCGCGCGCTCGTGGCCCGCGATCAGCCCTTGACGACGCCCAGCGGCCGCAGCCTGGCGACGCGCCGCGCGAGCCCCGCCAGCTCGACGACCGAGACGACGCGCTCGACGTCCTTGTAGGCGAACGGCGCCTCCTCGGCGAGCCCGCGGTCCGACGGGCAGCGGACGACGATGCCTGCCTGCTCGAGCTCGCGCCGCAGCTCCTTGCCGCCGATGCGCTTGCGCGCTGCCGTGCGGCTCAGCCGGCGACCGGCGCCGTGGCAGGTCGTCCCGAAGGAGCGCTGCATCGACCCGGGCATGCCGGCGAGGACGAAGCTCGAGGTGCCCATGCTGCCGGGGATGAAGACGGCCTGGCCGACCTCGCGGTGGGCGGCCGGCACGTCCGCGGAGCCGGCGGGGAACGCCCGGGTCGCGCCCTTGCGGTGCACCCACACCTCGCGGCCCCCGTGCACCTCGAGCTTGGCCACGTTGTGGGCGACGTCGTAGACCTGGTGCGTGCGCTGCGCCGCCTGCGGCCCGGCGACGCGGCCGACCGCGTCGCGGACCCGGTGGGCGATGGCCGATCGGTTGGCCCAGGCGAAGTTCGCGGCCGCGCACATCGCGGCCAGGTAGCGACGGCCCTCCGGGGACGACACCGGGGCGCACGCGAGCTGGCGGTCCGGGAGCTCGATGGCGTAGCGGCGCAGCGCCGCGTCCATCTGGCGCACCGCGTCGCTACACACCTGGTGGCCCAGGCCGCGCGAGCCGGAGTGGATCAGGACGGTGACCTGCCCTTCGCGCAGGCCGAACGCCGCGGCGGCGTCCGGATCGAGGACCTGGTCGACGTGCTGGACCTCGACGAAGTGGTTGCCCGAGCCCATCGTGCCCAGCTGGCCCGCGCCGCGCTCCTTGGCGCGCGCCGAGACCGCGCCCGGCTCGGCACCCTCGAGCGCGCCCTCGGACTCCGTGTGCGCGACGTCGTCGGCCGTCCCGAGCCCGTGGTCCTCCAGCAGCGCGCGTGCGCCGTCGGTGAGGATGCGGTCCAGCTGCCTGCCGCGCACCGCGAGCGGCCCGTCGCGGCCGGCGCCGGCCGGCACCGCCCGGCTGATCGCGTCCACGAGCTTCTCGGTGCGCGCGCCGAGCTCGTCGCGCGTCAGCGGCAGCGCCAGCAGGCGCACCCCGCAGTTGATGTCGTAGCCGACGCCGCCGGGCGAGATGACGCCGTCGGGTGCAGCGGTCGCGCAGACGCCGCCGACGGGGAAGCCGTAGCCCTGGTGCACGTCGGGCATGGCCAGGACGCGGTCGACCACGCCGGGCAGCGTCGCGACGTTGCGCAGCTGGTCCAGCGAGTGGTCGTCGCGCAGCGCGTCGAGTCCCTCCGGGTCGGTGAAGACCTGTGCCGGGACGTGCATCCCCGGCCCCGCGGGCAGCTCCCACGTCACCTCGTCGACGCGCCGCAGCTCAGACATCCAGCACCACACGAGCGTGGTAGCCGTCATCGGCGCGCTCGAACCGGAGGTCGTGCCAGGTCACGGCCTTGACCAGCGGCCGCGGCGGCGCCGGCCGCCAATCGACCTCGGCGCGCAGCTCGTCGCCGTCGAGCACGAGCGCGCGGGCGCTCCCGGGCACAGCCTGGTCGCGCTCGGCGACCCACAGCAGCTCCTCGAGCCAGCCGACCAGCAGGGCGGCGCGATCGCCGGCCCGCACGCGCAGCGGCGCGGTGGTGGCAGGCCCCGACGCGTCGTCGCCGCCCAGCAACTCGGCCAGGCCGCCCAGCGCCTCCGCGAATACGCCGGCCTCCGTCGGCGAGGCGATGTCGAGCTGGACCTCACTGGTGTGCTCGACCCAGCGGCGCACGGCCCAGACCTACCCCGCGCCGGCGGCGCGACTCGGTACTCCGTCCGGATGTCGTCCCGCGCGACCTCCGGGAGGATCGGGGCATGAGCGCCCGGGAGATCACGAGCACGTCGGCACTTCGCGCACTGCAGCGCACCGCGGACGCCCTCGACCTCGCGCCGGAGGCCCTGAGCCCGGCCGACTACCGCCGCTACCGCACCGCGCACAGCGAGGCGGCCGACCTGCCGTCGCACCTGGCGATCAGCCTCATGTTCGGCGGCTGGAACCGGGCCTGCGACCTCGCGGGCCGCGACCTGCGCCGCTCGGCGCACCTCGTCTGAGCCCGAGGCGCCCGGTCAGCGGGCGCTGCGCGGGGGCGCCGCCTGGGGCAGCGGCGTGAAGGGCGCGGGGCGCCCGACGTGGAAGCCCTGGGCGTAGTCGACGCCATACCGGCGCAGGAGCGCCACGGTCGCCTCGTCGCCCACGTACTCGGCGATCGTGCGTCGGCCCAGACCGCGCGCGATGTCGACGATGGAGCGCACGATGAGCCGGTTCGTCGGGTTGGTGACGAGGTCCTTGACGAACTCGCCGTCGATCTTGAGGAAGTCGAAGCCGAG
Organism: Baekduia sp.; assembly: GCA_035628295.1. Taxonomy (GTDB): domain Bacteria; phylum Actinomycetota; class Thermoleophilia; order Solirubrobacterales; family Solirubrobacteraceae; genus Baekduia. Next base: position 23,513 of record DASPKC010000125.1, read on the forward strand.
GTGCTTGAGGTAGGAGAACGACGAGAAGCCGGTGCCGAAGTCGTCGAGGGCGAACTGGCAGCCGACGGCTCGCAGCCGGTCCGAGAACGCGGTCGCCCGCGCCAGGTTGACGATCGCGGCCGTCTCGGTGATCTCGAAGGTGAGCTTGGACGGGTCGATGGCCGCGCCGGCGATCGTCGCCGTCAGGAAGTCGAGCATCGCCGGGTCGTTGACCGAGCGCGCCGACAGGTTGACCTCGAACGCGACGTCGTCGCCGGCGCGCTGCTGCTCGGCCAGCATGGCAACGGCGCGCTGCACGACCCAGCGGTCGATGCGCTGCGCGAGGTCCGAGCGCTCCGCGACGTAGAGGAAGGTGCCGGGCGGGATCAGATCGCCGTCCGGGGAGGTCATCCGCAGCAGCAGCTCGAAGCGCCGCTCGGTGCGGTCGGCCAGCGGCAGGATGGGCTGGGCGTGCAGGACGAAGCGGTCCTGGTCCAGGGCCCGCTCGATGCGCGACGTCCACTCGAGCCGGTCGCGCATGCCGCGGTGGCGGGGCGCCGCTGCGTCGTAGACGGCGACCCGGTCGCCGCCGGCCTCCTTGGCGTCGTACATCGCGATGTCGGCGCGCGCCAGGAGGTCCTCGGCCGTCGACGCGGCATCGTGGTCGAACAGCGAGATGCCGATGCTCGCGGTGACGCGCCGCTCCGGGCCTGCGCCCGGCTGCGACGCGTCGCGCAGGGCCTGCCGCAGCGACCCA
>DASPKC010000126.1:0-7499 GCA_035628295.1 Baekduia sp.
GCTGCGGATCGACGTCGACCCGCAACCGGGCACGACGTTCGTCGACGCGAAGCGCGTCGCAGGTGTCGTCCACGAGGTGCTCACGGAAATCGGCTACGCCGGCTGGCCGAAGACGTCCGGCAACCGCGGGGTCCACATCGCGTGCCGCATCGAGCCCAATTGGACGTTTCCCGAGGTGCGGCGCTGCGCGCTCGCGTTCGCGCGCGAGGTCGAGCGGCGACTCCCGCGCGCCGTCACGACGGCGTGGTGGAAGGAGGAGCGAGGCAAGCGCGTCTTTCTCGACTACAACCAGAACGCCCGCGACCGGACGATCGCCTCCGCCTACAGCATCCGGCCCAAGCCGGGCGCCCCGGTGTCGGCGCCGCTGACCTGGGACGAGCTCGGCGACGCGGCGCCCGAGGACCTCACGGTCGCCACGATGCCCGCCCGCTTCCGCGAGGTCGGCGACGTCCACGAGCGCATCGATGACGTCGCCCACTCGCTGGAGCCGCTGCTCGAGCTCTGGGAGCGCGACGAGCGCGAGGGCTTGGCCGACATGCCGTATCCGCCGGACTACCCGAAGATGCCGGGGGAGCCGATGCGGGTGCAGCCGAGCCGGGCACGCAAGCCGGCCCCGGAGGAGGACACCGCCGGTTGACTCGGGGCCGCCGTGGCGGGTTAGCTGCGCGTCAAGCCGGGCGACGGCCCGGACCGCGCAACGGAAGGTGGCGTCGTGGACGTTCTGGGACGGCTCGGGCTCGAGCATCCGATCGCGCAGGTCGGGATGGGCGGCGGCATGGCCGACGGTGAGCTGGCCGCGGCGGTCTCCAACGCGGGGGCGCTCGGGACGGTCGGGATCCTCGACCCCAAGCGCTTCGGCGCGGAGGTGCGGCGGGCCCGCGCGCTGGCCCCCGGGCGGCCCATCGCGGTGAACCTCCTCATGCCGTTCGTGCGCCGCGCGCACGTGGATGCGGCGCTGGACGCCGGGATCGAGGCAGCCATCCTGTTCTTCGGCTACGACCGGGCGCTGGTGGACCGGCTGCATGCGGCCGGCGTCGTGGTGCTCCACCAGGTCGGCACGGCCGAGGAGGCCCGCCGGGCCGTGGCGGACGGCGCGGACGTGGTGATCGCGCAGGGGCTGCAGGCCGGCGGCCACCTGCTCGCCCGCGAGCCCCTCGACATCGTCCTGCCCAAGGTGCTCGACGCGGCCGGCGGGCGGCCGGTGTTCGCCGCGGGCGGCATCGCCGATGCCCGATCGGTGCGTGCGGCGATGGACGCGGGCGCCGCGGGCGTGATGGCCGGCAGCCGCTTCTTGCTCACCGAGGAGTGCAAGGTGCATCGCGCCTACAAGCAGCGGGTGATGGGCGCGACGCAGACGGTCGACACGCTGCTATTCGGCTTCGGCTGGCCGGCGCGCCACCGCGTCGTGGTCAACGCCGCCACGCAGCGGTGGTGTCGCGACGACGCGCGCGGGCCGCGGGCGGCGCTCGCGTTCAACCGCGCCACCGCGCCGATCGGCGCGCGGCTGCCGCTCGCGCTCCTGGAGGTCGTGCCGCGCCTGCAGACGCGACGGGTACCGGTCTACACGGTCGGGCCGGTGATGCAGGGCATGCCGGAGCGGCTGGTCGAGACGACGCCGCTGTACGCCGGCGAGTGCGTCCGCGACCTGCGCAGCGTCATCCCGGCGGCGCAGGCGGTCACCGAGCTCGCGGCGGGCACCCGCCGCCCCGCGCCGGCCGGCGCGGTGTAGCGGCCCGCACGCCCCGGCCAGGCTGGGGCGTGCAGGCGAGGGTTGGGCGACCGTCGACCTTGGTCGCTGCGGGGGCGGGTCGCGGAGCCGCAGGATGCTGCCCATGACCACCGCCGCGCACCGCCTGAAGACCGCCGCCGCCGCCGCGCTGGGCAGCGTCGCCCTCATCGCCGCCACCGGGGCCGCCGACGCCCACGCCGCTCAGCCCTGCTCCGGCTTGCCCGGCAGCGACAACGGCCAGACCTACGCCCACGGCACCACGATCATCGTCCAGAGCATCCGCACGGGCGCGAAGACGAAGTACCAGTGCCAGGACGGGACCTGGGTCAAGGTGACCTACCAGCCCCGCACGTCGTTCGAGCGGCCGCCGGCCGCCACGACGGTCGAGGGTTAGCGCTCCAGCCTCCTGCCGCTCACGACGGAGCCCGGCCGCTCGGCGACCACGTCCGACCCCGGCCGGGCCTCCTCGTCCATGCGCTTGATGAGCAGCCACTGGGGCTTGTCGCCCCCGCGGGTGCGCTGCAGCGCGAAGCCGCCCTGCAACTTCTCGCCGTGCAGCACGAAGACGGCGTGCCCGCGGTCCAACGCCTCCGGCCACGGCACGCGCCCGCCCTGCTCGTAGGTCCCGCGGTCCCAGATGACCACGCGCGCGCCCTCGTAGCGGTTGTAGGCCATGCCGTGGTCGGGCACCTGGACCGCGAGTCGCTTGACAGCGGGATCCATCGACGGGCCCTTGGGCAGCGCCCAGGAGCGCATGACCCCGTCGACCTCGAGTCGCAGGTCGAAATGGTGGGCGCGGGCGGCGTGCTCCTGCACGACGAACACGCCGGCGCTGACGCCGCGCACCGCGAACTGCTCGTGGCCCTCGACCTTGACGCGCTGCACGTCGGCCGCGCCGGCGACCAGCGCTTGGACGGCGTCCACCGGCCCCTCCGCGTGCAGCAGCAACGTCCCGTCGCCCGCGTCGCGGACCCAGCCGAGCACCCCGAGCTCGCGGGCCTGGCCGGCGAGCGCGTCGACATCGTCCGCGTGGACCATCGCGCGGACCGCCTGGCGCGCCTCGGGCACGGGCCGAGGCTAGCGCGCGCCCCGCGGGGGACAGCGGCCCCCACGGAAGGCAGGAACGTCCCCTTGAGGCGGCTCCTGTGGGCGTCGGAGACTCAGCCCCGTGTGTGGGGGACCGGCAGGACGCCGGCCCGCAAGTCCCGGCAAGGAGGCCGCCCGGTGTCCCGGAGGCTGCCCGGAGGAGCAGCGCAGAGGGCCTGGGGCCGGCTCATTCCCGTCCGCGGGAGGCGCACGCCTGCCCGCGGCGACCACAGGAGGGACTCATGAAGAAGCTGCTGCTCGCGGGAGCCCTGGGGCTCGCCGTCGTCATCCCGTCGACCGGTGCCACGGCGGCGCCGTCGGTCTGTCCCAACGGCTGGGAGACCCAGTACGTGGACTCCGGCGACCTGTTCGACAAGAACAACAACAACGTCATCTGCACCAAGGGCCTGCCCGACGGCGCCAACGGCGAGGGCAACAGCGCCAACTCCCAGCGCGGTGCCGGCCAGACCGGCTACCACGACGACGGGCACAACCACATGGACGACCGCCCGGCGCCGGAGTAGGCGCAGCACGACCCGGGGTGGCGCGCCCGCCGGCGCGCCATCTCGGGGCCGGGGCAGCGGGAGGGAGGGGGGCGAGTCTGGTCACGTTGCGGCCTACGTGTCGATGTGCGACACGCAGACGGCAAGGTGGCCCGGATCGCGGCCGAGCAGCACGGCGTCGTGACGCTCGCGCAGTTGCGGGCGGCCGGACTGGACCGCGCGGCCGTCCGCGGCGCGTGCGCGCGAGCCGGCTGCATCGGGTCTATCCCGCGGTCTACGCGGTCGGCCACGCCGCGGTGAGCGCGCATGGCCGGTATCTGGCGGCGGTGCTCTACGCGGGTGCCGGCGCGGTGCTCAGTCATGGCGCGGCGGCGTTCGTGCTGGGCGTGGGGCCGGCCAGGCGCGCGCCCGAGCCGGAGGTGACCGGACCGCGCGAGCGCCGGTACGTAGCCGTCCACCGCCACCGCCTGCACCCCCTGGAGCGCAGCGTCCTCGACGGCATCCCGATCACGACCGTCCCGCGGCTGCTGGTCGACCTGGCCGCCGGCCTGGTGGTCGACGACCTCGCGCGGGCCTGCCACGACGCGTGGGTGCACCACCGCACCACCCCCGAGATGGTCGAGCTCGTCATCGACCGCGCGCACAACCGCCCCGGCGCCGGGATCCTGCGCCGGCTGCTGCGCGGCGACGAGCCCGCGCTGCTCAGCCGCCTGGAACGGCGGTTCCTGACGCTGCTGCGCGAGCAGGGCCTGCCGCTGCCCGTCACCAACCGCCACGTCGGCGGTGACCGCGTGGACTGCCACTGGCCGCAGCAGCGGCTGGTCGTCGAGCTGGTCTCCTACCGCTTCCACGCCACCCGCCAGGCCTTCGAGGCCGACCTGCGCCGCGAGCGCACCGCCCGCGCCGCCGGCCTCGAGCACCGCCGCTACGGCTGGGGCGACGTCGCCGAGGACCCAGCGCCGATGCTCGCCGAGCTCCGCCGGTTGCTGTCGTGACCGCACCGCCCCGGGCATCATGGACCCGTGGATCCGTCGACCATCGTCCGCTGCCCCACCTGCCAGAAGGCCAACCGCGTGCGCCCGGTGGCCCAGGGCACGCCCCGCTGCGCGGCCTGCAAGGCACCGCTGCCGTGGCTGGTCGCGGCTGACGGCGCGACGTTCCGCGACGAGGCGCAGGCGTCCGTGCCGGTCATCGTCGACCTGTGGGCGCCGTGGTGCGGGCCGTGCCGGATGATCGCTCCCGCCCTCGAGCAGCTCGCCCTCGACCGCGCGGGCCGGCTCAAGGTCGTCAAGGTCGACGTCGACGAGGCGCCCGACATCGCCCAGGCGTTCGCCGTCCAGGGCATTCCGCTGCTGGTGCTGCTGCGCGACGGCGCGGAAGTGGCGCGGCTGACCGGCGCGCGGCCGCTGGAGCAGATCGCCGGCTGGCTGGACCGCGAACTCGCCGCTGCGTGATGAGCGGCCGGGCCTGCCTCGGCGGACCCGCGGCCGGAGCTAGGCCGGCACCCGCGGGCGGTCGCGGCCGTGCAGCCGCTCGTACGTCTCGACGACCAGTCGCTGGTCGGCCTGGTGGTCGGCCCGCGTCCCCGCCTCCTCGGCGATCAGCTCGGCCTGTCGGTCGATCTCCGGACAGTGCTCGGCGATCGGGGCCGATTCCCGAAAGTCGCGCAGGAGCTCCAGCAGGCGGACCGCGAACGACGGGCGGCTCGCGGCGTCCCGGCGGACCTGCTCGAAGCCCAGCGTGACCAGGTCGCCGAGGTCCGGTGCGATGGCGCGCAGCCGCGGGACGCCGTCGCCGTCGACGCGCAGGGCGCCGACGGGCTCGTCGCGCTGGGCAAAGCGGACGAGTGTGTCCGTGACGGAGTCCATGGCGTTCTCGGCGGTCGTGGGGTCGTTGATCCCCGGCGACAGGCCCTTCAGCGCGATGTCGACGAGCTGGCGGATGGGGAACGCGATGTCGCCGTCGACGACGCGCTCCTCCTCCAGCCGGAAGGCGCGATCCACCTCACGGACGTCGATGCCCGCCCTGTCGTGGCAGCGCACGACCGCGAGGACGGCGTTGGTCACCACGAACGAGCCGATGCCGCGCCGCTGCTCGACGAAGGCGTTGTGCGCCGTCGCCCAGGCCACGAGCCGGGCTCCGTCGACCGAGGCGATGTAGCCGGCGCGCGGCGCCCGGACCTCGACCCGGCACGGCGCGACCTCCCAGTCGCCCACCGCCTCCTGCGCCGCCGCAGGGTCGCGGGGCTCGGCGCCCGAGCCGGCCGGGTACGGCACGGCGACCGAGGCGTGGCCCTCCGCGGCGATGCGCCGGATGACCACTGAGGCGTTCAGCGAGCGCACGGCGTGGTGCAGGAAGACGACGAAGAGCCCGAGCGCGGCCGTGGCCAGCACCATGGCGAGCGTGACGGCGAGCTCCGGCACCGGCCGTCGCGGGTCGTCGCTGATACTGCCGAGCACGAACAGCGCGTAGGTCGCGCTGCCCAGGAGCAGCCCCAGGACCGCCTGGTTGAGGGACTGGCGCTGGAAGCTTCGCAGGACCCGAGGGCTCAGTTGCTGCGACGCCAGGACCAGCGCCACCGCCAGGACCGAGAAGCTCACGCCGGCCACGGAGACGCCCAGCGCGATGATCGCCGTGAGGACCGCCCGTGCCGTGTCCTCCTTGCCGCTCATGGCCACGGCGTCCGGCAGGCTGATCTCGCGGTCGGCGAGCGGGACGAGCAGCCCGGCGGCGATGGCCGCGCCGATGCACAGCGCGGGGACGACCCAGAAGGCGTCCTCCGCCTGCTTGACCCGGGTGATCCACGCGCGCACGCGTCTGCTCTACCCGGCGCCGGACGCGCCGACCTGCGCCTAGCGGTGCTCCTCGGCGAGCTTGCGCACGAGCTGGCGGTGCTCGTCGACCGCGACGGCGTGGGCGCGGTCGCCCTCCGGGCCGGCCCGCCGTCGGTCGAGCTCGGCCAGCCGGCTGCGCGGGCCGTACGCCACGAGCCGGTCGCCCGGGCGCAGGTGCAGCTCGAAGGTCGGCGACCCGATCCACGCGCCGTCGCCGACGGTGATCCCGAGCGCCACCACGCCTTCGTCGCGCAGCTCGAGCTCGTCGAGCGTGCGGTCGGCGACCCAGTCGGCGTCGCGCACCAGCAGCTCGACGACCGCGTAGCGATCGCTCAGGTGCAGCAGCGCGCCGAAGTCGCGGGTGTCGAGCTCGGTCCACCGGCCGAGTGCGCGGACGATGAGCGACGAGAGCCGCCGGTCGACCCAGCCGCTGCGGGCCAGCAGCCAGAGCGCCGTCAGCCCGGCCAGCAGCAGCGCGACGCGGTCGATGCGCTGGCGGTCGCCCGTGCCGGCGAAGGACAGGACGAGCGTGCCGATCACCGTGACCAGGCCGGCGCTGCCGATCAGCATCAGGGCCATCACGATGCGCCGGCGCACCGGATGGCCGACTACTGACTCCGACTCGCCCGTCGTGAAGCCGGTGCCCGACAGCGCGGACCGCGCCTGGAACCGCGCCGTCTCGTGCGAGAGACCGGTCAAGGTGAGCGCGACCGTCGCCACCCGCGTGATGAGCAGCGAGACGAGCATCACGACCAGGACGGTGGCGATGGCGACCATGTGCGGCGGGTATGCCCCGCACGGCGTGCGCCGTACCTCCTCGCCGAACTGGTACATCTGTGCCATTCCTGTGCCATCATGGTCCCGGTGCGCACAGCAGGGCTCGCAGCCGCGCTCGTCGCGGCCCTCGCAGCGGTCCCCGCGGCCGCGGGCGCGCAGGGCGTCGACACGACCTGCGTCCTGCCCCTCACGAAGACCGACCCGGCCACGGTCAACGTCGCCTACCCCGACGAGGCGGCGATCTACTGGGTCGGGGCCTACCAGCAGCTTCCGGGCGCCCGGCTACGGATCACTGGCCGCTACCCGCACGCGCGCTACTTCTCGTTCAACGTCTACGACGCCGCCCAGCGGCCGCTCGACGCGCTCGCCGACGTCGAGATCCGTCCCGACGCCGGCTCGGTCAACCCCTTCGAGGCGGGCGCCGACCGCCGCGCAGCCAAGCGCGACTACACCGCGTTCGTCGACTTCGGCCCGGTGCCCGAGCAGCGCGCGCCGAGCACGATGTACACCGGCACGGGCCAGACGCCGGCGCCGAACACGACGGGCACGTTCATCCTGCGCGTCTACGTG
>DASPKC010000127.1:0-14468 GCA_035628295.1 Baekduia sp.
GAGCTGGACGTGGATCTCCAGCCCGATGACGGGCTCGAACTCGGTCATCGGGACCTCCAGGGCGCGCCCTCGAAGCCGATCGCCTGCTCCAGCGCGAACGAGGCGTCGAGCAGGCGGTTCTCCGCGAAGGCCGGCGCGGCGAGCTGAAAGCCGACCGGCAGCCCGTCGCTGAGCCCGCAGGGGATCGAGACCGCCGGGATCCCGGCCAGCGACATCGGCACGGTGAAGTAGTCGTTGAGGTACATCGCGAGCGGATCGCCGGTCAGCTCCCCCAGGCCGAAGGCGACCGTCGGCGACGTGGGCGTCACCACGAAGTCGACGGCCTCGAACGCCCGCTCGAAGTCGCGCGCGATCAGCGTGCGGACGCGCTGCGCGCTGCCGTAGTAGGCGTCGTAGTACCCGGAGCTCAGCGCGTAGGTGCCGAGCATGACCCGGCGCTTGACCTCCGTGCCGAACCCGTCGTGGCGCGTGCGGGTGTACATCGACAGCAGGTCCTTGGCCTGCAGGTCGCGCTTGCCGTAGCGCACGCCGTCGAAGCGGGCGAGGTTGCTCGAGCACTCCGCGGGCGCGATGACGTAGTAGGCGCTCAGGCCGTAGTCGGCGTGCGGCAGCGGCACCCGCTCGATCGTCGCGCCGAGGTCCTGCGCGAGGCGCAGCGTCTCCTCGAAGCGTGCGAAGACGCCAGGCTGGACGCCCTCGCCGGTGAGCTCCTCCGGGACCCCGAGCCGGATGCCGTCCAGGCGCTGCGCCGACGGAAGGCCGATGGCCTCCGGGTGCTCCAGCGACGTCGAGTCGCGCGGGTCGTCCCCGGTCATGTGGCGGTAGAGCAGCGCCGCGTCCGTCACGTCGCGCGTGAGCGGGCCGGCCTGGTCCAGCGACGAGGCGAAGGCGATCATCCCGTAGCGGCTGACCGTCCCGTAGGTCGGCTTGAGGCCCACGATGCCGCACAGCGCCGCCGGCTGGCGGATCGACCCGCCGGTGTCGGTGCCCAGCGCCCACGGCGCCGTCCCGTCGGCCACGGCCGCGGCGCTGCCGCCGCTCGAGCCGCCCGGCACCCGGCTGCGGTCCCAAGGATTCAGGACGGGCCCGTACGCGGAGTTCTCGTTGGACGAGCCCATCGCGAACTCGTCCTGGTTGGTCTTGGCCAGCAGCGGCGCGCCCGCGGCGGCGAGCTGCGCCACGACGGTGGCGGTGTACGGCGGCCGGTAGTCCTCGAGGATCCGGGACCCCGCCTGCGACGGGACGCCCTCGGTGCAGAACAGGTCCTTGACGCCCAGCGGCACGCCCCGCAGCGGGAGGTCCTGGCCGAGGTCCTCGGGGGCGCCGTCCGCGACCCAGATGTAGGCGTTGAGCTCGTCGGCCGCGGCGGCGGTGCGGTAGGCCTCGAACAGCTCGCGCGGGTCCAGGTCGCCGGCCGCGACGGCGTCGGCGGCCTGCTTGGCCGTCAGGTCCTTCACGCCTGCGGGCTCGGGACGAGGAACCCGCCGTCCTGCACGGCCGGGGCGTTGGCCAGCGCCACGTCCCGGGGCAGCGACGTGTGTGGCTCGTCGGGGCGCAGCGCGTTGGCGACCTCGACCACGTGGCTCGTGGGCGGGACGTCGTCGAGGTCGAGCGCCTGGATCTTCTCGACGTGCCCGAGGATCTTGGAGAGCTCCTCGCTCATCCGGGCCACCTCGTCGTCGGAGAGCTCGAGTCGCGCCAGCTTCGCGACGTGCAGCACCTGCTCGCGGTCGATCATGCGAGGAGCAGTCTAGGACGGGGTTCCGGGGACCGGCCTGGCCGGCGGCGGCTCGTAGGCCGACTCGGGCGCGTCGCGGCGCTCGTCGTCCATCGTCAGCCAGCCGCCCAGCGGCAGCAGCAGCGCGGCGAGCAGCCCCAGCCACCCGGCCAGCTGGATCTCGCCGTCGCCCGGCCCGAAGACGGTCATCCGCAGCAGCAGGACGGGGAACAGCAGGATCCCGAAGAACGACAGGCCCACCGCCGCGGCGACCGGCCAGGCGACCGGGCGGCCGCGGACCGTGACGACGACCAGCGCGATGCCGAGCCCGGCCAGCGCCAGCAGCAGCACCACGAGGACGATGCCCAGCGACCCGTAGCCGCTGCCCTCGCCGTCGAACCACTCCATGCCCAGCAGGACCAGAAGGCCGGCGGCGGCGACGAGCGACAGCAGCTCGCCGTGCCGCAGGCGCCTCACGCCGCCACCTCCTCGAGCTGCAGCTCGGCGGCCTTGAGCGTGTTGCGCAGCAGGCAGGCGATCGTCATCGGCCCGACCCCGCCCGGGACCGGCGTGATGGCGCGGGCGACCTCCGCGGCGGCCGGGTCGACGTCGCCGGTGAGCCCGCTCTCCAGGCGGTTCATGCCGACGTCGATGACCACGGCGCCGGGCCGCACCCAGGCGGCCTGGACCAGATGCGCGACGCCGACGGCGGCGATGAGGACGTCGGCGCGGCGGCACACCTCGCCGAGGTCGCGCGTGCGCGAGTGGCACACCGTCACCGTCGCGTTGTGCGCCAGCAGCAGCTGCGCCATCGGCTTGCCGAAGAGGTTCGAGCGCCCGACGACGACCGCCTCGGCGCCCTGGAGCTCGACGCCCGCCTCCTCGAGCAGCAGCAGCACGCCCTCGGGCGTGCACGGGCGCAGGCCCGGCATCCCGAGCGCCAGGCGGCCCGCGCTCGCCACGGTCAGCCCGTCGACGTCCTTGCGGGCATCGATGCGGTTGGTGAGCTCGACGCCGTCGAGGTGGCCGGGCACCGGCAGCTGGCAGAGGATGCCGCTGACGGCGGGGTCGTCGTTGAGGGCGTCGAGCAGCGCCAGGACCTCGTCGCGCGGCGTGTCGGCGGCCAGGCGGTGGTCGAAGCCCTGGATGCCGACCTCGGCGCAGGCCTTCTGCTTGCCGCCGACGTACACGGCGCTCGCCGGGTCCTCGCCGATGAGCACGGTCGCCAGCCCGGGCGTCCGCCCGTGGCGGGCGACGAACGCCTGCACCTCACGGGCGACGTCCGCCCTGGTCCGCGCGGCAAGCGCCTTGCCGTCGATGATCTCGGCCGCCATCGCGCAGGACGCTAGCGACCGCGCTTCGTGAGCGGCGCGAAGTCGGCCATGAGCTTGCGCTCGGCGCCGTCGGCGGCGAAGCGCACCACCACGACCCCGCCGGGCTCGACGGCCAGGACCACGCCGTCGCCGAAGGCGGCGTGCAGCACGTCGTCGCCCACGGCGAAGGCGGCGGCAGGCGCGTCCTGGCGGGCGGCGGCCCAGGAGGACATGGCCCGCGGCCGCGCCCCGCCGCCGCCGAGCGGCCCGGCCCCGGCGAACGCGCCGAGCGAGCCCTCCCGGTCCAGGAGATCGGGCGGCAGCTCGCCGAGGAACCGCGACGGCAAGCCGGGCGTCGCGGCGCCGAAGACACTGCGCCGGCGCGCGTGGGTGAGGTAGAGGTCGCGCATGGCCCGCGTGATCCCGACGTAGCAGAGCCGGCGCTCCTCCTCGAGCGTCCCCTCGTCCACCGAGCGCGAGTGCGGGAACACGCCCTCCTCCATGCCGATCAGGAAGACGGTCGGGTACTCCAGACCCTTGGCGTTGTGCAGCGTCATGAGGGTCACGAGCCCCTCGTCGTCGGTGCGCTGGTCGGCGTCGGCCACGAGCGCGAGCTGCTGCAGGAAGACGTCGAGACGATCCTCGGAGGCCTCGGCGGCGGCGTCGAACTCGCGCGCGACCTCCACCAGCTCGCGCAGGTTCTCCAGCCGGCCCTGGGCCTCGATCGTCCGCTCGGCCTCGAGCGCGTCGAAGTAGCCCGTCTCGTGCAGCAGGGCCTCGAGCAGGTCGCCGACCGGCACGTGCTCGCGGGCGCGCTCGCGCAGCTCCTCCATGGTGGACATGAAGCGCCCGAACGCCTTGACGGCCGCGGTCCCGAGCCCCGGGACCGCCGACGCGTCCGCCGCAGCGTCCCAGACCGTGATGCCCATCGTGTCGGCGTGCGACAGCACGCGCGACAGCGACGTCTGGCCGATGCCCCGCCGCGGGGTGTTGGCGACACGGGCGAACGCGACGCCGTCGGCGGGGTTGGCCAGGACCGTCAGGTAGCCGATGGCGTCCTTGATCTCGGCGCGCTCGTAGAACTTCGTGCCGCCGATGACCTGGTAGCCCACCTCGCGGCGCACCAGCGCGTCCTCCAGCACCCGCGACTGCGCGTTGGTGCGGTAGAAGACGGCGATCTCGCTGCGGCTGTGCCCGCCGTCGACCAGCCGCTCGATCTCCCCCACGACGTACCGGGCCTCGGCGTGCTCGTCGTCGAGCTCGCGCACCACGATCCGGTCGCCGGCGCCGTTGTCGGTCCACAGCTCCTTCTCGAGCTGCTCGCGGTTGTGGCGGATCAGCGCGTTGGCCGCGTCGAGGATCGTCTGCGTCGAGCGGTAGTTCTGCTCGAGCTTGACCTCCTTGACGTCGTCGAAGTCGCGCTGGAAGTCGAGGAGGTTGCGGATGTCGGCGCCACGGAAGGAGTAGACGCTGTTGTGCGTGACGACGCCGTTGGCCACGAAGTTGTGGGTGTCCTCGATGTCGAGGTCGTGCACGGTGCCGTGCAGCGCGACGCGCTCGACCTCCTCCACGACGTCGCGCTCGCCGTCGCCGCCGAGCACCACCATGCCCGGGCGCAGCTCGGACGCCCAGCGCATCGGCAGGGGCACCGGCGTCGCGGCCACGGCGAGGGCCGTGGCGGACCGAGATGCGACTTGGGCTCGCTCAGCGAGATCAACTCGCAGCTCGGTGTCGTCGGCCGCGAAGTGCGTGTGGTCGGTCGTCGACGTGACCACCCTCCCCGCCTGCGTCGTGATCCGGACGCCGACCGAGCGGTGCGACCTGGCCGTCCCCGTCACCCGCGCGGGCCGGAAATCGCCGCTGCCGAAGCACGACAGCACCTCGTCCCCCGGCTGGACGTCCTCGATGGGCTTGGTGGAGCCGTCGCTCATCGTCACTCGCGTGCCGGCGACGAGGCACTGCGCGTCGTCGCCGACCACCATGAGGTTGCCGTGCTCGCCCGCGATGAGCTGCAGCAGGCGGTACTGCGCGTGGTTGGTGTCCTGGTACTCGTCCACCAGGACCCAGCGGAAGGCGGCGCTGTAGCGGGCGCGGACCTCCGGGAAGAGCTCGAGGACGTTGACCGTGCGCACCAGCAGGTCGTCGAAGTCCATGGCGTTGGCCTTCATGAGCGCCTGCTCGTAGAGCTCGTAGGCGTCGGCGACCGTCTGCTCGAAGTAGCCCTCGACGAGCTCGCGGTGCGCAGCGGCGTCGCGGAGCTTGTTCTTGGCGTCGGAGATCTGGTTCTGGACCGCCGCGGGGGTGAAGCGCTTGGTGTCGACCCCCAGCTCCTCGAGGCAGCGCTTCACCAGCCGCCGGCTGTCGGCCTGGTCGTAGATCGTGAACGACCGGGTGTAGCCCAGCCGCGGAGCCTCCGCGCGCAGGATGCGGGCGCACGCCGCATGGAAGGTCATGACCCACATCGCGCGGGTGGACCGGCCGAGCAGGCCCTCCACGCGCTCGCGCATCTCCTGGGCCGCCTTGTTGGTGAACGTGATGGCGAGGATCTCGCCCGGTCGCGCCAGGCCCGTGTGGATCAGATAGGCGATGCGGTGCGTCAGCACGCGGGTCTTGCCCGACCCCGCGCCGGCGAGCACGAGGATCGGGCCGTCCTCGTGGGTGACCGCCGCGCGCTGGGGCGGGTTGAGGCCCTCCAGCAGGGAAGCGATGCGGTCGTCGGCGGCGGTCGGGCCCATCCCGGAGCAGGATAGGCACGGGGTCGGCGGCGGTCGCCCGGGTAGCCTGCGCGGCCGATGGCCGACCTGACCGACGAGGTCCGCGACACCTGCGCAGCGATCGCGGCGGACGCGCGGAGCGTGCGGATCGACCAGGACGCCCTCTTCGCGCTGACGGTCGGCACCGACGTCCCCGCCCCCGCGCTGGATGCCGAGCGCCACTACCTGGAGGGCTCGCCGCAGGACGTCGCCACGTACCTCCTGACGCTCGACGCGGTCAACTTCGGCTCGGGCTGGTTCCCGACGCTGCGCAAGCGGACCGACCCGGCCACCGGTCGCCCCGTCTCCGGCTACTTCACGGTCGCCTGGGCGCTGACCGACCGCTTCCGCGCGCACGGGCCGTGGTCGACCGCCGAGCTGCGCGCCATGCGCGCCGCGGAGCTCGCCGACGTCCTCGGGCAGCCGCGCGACCACGAGCTGACTGCGCTCTACGCGCAGGCCTTGCGCGAACTCGGGCGCTTCCTGGGCGATCGCGGCGCCCTGGACGTCGTGGCGCAGGCCGGCGCCAGCGCCCCGCGGCTGGCCGGGATGCTCGCGTCATCGATGACGCTCTGGGCCGATCGGGGCTTCTACAAGCGCGCGCAGATCCTGGCCCACGACCTGGCCCTCGCCGGCGTGGCGACGTTCGGCGACCTCGACCGGCTGACCATCTTCGCCGACAACCTCGTCCCCCACGTGCTGCGCTGCTGCGGCGTCCTGCACTACGACGCGGACCTCGCCGCGCGCATCGACGCCGGCGAGCTGCTGCCGGCGGGCCGCGAGGAACGCGAGATCCGCGCGTGCGCCGTGCACGCCTGCGAGCTGCTCAGCGCCCGCACGGGCATCCCGGCGCGCGTGCTCGACGTGTGGCTGTGGAACCGCGGTCAGGCGCCGGAGATCAAGGCGCGCCCACGGCACCGCACCCGCTGCGTCTTCTACTAGGAGGGCGCGAAGAACGGGGCGCTGATGTAGCGCTCGCCGCTGTCGGGCAGCACCGTGGCGATGCGCGCACCCTGGTGCTCGGGCCGCGCCGCGAGCTGCAGGGCGCCCCACACCGCCGCGCCGCACGACATCCCGGCCAGCACGCCCTCGCGGGCGGCGAGCCGGCGGGCGAGGTCGATGGCCGCGTCGTCGGGGCAGGTGAGGACCTCGTCGACGACGTCGCGGTCCAGGACGGGCGGCACGAAGCCCGGCCCGATGCCCTGGATGCGGTGCGGTCCGGGCGGACGGCCGCTGAGGACCGCCGAGCCCGCGGGTTCCACGGCGACGACCTTGATGGCGGCGTTGCGCGCCTTGAGCGCCCGGCCCACCCCCGTGACCGTGCCGCCGGTGCCGGCGCCCGCCACGAAGATGTCGACCTTGCCGTCGAGCTGGTCCCAGATCTCCGGGCCGGTGCCGTGCTCGTGCGCCGCCGGGTTGGCCGGGTTGGAGAACTGGTCGGGCAGGAAGACGTCGGGACCGCGCGCGAGGTCGCGGGCGGCCTGCACCGCCTCGTCCATGCCGCCCATCGACTGGACGACCTCCACGCGGGCGCCGAAGAGCGCCAGGAGCGACTGCCGCTCGCGGCTCATGCCCTCCGGCAGGAAGATCGAGAGCTCGTAGCCTTTGGCGGCGCACACGAACGCCAGCGCGATGCCGGTGTTGCCGGACGTGGCCTCGACGATGGTGGTCCGCCCCGGCTCGATGCGGCCCTCGCGCTCGGCGGCCTCGATCATGGCCACGCCGATGCGGTCCTTGACGCTGCCGCCCGGGTTGAACGCCTCCAACTTGGCGAAGAGCTGGACGCCCTCGGGCACGATGCGCGTGAGCTGCACCATGGGCGTACGGCCGACGTGCGCGGCGATGGTCGTCGGGACGTGGCCCATGCAGGCCAGACCGTAGCGGGCGGCCGGGCTGGCAGGATGGCGCCATGGCCGTCCACACCAAGGTGAACCTCATGGACCTCGAGGACCAGGCGGCGTCCTTCGGCTTCGGCGAGCTGCTGGAGGCGCGCTTCGCGCGCGAGCCGCTCGAGTGCGTGCAGACCGGCCTGAGCCTGCAGCGCATCAAGCCGGGCCGGCGCGTCCCGTTCGGCCACCGCCACCAGCGCCAGGAGGAGGTCTACGTCGTCGTGCGGGGCTCCGGCCGCGCCGCCGTGGGCGAGGACGTCATCGAACTGCGCCAGTGGGACGTCCTGCGCGTCGTCCCGGAAGCGTGGCGGGGCTTCGAGGCGGGCGACGACGGGCTCGACGTGCTGGCCTTCGGCGCCCCGGCCGACGGCGACCGCAGCGAGGCGGAGACCCGGCCGGGCTGGTGGGCCGGCACCTAGCGCAACGGCAACGGCGTGATCTGCACCGAGTTCGCCGAGGGCGAGGGCAACAGCGCCAACCCGCCGCGCGGCGACGGGCAGACCGGCTACCACGTCGACGGCCACAACCACAAGGACGACAAGGCGTCCTGATGCACCGCAGGCGGTCGGGCGCGCCGCATGCGCGCGGCCCGGCCGTCCGGGCTACGCGGCCGTCGCGCCGAGCAGGCGCTCCACCGGCACCGGAGCGCCGATGTGGAAGCCCTGCGCGAAGTCGACGTGCTGGGCGCGCAGCGCCTCGAGCGTCTCGGCGTCGGACGTGAACTCGGCGATCGTCGTGGCGGCCAGGCCGCGGGCCAGCGCGACCACCGCGTCGATCATGAGCTGGTCGGTGCGGCTGTGCAGGCAGTGCTCGACGAACTCGCCGTCGATCTTGACCTCGTCGAACGGCAGGTGCTTGAGGTAGTAGAAGGATCCGAAGCCGGCGCCGAAGTCGTCGAGCGCGAGCCGGCAGCCGATGGACCGCAGCCGCTGGGCGAACGCGCGCGCGACCGGCATGTTCGTCACCGCCGCCGTCTCCGTGATCTCGAAGGTCAGGCGGTTCGGCGCCACACCCGTCGCCTGCAGGCGCTGCTCGACGAGCGCCGGGAGGCTCTCGTCGCCCAGCGACTTGCCCGACAGGTTGACGGCCAGCTGGAGATCGCGGCCGGCCGCGGCGTGCTCGGCGATCAGATCGATGGCGGCGCACGTCACGTGCCGGTCGATCTGCTGGACGAGGTCGAAGCGCTCGGCGATCGGCAAGAACGCCGACGGCGGGATGACCTCGCCGTTCTCGCCCGCCATCCGGACGAGCAGCTCGTAGCGCTCGATCTCGTCGGTGCGCAGGTCCAGGATCGGCTGCGCGTAGAGCAGGAGCCGGTCGGCCTGCAGCGCCTGCTCGACGCGGTGGATCCAGGTGACGCGCGACTTCATCGACGGCTGGCCGTGGCCGCCGGCCGTGTAGAGCGCGAAGCCGTTGCGCCCGCTCTCCTTGGCGTCGTACATCGCGAGGTCGGCGTTGATGAAGACGTCCTCGGCGGTCAAGCCCGGCTGCTCGAACGTGGCGATCCCGGCGCTCGCCGTGACCTCGCGCCGCGCGCCGGCGGTCAGCACCACCGCCTCCGCGGCGACGTCCTGCACGAGCGCCCGGGCCAGCGCCTGCGCGTCCTGCGCGCCGCCGCGCGGCATGAGCACCGCGAACTCGTCGCCCCCCAGCCGCGCCAGCACGTCGGAGCTCCGCAGCCGCCGGCGCAGGACGTCGGCGACCGCGAGGATCAGCTCGTCGCCGGCGCTGTGGCCGAGCGTGTCGTTGACGTACTTGAAGTGGTCGAGGTCGAGGACGAGCAGCGCGCCGTCCGCGCCGTAGCGCTCCACCTCGGCGATGTGGCGCTGGAGCTCGCGGTCGAAGCCGCGCCGGTTCAGCAGTCCGGTCAGCGGGTCGTGGTCGGCCATGTGCTGCAGGCGGTCCTCGAACCGGCGGCGCTCGGTCACGTCCAGGACCTGGCACAGCAGGTGGCTCGGTGCCCCGTCGGCCCGGCGCACCAGCGTCGCGTGCAGCGAGACCCAGATCGCCTGGCCGGTGGCGTGCAGCAGGCGGATCTCCCCCGCGTGGACGTCGATCCGGCCTGCCATGAGGTCGACCAGCCCGGCGTGGCTGGCCTCCCGGTCCTCGCGCTGGGTCAGCTCGTCGAGCGTCTTGGAGACGAGCTGGTCCGGCCGGTGGCCGGTCAGGGCGCACAGGGCCTCGTTGACGCGCAGGTGCCGCCCGTCCAGGCCGAGGAGCGCCATGCCGATCGGCGCCCGGTCGAAGGCTCCGCGGAACTCCTCCTCGGCTACGCGCAGCGCCTCCTCGGCGCGCTTGCGCTCGGAGACGTCGCGGATGGTGCTGGAGACCAGGAGCCCCTCGTCGGTCTCCAGCGGGCTGAGGCTGATCTCGACCGGGAACTCGCTGCCGTCCTTGCGCCGCGCGAACAGCTCCAGTCCGCTGCCCATCGGCCGGGCGTGCGGGTCGCCGGCGTAGCCGGCCCGGCGCCCGGGGTGCGAGCCGCGGGAGCGCCGGGGCACCAGCGCCTCGACGGGCCGGCCGAGCAGCTCCGCTCGGTCGTAGCCGAACAGCCGCTCGGTCTGGCCGTTGACGAGCACGATCGCGCCCTCGCCGTCGACGATCACCATCGCGTCGGGCGCCGACTCCACCAGCCCGCGGAAGCGCTCCTGCGCGTCGCGCAGCTCGGCGTTGGCGTGCTCGAGGTGGGTGTGGCTGACGACGAGGTCGTGCGTCATGCGCTGGGCGAGGCCGAGCGCGAGCTTGCGCCCGCGCGTCAGCGCGTACAGCAGGCCGCTGGCCAGCAGCGCGGCCAGGGCACCGCCGACGCCCACGAGCCACGGCAGGCGCCGGGCGCTGGTGAACGTCGCGTCGTCGGACGGCTCGTAGTAGACGAGCCACCGGCGCCCGGCCACGTCGATCGGGCGCAGCGCCCCGCGGGTGGGGTCGATCTCGCCGGGAGCGCGCAGCACGCCATCGAAGTCGTAGGTCCGGCTCTGGGCCGACGGCGGCGCGTGATGGCCGTCGGCCGACAGCCCCACGTCGAAGACCTCGAGGTCGGCGCCGCCGGGCCGTTCGCGCTGGACGGCCCGCAGCAGCTCGTCGGTCTCGAAGGCCGCCGTCACCACGCCGCGCAGCCGCCCTGTGGCGAGCTTCGTCAGCGGGCCGCCGACGTTGCGCACCGCGAGGACGATCAGGAAGCCGGACTGGCGCGCGTCGTCCTGGATGAGCTGGATGGGCGCGGTCGACGCAGGCCGCCCGGTCTGCTGGGTGCGCTCGACGGCATGGCGGCGCGTGGGCTCGCTCATCAGGTCGTAGCCGACGGCCTCCTCGTTGCCCGCCACGGGGTCGACGTAGTCGACGACGACCTGCGGCTCGCCGTGGCGGCGCGGATGGACGCGGAAGGCCGGATAGCGCTCGGCGGCCCGGCGTGTCGCGCGCGCCAGCCGGCGCTCGAAGGCGGCCGCGCCGAACGCCGGCACGGCCTCGGCGAACGTCACGGCGCGGATCCCCGGGAAGCGCCCCTGCACCTGCAGGCTGCGCACGAAGCGGCGGAAGCGCTCGTGCGAGGGGTGCGGGTCGATCTCGAAGAGGCCGCGCAGGCCGACGAGGACCTCGGTGTAGGCCGTGAGCCGGCGCTCGAGCGTGGTGATCGCGGCGGACGCCTCGCGCTCCACGTGGGCGCGCGCCTCGTTGCGGGTCGTGTGCGCCGCCCACCAGGTCGCGGCGACCACGATCGCCAGCAGCACCGACAGGGCGCCCAGCGCCCACCGGCGCGGCTCGCCGGCCAGCGCCCGATTGGCGCGCGCCGCCAGCGCGGAGAGGCGCTGTGCGCTATCGCCGGGCATGGCCCTCGACACCCTCGACCAGGTAGTCGGTCTCCTCGAGCTGCGTGACCCCCGGCTGCTGGCGGCCCCGCAGGCGGATGCGGCCCGCCTGGTCGCGGACGGTGCCGGCGAACGGCTGCAGCGTCCCGCGGCGCAGGCGGTCGGCCGTGCGCAGGACGATGCGCCGCGTCGCGGGGCTCGCGCCACGGCCGAACGGGGCGAGGCGCACGACACCGTCCGCCATCCCGGCGCGATGCCGGCCGGCGTACGGGCTGTCGGCGAAGCGCCCCTCCAGGACCGTGCGGACGATGTCGGCGAACAGCGGGCCCCAGGCCGTCCGCACGCCCGTGATCCACCCCTTCGGCGCCAGGCGCGAGGCGTCGTGGTGGAAGCCGATCGACCGTGCGCCCGCCGCCTCCGCCGTCTCGAGCACCGTGCGCGTGCAGTCCTGGTGCTGCGCCAGGACGTCGGCGCCCCAGGCCAGCAGACGCCGGGCCGCCCGGCGCTGGCGGGCGGGCGCGCACCACGCCGAGGTGAACGCCACGCGCGTGCGCGCCCGCGGATCCACCGAGCGGGCGCCCCGCTCGAAGGCGTTGATGCCCAGCAGCGCCTGGGCGATCGGGAAGGCGGCCACGTAGCCGAGGCGGTGCGTGCGCGACTCGAGCGCTGCCGCCTGGCCCGCGGCGTACTGCCCCTCCCAGATCGTCCCGAAGTAGGTGCCGAGGTTCGTCGCGGTGCTCAGCCCGCCCTGGTGCAGGACCGTCACCTGGGGGTTGCGGGCGGCGACCTCCAGCGCCGGTTCCAGGTGCCCGAAGCTCGTGGCGAACAGGATCGTGGCGCCCCGGTCGATCTGCGCCTGCATGGCCCGGGCCGCCGCGGGACCCTCCGGGACGCGCTGGTCGTGCAGCACCCTGGCGCGCGGGAACGCCCGCCGGATGGCGCCGGTCGCCTCGTGGATGGCCTGGTTGTAGCCCGCGTCGTGCACCGAGCCGACGTAGACGAAGCCCACGACCGGGCCCCGCTGCGCCGTCGCGCGCTCGGCGCCGTCGCCGCAGCCGGCGAGCGCCGCGAGCGCCGCCAGGAGCGCGAGGGCCCCCGCGCAGCTCGATCGGCGGCGAGCCGTGGAGCTGCGCGCGGCGGGACGGTGCACCCCCCCAGCATCGGCGGCTACGGCCCCCCACCCGCCTCGGACATCCGTCCAGGGCGGGCCACCGGCGGTTGAGCGCGCGACTGTGGCAGGATGGCCTGCAGATGGCCGCGGCACCCCGCAACCTCGTGAATCTCAAGGACGTGGCCAAGGGCTACGGCAGCCGCTCGGTCCTGCGCGACGTCACGCTCGGGGTGGCCGCCGGCGACCGGATCGGCGTCGTCGGGCGCAACGGGGACGGGAAGTCCACGCTGCTGCGGCTGCTGGCCGGCGCCGAGGACGCCGACGCCGGCCAGGTGACGCGCGCGGGCGGCGTCGTCTGCGAGCTGGTCAGCCAGACCGACGACCTCGACCCGGCCGCCACCATCCGCCAGATCGTGGTCGGTGGGCGCGCCGACCACGAGTGGGCGGCCGACGCCCGATTCCGCGGCGTCCTCGACGGCCTGCTGGGCGGCGTGGGGCTGGGCCGCTTCGAGGCGGGGCTCGAGACGCCCGTCGGCCCGCTGTCGGGTGGCGAGCGCCGGCGCATCGCGCTGGCGCGCGCCCTGCTCGACGACCCGGAGCTGCTGCTCCTCGACGAGCCCACCAACCACCTCGACGTCGAGGGGGTCGCCTGGCTGGCGGCGCACCTCGCGGCGCGCCGCGGCACGCTCGTCGTCGTCACGCACGACCGGTGGTTCCTCGACGCGGTGTGCACCCAGACCTGGGAGGTCGCCGACGGCGGCGTGCACCAGTACGAGGGCGGCTACGCGGCATACGTCCTGGCGCGGGCCGAGCGCGAGCGCCAGGAGGCCACGCGCGACGCCCGCCGCCGCCAGCTGCTGCGCAAGGAGCTGGCCTGGCTGCGCCGCGGGCCGCCTGCGCGCACGTCCAAGCCGAAGTTCCGCATCGAGGCGGCCAACGCCCTGATCGCCGACGAGCCGGAGGTCCGCGACCGCGTCGAGCTCCTGCGCTTCGCCACGGCGCGGCTCGGAAACAGCGTGATCGACGCCGTCGGCGTC
The DNA here is from genome assembly GCA_035628295.1 of Baekduia sp. Lineage (GTDB taxonomy): Bacteria > Actinomycetota > Thermoleophilia > Solirubrobacterales > Solirubrobacteraceae > Baekduia. The sequence goes on from DASPKC010000127.1 coordinate 13,627, forward strand.
GCGCTGGCCTACGGCGAGCGCCGCCGGGTGGCGCTGTGCCGGCTGCTCCTCTCCCGTCCCGACCTGCTGCTCCTCGACGAGCCCACCAACCACCTGGACGCCGAAAGCGTCGCCTGGCTCGAGCGCTTCCTCGCGGACTTCAAGGGATGCGTCGTCGCGGTGACGCACGATCGCTACTTCCTGGACAACGTCGCCGGCTGGATCCTCGAGCTCGACCGGGGACGGGGTATCCCCTACGAAGGGAACTACACCGGCTGGCTCGAGCAGAAGGAGAAGCGGCTCGCGGTCGAGGAGAAGCAGGACTCGGCGCGCAAGCGCAAGATCGCGCACGAGCTCGAGTGGGTGCGGCAGTCTCCCAAGGCCCGGCAGGCGAAGAGCAAGGCGCGCCTCCAGGCGTACGAGTCCCTGGTCAACGAGGCGCAGAAGGCCAAGCGCAGCGACGGAGAGATCTGGATCCCGCCCGGCGAGCGGCTCGGCGACGTGGTGATCGAGGCCAAGGGCGTCACCAAGGCGTTCGGCGATCGGATCCTCTACGAGGGCCTCGACTTCATGATCCCCAAGGGATCGATCGTCGGGATCATCGGGCCGAACGGCGCCGGCAAGACGACGCTGTTCAAGATGATCACCGGGCAGATGAAGCCCGACGCCGGGACGATCACCGTCGGCGAGACGGTGAAGCTGATGTACGTCGATCAGTCGCGCGACGCGCTCGAGCCCGAGAACACGGTGTTCAAGGAGATCTCGAAGGGGCAGGACAAGATCGTGGTCGGACGGAGCGAGATCCCGTCGCGATCGTACGTCGGGCTCTTCAACTTCAAGGGCAGCGATCAGCAGAAGATCGT
>DASPKC010000128.1:0-18468 GCA_035628295.1 Baekduia sp.
TGCGGCGGTGGCTGACACGCCGTCGAGTGTTTTACATCAGGGGGCCGTTTGTCAAGTGGTTCGACGGATCACGTCGCCATGTCCATGGCCGGCGGACGCTCCGCCGCCATGGGCCGGCGCTCGGGCTCCGGCGCCCATCCCGGGCCCTTGACCAGGAAGTTCCAGCGGTCGCGCCACGTCCTGGCCGCGCGCACGTCATGCCACAGCGCCGCGTACTCGCCGAAGGCGACATGCACGGGGTGGAACGTCTCGATGTTCGTCGTCAGGCCGTAGCGCACGCGCTCGGCCTCGGGCTCGTAGGTGCGGAACAGCCGGTCCCAGATGATCAGGATCCCGCCGTGGTTGCGGTCGAGGTACTGCTCGTTGGAGCCATGGTGGACGCGGTGGTGCGACGGCGTGTTGAAGACGCGCTCGAACCACGCCGGCATCCGCGACACGCGCTCGGTGTGCAGCCAGAACTGGTAGAGCAGGCTCCAGCTCTGCGCCAGCAGGATCTGCCAGGGCTCGAAGCCGATCAGCGGCAGCCACAGCCAGAAGGGCAGCGCCGTCATCGGGGTCCACGTCTGGCGCAGCGCCGTCGAGAGGTTGTAGTGCTGGCTGGAGTGGTGCACGACGTGGCTGGCCCAGAAGAAGCGGACCTCGTGGTGCGCGCGGTGGAACCAGTAGTACGAGAGGTCGTCGGCGAAGAAGAGCAGCACCCAGGCCCAGAGCGCCGCGTCGGGCAGGTCGAGCGGTGCGAGCTCGTGCAGGCCCGCGTAGATGGCCACCACGACCGCCTTCCAGCCCACGTTGATGACCACGTTGCCGATGCCCATGGACAGCGACGTGGCGGTGTCGCGGGCCTCGTAGCCCGGCAGGTCGTGGTCGTCGTGCAGGTGGCGGTAGGACCACCACTCCGTGCCCAGCAGCAGCAGGAACGCCGGGATGGCGTACAGGACGAGGTCGACCATCAGCGGGCCTCCGTCAGGACGCGGGCGGCGGTGAGCATCCGCTGCAGCAGGGCAGCCGCGGCGGCGGCGGCGGCATCCGGGTCGCCGGCCGCGACGGCGTCGAGTAGCCGCGCGCGGCCGGCGCCGTCGCGCAGCTCACCGGCGGAGAGCTCGAGCGTCAGCTCGGGCACCTGGTCGAGCGCGGCCACGAGGCTGTTGAGCGCCAGGCGGTAGGCGACGTTGCCGGCGCCGTCGACGAGCGCCGCCCACAGCGCGGCGTAGTGGTCGTTGGCGGTCTCGGCGTCCGGCGCGTCGTCCATGGCGGCGAGGTGGGCGCGAGCCGCCGCGAGGACGTCGGGCGTCGCGCGCTCGGCGCAGCGGCGCGCGACGTCGGTGCCGATGCTGAGGCGCATCTCCAGCGCGGAGCGGATGACGTCGGCGTCGGGCAGCCGGCCGTCGGCCCCGAACGCGAGGTCGGTGAGGACATCGAGGCCGGCGGTCCGGCGCCAGTCGCTGACCCGGGTCGCCCCGCCGTGGGTCACCGCCACGAGCCCGGACTGCGCCAGGCGCCCGACGGCCTGGCGCACGGCGTGGCGGTTGACCTCGAAGCGCGCGGCCAGGTCGCGCTCTCCCGGGAGCGCGTCGCCGGGCGCGAGCAGTCCATCGAGGATGGCGCGGCGCAGCTGGTCGTGGACGTCGTCGGCGACGGAGCGGCGGGCGGCGGGGCGCCAGGCGGAGGCGGAGTCGGCCATGGGGGCAGCAGGCTACTGGTCCAACCAGTTACTTGTCAAGGCCGCTCTCAGCCCGGCAAGCCACCGCCTTCGGCGAGGAAGAGGAACCAGATGCCGAACAGGACGATCGCGACGGAGACCGAGACCACCATGACCACGTCGAGGACCGTCCGGGGGTGGGCCGGCTCGCGCTCGCCGCGCAGGGAGCGCAGCCAGGGCGTGCGGACCTTCACGGTCGGCGTCGTCCCGGTCAGCTCGCCGTAGAGGTGGTTGAGGCGCGACAAGCCCTTGCCCACGAGGACCATCGTCGTCGGGATGCCGATGAGCACGGCGACGTAGGCGCCCATCGACGGCTGGGAGCTCTCCACGACCTGCGACGCGCCGTAGATCCACAGGAACGGGATCCCGAGCCACAGCAGGACGCTGCCGACGGCCATCAGGGCGATGAGCAGGACGGCGAGCAGGCGCGTGCCGGGATCGTGGCCCACGCGGCAAATGCTACGCCGTCGTAATGGCGCGGGCTACCAGGCCTGCCCGGTCCCGCAGTGCGGGCACGTCACGGTCGTGGAGACCGCGGCGTCGAACCGGAAGCCGCACGCGCACATGTAGTGCGCCGTGTCCTCGGGGCCGCCCGCCTCGCGCATGCGGCGCTCGGCCCGCAGCTCGTCGGCGGACGCCGTGGCGGCCGGCCGGGTGGCGACGGCCGGCGCCGGAGCGGGCGCGGCGGGCGCGGGGGCCGGCGTGAAGGGGACGTCCCCGCGCGCGTCGTGGCGACGCCGCCGCGGCGCCAGGCCGGGACGGGCGTTGCGGGCGCGGGCGCCGAGGATGCGGGTGGTCGAGGGGAAGCGCATGCTCTTGGAAGAGAACGCCCGGAGGGCCCGGAGGTTTCTCTCTTCAGTCTTCGGCCCGGACTACGACGCGCTTGAGCGTCCTCCTGCCCGATGTCCGAGCGCGTGGACGGGTGGGCCCCAGAGCCTGCGATACTTGGGGACGCGATGGACCCCTCCCGCAAGCGGCGCGTGCGCCTCGTCGTGGCCCTGGCGGCCGCCGTCGTGCTCGCGTCGGCTCTGATCTACACCAGCTTCAGCTCCTCCAGCGAGGCGCGCAAGCCCAGCCAGCTGCGCTCGGCCGTCAACGGTCAGGAGTACCAGCTGACCGGCCGCGTCGTGCCCGGCTCCGTGCGCGACATCCCGGGCGGCAAGAGCTTCCGCGTGATGGACCGCGAGGGCGGCCCGTCGATCCCCGTGCGCTACCAGGGCGCGATCCCCGATCCGTTCCGCGAGGGCCGCGAGGTCATCATCGACGTGCGCCGCGGCACGGACGGCGTCTTCGTCGGCGAGAAGGACACGCTCGTGACGAAGTGCCCCTCGAAGTTCGAGGACGAGAAGCAGCAGCGCTCCTAGCGCGCCGCTGATCCACCGTGCCGACCCTCGGTCGCGCCCTCCTCATCCTGGCCCTCGCGGTCGCCGTCTACGGGACGGTCGCCGCGCTGGTCGGCGGCGCCCGCGGGCGGCGCGACCTCGTCGTTTCCGCGCGCCGGGCGGTGTACGCCATGGCCGCGCTGACCGCCGGCGCGTTCGCGCTGCTCGAAGCCGCGTTCCTGCGGACCGACCTCACGTTCGAGGTCGTCGCCGACCACTCCTCGACGACGACGCCGACCTTCTACAAGGCGACGGCGATCTGGTCGTCGCAGGAGGGCTCGCTGCTGCTGTGGCTCGTGCTCCTGGGTGCCTGGTCGAGCCTGGTGCTGTTCCTGACGCGCCGGCGCATGCGCGACGTGCAGCCGTACGCGACGGCGGTCCTGCTGGGTCTGGGGGCGTTCTTCGCCGGGCTGCTCGTCTTCAGCGCGTCGCCGTTCGCGACGCTGCCGGTCGCCCCGGCGGAGGGCAACGGGCTCAACCCGCTGCTACGCCATCCATCGATGATGAGCCACCCGCCGATGCTCTACAGCGGGTACACGCTCTTCGCGATCCCGTTCGCCTTCGCCGTCGGCGCGCTGATCGTCCGCCGTGCCGACGCCGAGTGGATCGCCGCCACCCGGCGCTTCACGCTCGCCGCCTGGTTCTTCCTCGGCGTCGGGATCCTGCTCGGCGCCCGCTGGTCCTACGCCGAGCTCGGCTGGGGCGGCTACTGGGCGTGGGACCCGGTCGAGAACGCCTCGCTCATGCCCTGGCTGACCGGCACCGCGCTGCTGCACTCCGTGATGCTCCAGGAGCGCCGCGGGATGCTGAAGATCTGGAACGCCTCGCTGGCGCTGGCCTGCGGCGTGCTGGCCATCCTCGGGACGTTCCTCGTGCGCTCGGGGATCCTCGACTCCATCCACGCGTTCGGCGCCTCGACGCTCGGCGTGCCGTTCCTCGTGCTGATCGGGTTGATGATCGCCGGATCGGTCTGGCTCGTCGTCAGCCGGGTGGACACCCTGCGCAGCGACGCGCGGCTCGACTCGCTGTGGTCGCGCGAGTCGGTGTTCCTGGCCAACAACCTGGTCCTCGTCGGGCTGTGCTTCGTCGTGTTCTGGGGGACGTTCTTCCCGCTCATCGCCGAGGCGGCCACGGGCACCAAGCAGGCGCTCGGCCCGCCGTGGTTCGACCGCTACACCGTGCCGCTCACGCTGCTGCTCGTGCTGCTCAGCGGCGTCGGGCCCGTCATCGCCTGGCGGCGCGGGACGCTGGCCAACGCGCGGCGCTCGTTCGTCGTGCCGGCGCTGACGGCGCTGGTCGTCATCGGCGTGGCCGTCGCGCTCGGCGCAGCCGAGCGGCCGCTGGCCCTGACGATGTTCGCCTGCGGCGCGTTCGTGCTCGGCGGCGTGGGCCAGGAGCTCGTGCGCGGCGCGCGCGCCCGGCGCGCGATGAGCGGCGACGGCGTGCTGCGCGCCGTGGGCGCGCTCGTCGCCCGCAACCGCCGCCGCTGGGGCGGCTACGTGGTGCACGTCGGGATGGCGGTCCTCTTCATCGGCGTGGCGGCCTCGTCGGCGTTCCAGAAGTCGCAGGACGTCAAGCTCGCGCCCGGGCAGACGACGCGCGTCGGCGGCTACGACGTCACCTACGAGAAGGCGACCTCGCGGATCGACACGCAGGGGGGCGAGCTCGAGCGGGTCGTCCTCGGCGCCCGCGTCGCGGTGTCGCGCGACGGCGAGCGCGTCGGCACGCTCGAGCCCGAACGCGGCTACTACCCCTCGCGCGACGAGCGCGGCCTCGGTGCCGTCGGGCGCTTCTTCGAGGGCGAGTCGACCAGCGAGGTGGCCATGGACGCGGGCCTGCAGCGGGACCTCTGGACCGCCGTCTCGCCCGACTTCGACCGCCTCAAGCCGATCATCGACGAGGGCGACGCCGTCTTCGCCAAGGCCACCGGGATGCCGCCCGCCATGCGCGCGCAGCTGCTGGGCCAGGTCCTGCGAGGGCTGTCGGACCGCTACGTGCGCGAAGGGCCGCCCGCGACCTTCCGGGTGATCGTCTCCCCGATGGTGGCGTGGATCTGGGCGGGCGGGCTCATCGTCTTCGGCGGCGGCCTCCTGGGCCTGTGGCCGCAGGGCCGCACCGCGCCGCGGCCGGCGACCGCGCGGCTGCGCGCGCGCGTCGCGCAGGACCTCGGCCGGGCCTGAGCGGCCCGCGACCGTGGAGGGCGTCTTGGTGGTGCTGGTGCTGGCCGTCGTCCTGGCGCTCGTCGTCTGGGCGGTCGCCGCGCCCCTGCGCGGCGGGCACGAGCGCGCCGAGGACCGCGACGCGGGCCGGGTGGCCGATCTGGAGGCCGCCAAGGAGGCCAAGTACCGCGAGATCCGCGAGGCCGAGCTGGACTTCCGCACCGGCAAGATGTCCGAGGCGGACTGGCGCGCGCTGGACCGCGAGCTGCGCGCCGAGGCGGTGGAGCTGCTCCGCGAGCTCGACGGCTACCATCCCTGACCCATGGAGACGATCCTCTCGGTCCTGCAGGTCGGGCTCAGCGTCGGGCTGATCTTCCTGGTGCTCATGCACTCGGGCAAGGACACCGGCCTGTCCGGCGCGTTCGGCGTGGGCACCGGTCAGGGCCGCCTGGGCGGCGGCTCCATGGTCGAGCGCAACCTGAACCGCTGGACCGTCGCGTTCGCGATCGTGTTCTTCCTGAACACCATCATCCTCCTGAAGAAGCCCTGGGAGTAGGCGCGCCGCCTGCGGGGCGCCTCGCCGCGCCTGGCCATGTCATCGGCGCAGGCCCGTGCTGGCGCACTGTGCCTGCGGCCTCTTCCTCGCCAGGCACGGCGATCCGCGCCGCACGCGACACGCCTAGGCGCGCGCCCGGCGCGTCAGTTCCACCGTCGCGGCGCGCAGCCCGTCGGGGGCGGTGGCGGGCTCGGCGAACGCGACCCGCTCCTCCGTCGCGCCGCCCGGCGCGGTGATCCGCAGGTCCAGCCCGTAGCGGTCGATGCGCACGCACGACGCGGCGGTTGCCTCGGGCCGGCCGGCCAGCGTGCGGGCGATGTCGAGCAGCGCGTCGGCGTGGTCGGCGTTGAGGTGCGCCACCGCCCGCGCGGCGGACGGCCCGGTGGGGTCCGGCGTCGCGGCGAGGTACGCCGCGCCGTCGACGGAGTCCATGCGCGCGAAGCCGCCGACCCACCGCACGCGCTCGACCTCCAGGACCCACGTCGAGAAGTCCGCGAAGCCGTGGGGATCGCCGGGCGCTCCGGGCGCGCCGGCCTCGTCGGGCCGCCGGACGCGGCCGGCCAGCGTGACGCGCCCGGCGTCGAGCAGGTCGCCGGCTCCGGCGTCCTCGGTGACCACGAGGCTCGCGCGCTGGTCGCGCTGGAGGTTGCGCCCGTGCTCGGCGAGCGTCGAGACGTGCAGGACCGGGCGACCGTCGTCGAGCGGGACGTACGCGACGACCGACGCCCACGGGCCGCCGTCGGCGCTGATCGTCGCCAGCGCGCCGAAGCGCGCGGCGGCCACGAGCGTACGCGCCTCCTCGGCGGCCGAGCGCCGCGCGCCGTTCACCACGCGGCCGCGTAGAGCTCGCGGATCTCCGCCTCGTCGGCGGCGGGCGGCGTGAGCTGCAGCTGCGGGCGCTGCGCCGCCGCCGCCGCGCAGCGGTCGAGGTCGGCCTCCGCGACCCCGAGGTCGCGCAGCCGCCGGGCGCCCGCGCGGTCCGCCAGGCGCTCGGCCAGCGCCCGCAGCGTCCCGTCGGCGTCGACGCGGCCGGGGAAGCGCCGCTCGAGCGCCGCGATCGTGTGCGGCAGCATCGCCGCGTTGGCCGGCCCGTGGCCGGCGTCCGCCTCGCGCACGAGCGTCTGGCTGAGCACGTGGTGCAGCCCGTAGGCGGTGCTGTCGATCGTGTAGCCGCTGAGCAGCGCCGCCAGCGCCAGCTGCTCGCGCCCTGCGCCCCCGGGGTCCTCGCCGTCGACGAGGTAGGCGGCGTCGATCAGGCGGGCCGCCTCCCGGGCCGCCAGCACCGGCACGGGCGAGGCCTTCGGTGTGCACGGCCCCTCGAGGGCGTGGCCGAGGGAGTTCGCCGCGCTGGCCGCGAGCTCGGCCGGCGGCTGCGAGGCGCAGAGGTCGGGGTCGTTGACGACGATGCGCGGGCGGACCATGGCCGTGCCCTGCGGCGCCGACGCCGGCAGCCGGTGGATGCGCGTCATCTCCGCCGCGCTGAGCGTCGTGGGGATCGCGGCGACGGTCGCCCCGGTGACGGCGGCGACCGCCTTGGCGGTGTCGATGACGCGACCGCCCCCCAACGCGACCAGGTGCTCGGTGTCGCGCAGCTCCTCCAGGAGCCGCTCGCTGAGCTCGTCGACCCGCCCGGGCGCGACGTGGTGCACCGTCGCGGCCTCCTCCACCAGATGGGCGCCGGCCGGCTGCGCTCGCGGCGTCGTGAGCAGGACGTAGTCCTCGTGCACGAGCTCGAGCGCCGTGGCGCACGCCCCGCGGCCGAACCGGATGGTGCGCTCGCCGTCCTGCCAGGTGAAGCCCATCGGGCGACCCTATTCGTCGCGCGTCTCGCGGGCGAAGGGCACGAGCCGGTGGTCGGGCGTCACGAGCCGCCGGACCGTCAGCAGCGTGGTCACCGTCGTCGTGGTCACCACCCCGCCCAGGATCACGTACATGAGTGCGAGCTGGACGAGCACGGCGTCGAGCGGGTCGACCCCGGCGAGGATGAGGCCCGTCATGGCGCCCGGGAGGAACATGATGCCCAGGCCCTTGATGTTCTCGACCTGCGGGCTGATGGCCAGCCGCAGCGTCCCGCGCACGATCGGCCGGACCGCGTCGGGGGCCGGGAGCCCGAGCGCCAGGCGCGCCTCGACGTCGTCGCGGCGCTCGCCGACGGCCTCGGTCAGCCGCAGGACCGCGAGCACCCCGGACTTGAACGCGTTGCCGACGACCATGCCGGCCAGCGGCACGACGGTGCGGCCCTCCATGGGGAAGATCCCCAGCGCGAACAGCGTGCCCAGCCCGACGACCGCCGAGCCGGCGTTGGCGGCCAGCGAGATCGTGAAGACCCCCGGCAGCCGCGGCGCCCGGCGGCGGACCGTGGCGGCGGCGAAGACCACGATGGCCGCCACCCACAGCCACGACAGGAGGATCGGGGCGTCCTCGTCGACGACCAGACCGAGCGCGGCGCCGGCCAGCAGGAGCTGGGCCAGCGAGCGCACGACCGACACGACCATGTCGCGTTCGAGCCGCAGCTGCTGGGCGCGGGAGATGGCGATCGAGACGGCCACGAGCAGCAGCGAGGCGGCCAGGCCCAGCGGGGTGACGTCACCGTCCACCGGCGACCTCCACGACCCGCCCGGCGTCGAGCTCGATGACGTGGTCGGCGAGCCGCGCCGCCTGCTCGTCACTGTGGGTCACGAGCACGACCGGGATGGCGAGCTCGCGCACGAGCGCCTCGATCCCGAGCGTGGCCTCGTCGTCCAGCGCGCTCGTCGGCTCGTCCATGAGCAGCACCCGCGGGCGCGTCGCCAGTGCCCGGGCCAGGCAGGCGCGCTGCGCCTCCCCGCCGCTGAGCGTGGCCGCCTCGCGGTCCAGGAACGCGGCGGGCAGGCGCACCCGCTCGAGCAGCAGCCCCACCGGGTCCTGCGGGCGGGCGACCGCGAGGTTGTCGGCGACCGTCCCGGGGAAGAGGACGGGCCGCTGGAACACCATCCCGACCTCGCGCCGGTGCGCCAGGACGTCGACCTCCGCGAGGTCCGCGCCCCGGTAGCGCACGACGCCGCGGTCCGGGACCTCGAGGCGGTTGCAGAGCCGCAGGAGCGTCGACTTGCCCGCGCCGGAGGGCCCGCGCACGACCGTGGTGCCCCGCGCCGGGACGGTCGCCCGGACACCGAGGAGCCGTCGGCCGACGGTGACGTCCTCGAAGGCGAACAGCGGCTCCACCGGGCCATGATCCCCGCGCGCCCGGCGGCACTACGCTGCGCGCATGACCTACCTCGCGGGCGAGGCCCGCCGGGAGCTGCTCGACACGGTCGCCGCCGCGATTGCGCACCTCGCTGCCGCGCTCGCCGACCTCGGCGCCGCCTACGAGCTGCTCGACGAGCGGGCCGCGGACCGGCTGGAGGACGAGCTCTTCGGCCCCGTCCAGCACGCCTACGGCCGCGCGCGGCGCACGCACACCGGCTTCGCCGGGCGGGCCGGGCTGGCCGAGGAGACGTTCCCGGCAGCCGCGGGCGAGGGCCCGGCGGGCGGCACGACGGCCCGGGAGCTGCTGCAGCGCGCGATGGAGGGCGTCGCGCGCGCCGACATGACGCTGTCGGCCCTGCAGGACTCGATGGCGCCGGTCGAGGTGGGTGACCCGGAGCTGCGCCGGGGCCTGGCCGAGGTGCGCGAGCTGCTCGGGCCGCTGCCCGGGCGCGCCCGCGAGTTCGTCCGCGTGCTCGGCCGCTGATCAGCGCGCGGCGGACGCCGCGGCGACGGGCGCCTGGGGCGTCGCGACCGGCCGCTGGACCGGCGTGACCTTCGGGTACTGGAAGTGGTGATCGCTCATGGTGTCTCTGCCTCCCGCACGGAGGCTCACACCTGCAACGACACCGTTGTGTGAGAGGCGTTACGCGAGGACGAGGCAGGTCGTGGTCGCGTGGGCCAGCAGCTTGCCGTCGGCCTCGCGGGTGAGCCGGGCCTCGGCGGTGGCCTGGCGCGACCCGCGGTGCACGACGGTCGCCTCGGCGAGGGCCGCCCCGCTGTCGACGGTGAACGCGCGCACGTAGTTGACCTTGAGCTCGAGCGTCGTGTAGCCGGCACCCGCCGGCAGCGTGGAGTGGACCGCGCAGCCCAGGGCGCTGTCGAGCACAGTGGCGTGGATCCCGCCGTGGACCGTCCCGATCGGGTTGTACATGGACTCCGACGGCTCCACGCGGAACACGACGCGGCCCCCCTGGACCTCGGCGATCGTCAGCTGCACGAGCTGGGCGATGGGCGGGGGCGGGAGCTCGCCGCGGACCATGGCCTGCAGGAACTCGAGCCCGGAGCGGCCGGCGCTCGCCGCCGCGAGCTCGAGCGGGTCGTCCCAGGTGACGACGCGACGGCGGGCGGCGGTCAGCTGCGAGTCCATGACCGCTAGCGTAGCAAAATGCAACTGTGACGGCCGGCGCCGGCCGCGCGGGCGGCCGGCGCCGGAGTCGTCACGCGGCGACGGCGCGCCGCCGCGGCAGGTGCCACAGGCGGGCGGAGGAGGACCGTCGCGCGGGGGCGCCGAGGGACGCTGCACGCAGCGCGAGGACCTCGACGACGTCGGCCGTGGGCACGAACGGGTCGGCGATCGTGCGGCCGTCGCTCAGCGACCGCGCCGCCACCAGGCGGCCGTCGCGCTCGGCGAGCAGGACGTCGCCGCTCAGGCGCTCGGCGCTGTCGAGCCCGGCCAGGCGCACCACCGCGGGGGCGTCGGCGGGCGTCGCCGGGCGGATGACGAGCGCCTGGGCGACGTCGGTGGGGGAGACGGTGGTGCGGGACATGGCCAACATGATGCGCCCTCCGCTCCACAAGCTCCAATGACATCTCGTGCTGGGAGGTATAAGCTGGGCTTGTGCTCAACGTGCCGCGCCTCCGGGTTCTGCGCGAGGTCGCCCAGCGCGGGTCCTTCTCCGCTGCGGCCGACGCGCTGGCCTACACCCAGTCCGCCGTCTCGCAGCAGATCGCAGCCCTGGAGCGCGAAGCCGGCACGCAGCTCGTCGAGCGCAACGCCCGCGGGGTGCGCCTGACCGACGCGGGCCGCGCGCTCGTCGCCCACGCCGATGTCATCCTCGCCCGGCTCGCCGACGCCGAGGACGAGCTCGCGCAGATCGCGGGCGGCTACGCCGGGCGGCTGCGCCTCGCCGCCTTCCCCTCGGCGTGCGCGACGCTCATGCCCGTCGCCATCGCCGCCTTCCGCGAGCGTCACCCGGGCGTCGAGCTGTCGCTCGTCCCCAGCGAGCCGCCCGAGGCCCTCGGGATGCTGCTGGGTGGGGAGGTCGACATCGCGCTCACGATCGACGGCCCGCCCGTGCGCCAGGACCGGCGGGTGGAGACGACGCACCTGCTCGACGACCCGATGTACGTCGCGCTGCCGGTCGGGCATCCGCTGGCCAAGAAGCGCTTCCGGCTCGGCGACCTCGCCGACGAGGAGTGGATGGTCGGTCCCGGCGAGACGTGCCCCGACGTCGCGGTCTTCACCCGCGCCTGCCGCGAGGCCGGCTTCGAGCCGCGGATCGCCTTCGAATCCGACGACTACCTGGCCATCCAGGGCTTTGTCGCCTCGGGCATGGGCCTCTCCTTCATCCCCGACCTCGCGCTCGTGGCGGTCCGCGACGACGTCGTGATCCGCTCGCTCGGCGCGCGCCCGCCGGTGCGGCGGATCGGCGCGGCCGTCGCGGCCGACGCGTACCGCTCGCCCGCCAAGACCGCCATGGTCGAGGTGCTCTGCGAGGCGGCCGAGGAGTTCCGCAGCCGCCGCGCGGAGCTCGCGCTGGCCTCCTGACCCGCACGCACGGACACGCCCGGCTTGGGCGTCGCCCGAGGCGGGCACCCCGGCGCAGATGGACGCCGCTGTCAGCGAGGACGTCACGCGCGCGCCGGCGCTCGTCGACGCCTTCTTCGCGGCCGTGGAGCGGCGCGACGCCGACGCGCTGTGCGCGCTGTGCGCCGACGACGTCCAGCTGCATGCGCCGACCGCCGACCTCGCCCAAGGTGGTCGCCCGTACCGCGGGCGCGACGGCCTGCGGGCGTACGTGCGCGACACGGGACGGCTGTGGGTCGAGCTGCGCCCGCGTCCCGAGCGCGTCGAGGTCCGGCGCGGGGCGGGGCCCGCGGGCGCCGACGTCGTCGTCGTGTTCGGCCGGGTGTACGCCTGGGGCGCGGGGCGGGTCGTCGACCAGGACGCCGGCTGGACGCTCGTGGTGCGTGACGGCCTGGTCGAGCAGGTGACCGCCGGCGACTCGTCGGCGGCCGCGCTGGCGCTGGCGCGGGCGCTCGCCGCAGCCTGACGCGCCGACGCTCGGCGGTGGGCGCGCCGGCGTCCCCCGGTCATGGCGGTCGTCCTCGTCGACCTCGTGGCGCTGGTGGGCGGCGCGCTCGTCCTGCGCCGCGCGTCCTCGGGAACGGAGCTGGCCGCCGGACCGGGGCCCTCGGGGGTGCCGACGACCCAGGAGGCGAGCTACGACCCGGGGTCCTGAGACCGCGGCTGAGGCCTGCTGGCCCTGGGCGCCGCGGACCGCGTCGTGGGGCGTCCGCCGCTACACTCGACGACCCCGAGCGCCGGTGGCGGAATTGGTAGACGCGCTAGGTTGAGGGCCTAGTGGGCCATTACGGCCCGTGGAGGTTCGAGTCCTCTTCGGCGCACTCGGAACAGGAGCCCCGCCCCGGCGGGGCTTCCTCGTTCTCGCGGTCGGGGTGGGGTGCGCGGTGGGCGAGCGCGCCCAGCGGCCCGGTCGTCTTGCATCCGTCCGCGCCCCCCGCTACCTTCACGAACACATGTTCGTCCCCCCGCTGCGAGGAGCCGCCTGATGGACCTGACGAAGGAGCTGACCAAGCGCCAGCAGGAGATCTTCGACTTCATCAAGCGGTACTCGTCCGACCACGGGTATCCGCCCACCGTGCGCGACATCGGCAAGGCCGTCGGCCTCGCCTCGTCGTCGACGGTCCATGCGCACCTCGCCAATCTCGAGAAGCTCGGGCTGCTGCGGCGCGACCCGTCCAAGCCCCGGGCGATCGAGCTGCTCGACCGCGCCGTCGGCAACGCGGTGGACAACGTGCGCTCGCTCGTGCGCGGCAACGGGCTGCCGGTCGTCGGCCAGGTCGCGGCCGGTCAGCCGATCCTCGCCGAGGAGAACATCGAGGAGTACGTGGAGGTGCCGCCGCTGGCCGGTGGCGAGGACGGGGAGTACGTCCTACGCATCCGCGGCGAGTCGATGAAGGACGCCGGGATCCTCGAGGGCGACTACGTCGTCGTGCGCCCGCAGGAGAACGCGTCGGACGGCGAGATCGTGGTCGCGCTCGTGGGCGAGGAGGCGACCGTCAAGCGCTTCTTCCGCGAGGCCGACCATGTCCGCCTGCAGCCCGAGAACGCGGCGATGCAGCCCATCCGCTCCAAGGACGTGCGGATCCTCGGGCGCGTCGTCGGGCTCTTCCGGAGCGTGCGGTGAGCTGATGACGACCTCGCTGACCATCCCGGGCCTCGAGGGTGACCGCGCCCGCGCGCGGCGCCGCCCGGCGGCCCCGGCCGGCTCTGCCGCCGAGCCCGGGCTGCTGGCGCGGCTGGTGGGCGAGCGCGCGGGCGAGCAGCCGCCGCCGGCGACGGTGCCCGGCCCGTCCGGGCCGACCCTCGACGACATGCTCACGGGCGCGTGGGCGGAGCTCACCGCCTCGCGCCCCGCCGCCTGCCCGGTCTGCCGCGAGCCGATGAGGCCTGCCGGCACCCCGGCGACGCCGGCGGGGCACTGCCGCTCCTGCGGCTCGACGCTGAGCTGAGCGCGCAGGACTGGCGAGGGCCCCGTCACCGGGGCCCTCGCGGTAGCACGCCTGTAAGCCGGATCCTGTCGTGGACGGCCATCCATCTTCGCGACCTACCTGGACCTCGGCGGGCAGCCTGCGAGCGGTCCTGCTCGGTCTTGCACCGGGTGGGGTTTGCCGAGCCGCCACGTCGCCGTGACGCTGGTGCGCTCTTACCGCACCGTTTCACCCTTGCCTGTGCGGGGCTCACGTGTGGCCCCGCCATCGGCGGTCTGCTCTCTGTTGCACTTTCCCGCGGGTTTCCCCGGGTCGGGTTGCCCCGACCACCCTTGCCCTGTGGTGTCCGGACTTTCCTCGACGGGTTGTCTCTCCCGCCGCGGCCGTCCAGCGTGCCCCTCCAGCGTAGCTCGGGACGGCGGGGCATGAGCGGAGCTGGAAGATCCGCGCCCGGGTGCAGAAGCGCACCGTCCTCGTGCATTTGTGCACCCTGGCGGCTCGCTCGCTCGCTCGCTCGCGCGGCCGGCCGCCCCCGCCGGGGCCGGCACCGGCTCCTATGGTCCGAGCTCGACGAGCTGCTCCCAGGTCCCGCGGTCGTAGAACTCGAGGTCGGGCGGCTGCCCGGCGCCCTGGGTGCCGACGTCGTACATCCGGCGCGGCTCGCGCCAGGACTGCGGGTCGGCGCTCTTGAACCGGTCGACGAGCCGCCCGTGGGCCGCCGCCGCGGCGAGGCGCAGTTGGCGGTCGTCGAGCGTGCGCAAGGCGTAGGCCATCGCGTTGGAGAAGTCGAAGACGTGCGTCCGGCTGGTCCGCGAGCCGAAGAGCTGAGCCCCGCGCCCCAACGGCGCCACCGCCGCGTCGCGCGCCGCGTCGCGGAACGCCTGCCACGCCGCCAGGCCGGGATCCGTCGTGCCGCGCTCGTCGACGCGGTCGTAGTTGCCGTCCCAGCGCAGGATGGCCTGCAGGACGTCGGCGGCGCCGCCGCGCGCGCGGCGCGCGACGCGGCGCAGGCGCGGGCCGAGAAGCGGGCGCTGCTGGGCGGTCGTCCCCGCGCGGTGCGCCGCGGCCCGCGCCGCCTCGAACGACGGGTTGCGCGCAAGCCGGCGCACCTGCGCGGTCAGGAACGCGTTGCGGTGCAGCGGGCCGGTCACCCGCTCGTCGGCAACGCCATCGCCGGTGGTCCAGCCCTGGGAGGGGATGTTATTCCAGTTCGACAGCCAGCCCTGCCGGGGGTTGATGACGTGCGGCATGCGCCGCCGGTCGACGAGGCCGGGCCACTCGGCCTCACCCGTGCCGGGCAGCGGGAGCCGCTCGTCCCAGCCCGGCGGGCGCTGCTGCATCAGGCCGGGGTGCCAGAAGCCGATGTTGCCCTCCGAGTCGGCGGCCATCACGTTCTCGTTCCACGTGACCTGCTGCATCGCGGCATCGACGTCGCGGACCGAGCGCGCCTCGCTGAGCGCCTTGATCCCGACGAACGTCTCGAGCTCGCGTCCGTAGATCGCGTACCGGCGCGCGTAGGCGACGTCACCCGTGCGCAGCTGGACGGGCCCGTGGTGGGTCCGGCATATGCGCTCCGTGACCGTCCCGAACTCCGGCGTCCTGCCGCCGAGCACGATGTCGGCCGGCGAGGTGCGGTACTCGAAGCGCTCGTTGCGGCAGTCCATCTCGCGCTCCTCGCCGCGGAACACGTAGCGCTCGGCCTCGCCGGGGACGAGCTTCTCGGCGTAGAGGTCGTCGTCATCCGACAGGCCGCTGGTGAAGCCCCACGCGACGTGGTCGTTGTGGCCGATGCCGATGACCGGCACGCCGGGAGCGGTGACGCCGCGGACGTCGACACCCGGGCCGTGCACCTCGAGCTCGACGAACAGCTCCGGGGCGCTGAAGCCGAGCTGCGGACCGTTGAACAGCCACGCCCGTCTGGTCTTGGGATTGCCGACCGCGAACATCAACGACCCGCCGGCGCGGCCGATGCGCCCCGGCGCGAGATCCGCCTTGTGCCGTGCCGCGGCGGCATCGCGCGGCGTCGCGTCAGGCAGGGTGGCCGCGAACGCCAGCGACCGCTGCAGGGCCCGGCGCTCCTGGCGCGGCGTGCGCGCCCGCCCCTGCGTGAAGCGGCCCTCGCCGAGCGGGATGGTCGAGACCTGGCCCTTGACGCGCAGCGGGAGCATGCGCTGCAGCGCGCGCGGGCCACCCTGCTGGACCGCGCGGAGGTTGCGCAGCTCGTTGCCGTCGCCGCTGGGCACCGTGCGCGCCAGGAAGACGGCGACCGTCCATGTGTCGCGCAGCGTCCAGTCCGCGATCGGCACCGCGCCGGTGGCGGCGAACTCGCCGGGAAGGTCCTGCACGCTGAGGCGTGCGCGGGCCAGCCAGGCGTTGATGCCGTCGCGATAGGCCTCGGCGCGGCGCTGCAGCGCGACGGGCAGCCGGGCGGCCATCGCCTCGACCTCCGGGCCGGAGGGGTAGTCGCGGCGCGCGATCAGGTCGTCGCGCAGTGCGCTGCGGCCGAGCAGCGTGGCCAGCCGGCCCTGCGTCGCGCGCCGGAACGCCTCGAGCTGGAAGAGCCGGTCCTGCGCGACCGCGTAGCCGGCGCCCCACCACACGTCGTACTCCGTGGTGCCGTGGACGATCGGCACGCCGAAGGCGTCGCGGACGATCCGCACGCCGTCTCGCGGGCGCTCCTCGGCCCCGGGGCCGCTGTGGAAGGCGAACGGCTTGCGCTCGAAGCGCTCGAAGAGCGCCACCTGGTCGTAGAGATGCGGCGAGCCGGTGCCGTCCACCAGCCCGGTGGCCGACACGAACCCGCTCTGGCCGGGCGGCAGGACGCCCTCGGCGCGCACGACGCGCGCGTCCGCGGCCGGCGCGGCCGCCAGCAGCGCGAGGGTCACGACGAACTTGCAGGTCCCCGCCCGGAGCATGACGCGGCACCGTAACGGGACTACCCTGGCGCGCGATGCGGTTGGGGTCCTCAGGTCCGCTCTCCGGACGTGCGGCCGCCCGCGGCCGCGTAGCCCTGGGCGCCTTCGCGCGCCGCAGCGACGATCGGCGGCTCGAGCGCACCATCGGCGGGCGCGCCGGCCTGCGGATCGTGTTCGGCGCGCTGGCGTGGCGCTTCGACCCCGCCGGCGCCGAGGGCTTCACGGGGGCGCTGCAGTTCGAGCTCCTCGGGATGGACGGGCGGCGGCGCAGCTGGATGGTGGAGGTGGGCGCGACGGCCGCGCGCTCGCGCCCTGGTACGGCCCCGGACGCCGCGCTCGTCGTCAAGCTCGGGCTGGCCGACTTCGCGCGGCTGGTGGCTGGTGACCTGGATCCCGGGAAAGCCCTGCTCATGGGCCGGTTGGACGTCGAGGGCGATGTGAACGTGGCGCTGCGCCTCGGTCCGATGTTCGGGCTCCAACGCGCCCTGTAGCGCGATCCATCCCGGGGGGATGCGAACATCCGTTCGTGCTCGTCCTCTGCGTTCTGCTCCCGCGCTTCGAGCTCGCCGTCGCGGCGGGCGGGCGCGCCGCGCTGGCGCAGGGATCGATGGCACTGGCCCCGGACCCGGGCCGCGAGCAGCTCGTGGGGGAGGTCTCCCAGGCGGCCGAGGCGTTCGGCGTGCACCCCGGCATGCGGCTGGGGGAGGCGCTGGCCCGCTGCCCGCGCCTGGCGCTCATCCCACCAGACCCGCTGGGCGTCGCCGACGCGTGGGAGGCCGTCGTCGCGCGGCTGGAGGGCATCGGTGCCGAGGTCGAGGCCCCGCGTCCCGGACTGGCGTACTTCGACGCGGGCGCGCTGCGCCGGCTGCACGGCGGCGCCGGCCCGCACTGGCTGGATCCGCTGGTGGCGGTGACGCGGCGGGCGGTCGAGGTCCCGGCGCGCATCGGCGCGGGGCCGACGCGGTTCTGCGCCCTGGCGGGTGCGGCGCGGGCGCGCTCGCGCCGGGCCGAGGTCGTCGACGGCGCGCGCGCCCTGGCCGGCGAGCCGGTGGCGCTGCTGCGCCGCCGTGACGACACGGCCGGGCTCGTCGAGCCGCTCGAGCGCCTGGGGATCCGCACGCTCGGTGCGCTGGCGGCGCTGTCGCGCGGCCATGTGGCCGACCGCTTCGGCGCAGCCGGGCTGCTGGCGCGCGACCTGGCGGCGGGGCGCGACGCGCCGCTGCGCCCGCGCGCGCCCGGGGAGCTGCTGGAAGAGGTGCTCGAGCTGCCGGAGTCCGCGTCGGGTGAGCAGCTCGGGCGCGCGCTCGGCCTGCTCGTCGACCGGCTGCTGGCCCGGCGCGAGCGCCGCGGACGGACGCTGCGCGCGGTGGTCCTCGGCGCGCGGCTGGTGGAGGGCGGGACGTGGCGCGAGCGCGTCGTGTTCCGCGAGGCGCTGGCCGATCCCGCGCGGATGCGGATGGTCCTGGCGCAGCGGCTCGGGCTGCTGCCGGCGCCGGCCGAGGTGCTGCGGCTGACCGCCGAGCGCTTCGGCCCGGCGCACGCGGGCGCGCACGCGCTCTTCGACGACGGCAGCGCGCAGCGGCGGGCGCGGCTGGCCGAGGCGGTGCGCCAGGCGCGTGCGGCGGCGGGGCCGGACGCGGCGCTGCGCGTCCTCGAGGTCGACCCGGACTCGCGCGTGCCGGAGCGGCGCGCGGTCCTGACGCCGTTCGAGTGAGGCTGTGAGCGGTCCGAAGCGCCTCGGCCTTCCGTTGCCCGCGGTGGTGCGCGCCGACGAGCGCGGCCGCCCGCTGGCGGTGGACGGCCGGGCGGTGGAGGCCGTGCGCGAGACGTGGCTGGTCGAGGACCGCTGGTGGACCGAGCGGCCGATCCGCCGCCGCTACTGGGAGGTGGTCACCGCCGGCGGGCGCTGCGTGATCGTGTTCCGGGAGCTCGTGCTCGGCGCGTGGTACAGACAGGCCTGACGGCCGCTCGTCGCGGCTGGCAGCGTCCTCGGTCGCTCGCGTGCGCAGCACGC
>DASPKC010000129.1:0-8129 GCA_035628295.1 Baekduia sp.
ACGGGCTATCGCGGCGGCCGGCCGGCGACCCAATGGCGGCGCACCGCCGCGTCGCCACCGGTGGTCACCGGCGCCGGCGCGGCCGCCGCCGGCGGCTCGCTCGCAGCGCCGAGCGCCTCAGCCGTCGCCGCGGTCACGAGCTGCCGCTGCTGCTGACGGCCACCTGCCGGACACGCCGCGGTGCGCGGCGCCCGCGCCGGGGATCCGTCCGGTGTGGCCGGATCCGGCCGCACCCCAACCACCAGGAGGCGACGATGGCCGACGAGCAGCGCGACGTGATCGAGGTCCTCGAGCAGGACCACCGCGAGGTCGAGCAGATGTTCTCCGAGCTCGAGACGCTCCGCGGCGCCACGACCGAGGAGCACAAGGCGCGGCGCAAGGAGCTGACCGACCAGGTCACCATCGAGCTCGTGCGCCACTCGGTCGCCGAGGAGGTGCTCGTCTACCCGCAGGTCGAGGACAAGGTCAGCGCCGAGGAGGCCGAGCACGCACGCGAGGAGCACGCGGAGGCCGAGGAGACGCTGAGCCGGCTGGAGAAGCTCGACGCCGACGACCCGGCCTTCGACGACGAGCTGGCGACGCTCATGGAGGAGATCCGCCACCACATCGCCGAGGAGGAGGGCGAGATGTTCGCCCACATGCGCCAGGTCATCGACCCCGACGAGCTGCGCAAGCTCGGCGGCCGCGTCGAGGCCTTCAAGAAGGTCGCGCCCACCCGCCCGCATCCCCACGTGCCCAACGAGGCGCTGCCGCGGCTGGCGGCCGGGCCCGCCGCCTCGCTGTTCGACCGCATGCGCGACCTGGCGACGGGCCGCGGCGGTGGCGGGTGAGCACGCGCGGGCGATCGGGCACACCGGCCGCCGCGGCACGCCGCAGCTGTTGGCGGATCGGCCGTGGGATGCCGCGGCGATCCGCCAACAGGCCCGGAGCGCGCCGACGCCGGCCTCAGCGCAGGCCGAGCGGCGCGTGCTCGCCGATGAACAGGTGCTCCAGCAGGCCCATGCCCTCGTCGAGCGATCCGTCCTCGCCCGTCCGCCGTACGCGGCACAGCAGCTGGCGGTGCCACCGGTGCAGGTCGCCGGGCGACGACGCGTCGAGGTCGACGTCCTCGCGGGCGACGTCGAGCTCCTTGCCGCGGTACCCGCCGTGCACCCACGTCGGGTGGCGGTAGCCGATGCCCTGCATCTCGAGGTGGGCCACCGGCTCGTAGGCCAGCTCGAACGGCGCGCCGTCCTGCGGGCGGACGGCCAGGGTCCCGCGCGCCACCCACCGGGTGCCCGGGACCAGCTCCACGTCCATCGTCCCCGCCGCGTGGCGCAGGCCGCCGGCGCCGCGGCCGTCGGCGGCGAGCTCCCCGCGCGTGTTCCACGCCCGGCCCTCGCGGTCCTCGTTGGCGTGCCAGAACAGCACCTCGGCGGCGAAGTGCACCGGCGCCCAGAGCCAGAAGAACTGCGGCGGCTCCTCGGGCACCACCGGCTGCGGGTCGCCCAGTCCGATCGGGCGGATGCCCCACGACCGGTCGCGCATGCCGACGGTCCCTTCGGGGAGCTCGAGCCGCTGGCCGTCGACGACCAGGGCGCCGCTGACCCGTGCGCCCTGCGACATCCGGGTGTAGTCCATGAACGCGCGCGGGCCGAAGCGGTAGGTGAAGCGCGGCTCCTCGATCGGGAAGTGCCGGCCCTCGAAGCGCAGGTCGGCGCCCAGCCCCTCGGTCTCGGCGACCCGGACGCGCAGCGCCCACAGCGGCCGCTCGATCTCGATCGACACCGGCCCGACTGCCAGCGTCGCGCGGTCGCTGTGCAGCACCTTGGATGCGTGCAGGCAGTGCTGGCGGCCGCCGCGCACGATCGTCAGGTGCGCGTCGGCGATGTTCAGGTGCGGATAGATGCCGAACGCCAGCGCGAAGAACAGCTCGCCGTCAGGTGTCCAGCCGCCGAAGTACGAGCGGTCGTAGAAGTTGCGGTCCGTGCCGGCCACCGCGATCGGCTCCGGCATCTGGTGGACGTGCCACTCGTCGGCTGCGGTCAGCACCCCTGGTCCTCCTGCGTCTCGGTCATCGTGTGCCCAGCAAGCCGCCATCGACCAGGAGGTCGACGGCGTTGACCCACCGCGCCTGCTCGGAGAGCAGGAACGCGATCACGGCCGCGACCTCCTCCGGGCGCCCGTGGCGGCCGACGACAGCGGCCGCGGCGTCCATGCGGTCCTCCCCCATGCTCTGGCGGAAGTCCCCGAGGATCGGGGTCTCGACGGGGCCGGGGCTCACGCTCAGGACGCGCACGCCGGCGGCCATGGCCTCGCGCGCCTGGCGCCGGGCCAGCGCGACGAGCGCCTGCTTGCTGAAGTCGTAGGCCTGGACGCCGTCGAGCCCCGCCTGCGCCAGCCAGGCCAGCACCTCCTCGTCGGTCGCGGCGAGGAGCTCCTGCACCCGCTCGGCACCCACGGTGCTGCGGAACTGCGCCACGGAGGCGACGCAGACGACCGCCCCGCCCGGCGCGACGCGCGGCAGCAGCGCGGCCGTCAGCCGCCGCGGCGCGAGCAGGTTGACCGCCACGACGCGCTGCGGCGGGTGCGTGCCCGGCAGCCCGGCGACGTGCGCCACGCCGCCCAGGCGCTCGGGCAGCGCGGCGGCGAGCACGTCGACCGCCGACGGGTCCGACAAGTCGCACGGATGGTCGCCGTCGCGCAGGTCGGTGGTGACGACGGGCAGGCCCGCCGCGCGCAGCGCCTGCGCCGTCGCGCGGCCGATGCCCGACGCCGCGCCGGTGATGAGGACCGGCGCGTCAGGCACCGAGCACCGCCTTGACCTCGAGCAGCTCCTCGAGACCGAAGCGCCCGAGCTCGCGGCCCACGCCCGACTGGCCGTAGCCGCCGAAGGGCGCCTGCAGCGCATCGCGGGTGCGCACGCCGTTGACCTTGACCTGGCCGCAGCGCAGCCGGGCGGCCACGGCCCGCGCCCGCTGCGTGTCGGCGGTCCAGACCTCGGCGCTGAGCCCGTAGGGCGT
The DNA here is from genome assembly GCA_035628295.1 of Baekduia sp. Taxonomy (GTDB): domain Bacteria; phylum Actinomycetota; class Thermoleophilia; order Solirubrobacterales; family Solirubrobacteraceae; genus Baekduia. The sequence goes on from DASPKC010000129.1 coordinate 3,003, forward strand.
CGCGTTGGCCAGCCGGACCGCGTCGTCGTCGTCGTCGTAGGCCTGGATCGCCAGGACCGGCCCGAAGACCTCGGTCTGGGCCAGCTCGCTGTCGGCGCCGACATCCGAGAAGACCGTCGGCGCCACGAAGTACCCCCGCTCGCGCGCCGGCGCGCCGCCGCCGGTCACGAGCCGCGCGCCGTCGCGCGCCGCCGCGTCCACGATGCCCAGCACGCGGTCGCGGGCGTCGGCGGAGATGACCGGCCCCATGGTCACGCCGTCCTCGAACGCCGGGCCGACCACCAGCTCCTCGGCCACCTCCCGCGCCAGCGCCTCGGCGTCGGCCAGCGCGTCGCGGCGCACGAGCAGCCGGGTCGGCGCGTTGCAGGCCTGGCCGCTGTTGAGAAACGACCGGCTCACGCTGTGGCGGATGGCCGCCTCGGCGTCGGCGTCGTCGAGCACGATGCTCGGCGACTTGCCCCCCAGCTCGAGGCACACGCGCTTGAGCCCCGCCCCGGCCAGGGCGCCTACGCGCCGGCCCGCGCGCACCGAGCCGGTCAGCGAGACGACGGCGACGTCCGGGTGGGCCACGAGCGCCTCGCCCGTGACGGGTCCCGTGCCGCTCACCAGCTCCAGCACGCCGCCGGGCAGCCCCGCCTCGCGCGCCGCCTCGGCCAGCAGCAGCGCATTGGTCGGGGCCAGCTCGGACGGCTTGAGCACCACGGTGCAGCCGGCGGCCAGCGCCGGCCCGATCTTGGCAACGATCTGGTGCAGCGGGAAGTTCCAGGGCGTGATCGCCGCGACGACGCCCGCCGGCTCGCGCACGATGGTCGCCGGGCCGTCCTGCTCGCTGAAGGGGAACGCCCGGGCGGCGGCCACGGCGGCGTGCAGGCCCGCCGGCGCCAGCGGCACCTGCACCGTGCGGGCCTGCCCGATCGGCATCCCGATCTCGCGGGCGATCGCCTGCGCGAGCTCCTCGGCGCGCTCCTCCAACTGGCCGGCGAAGGCCTCCAGCAGCGCGAGCCGATCGTCCAGCGCGGTCGCCGCCCAGCCCGCCAGCGCCGCGCGCGCGGCGCGCACCGCGGCGTCGACGCCCTGCGCGCCGTCCTCGGCGACCCGTGCGACCACCTCCTCGGTGCTGGGGTCGACGACGTCGATCACGCCGCGACCCGCGGGACGACGTCCAGGCGCTTGAACCCGCGGAAGAAGTTGGAGCGCAGCCGCTGCGGCGCCGCGGTGACCTCGATCTCGATGTCGCGCCGGATCAGCTCCTCCAGCAGGATCTCGCCCTCCAGCCGCGCGAGGTGCGACCCGATGCAGAAGTGCGGCCCCCAGCCGAAGCCGAGATGCTTGTTGGGGGTGCGGTCCAGGCGCAGCACGTCGGGGTCGTGGAAGACCCGCTCGTCGCGGTTGGCCGAGGTGAACCAGAGGACCACCTTGTCGCCCTCGCGCACCTGGCGGCCGTGCAGCTCGACATCGCGCGTGGCGGTGCGCCGCATGCAGACGATCGGCGAGATCATCCGCACGAGCTCCTCGATCGCGACACGCGGGGCGACCTCCCCCGCCTTCAGCCGCTGCCACTCGCCCGGGTGCTCGTCCAGCAGCAGCACGCTGCCGGTCATCATGTTGCGCGTCGTCTCGTTGCCGGCGACGAGCAGCACCAGGTAGTACGGGTCAAGGTCCTCGCGCTCCAGCCGGCGGCCGTCGACCTCCGCGGTGACCAGGACGCTGATCAGGTCGTCCTGGGGCGCGCGGCGGCGTTCCTCGGTCAGCTCGTGGAAGTAGTCGAAGACCTCGCGGCGCACGCGGTCGACCACGCCGGGGTCCGCGACGTAGTCGGGGTCGGTCTGCCCCGACATCACGTTTGTCCACTCCAGCAGGCGGTGCGCGTCCTCCTTGGGTGCCCCCAGCATGGTCGCGAAGACGAGGATCGGGATCTGCATCGTCATCGTCTGCACGAGGTCGCAGCGGCCCGCAGCCAGCAGGCGGTCGAGGTGCTCGCCGACCACCTCGCGCGCCCGCGGCTCCATTTTCTTGACGCTGGCGCGCGCGAACTCCGAGGTCAGCAGGCCGCGCAACTGCTTGTGGCGCGGCGGGTCCATGTTGTGGATGGAGGGCCGGCCGTGGCCCTCGGCCCGGCGGCTCTGGATCTGCGTGCCGTGGGCGCTGGAGAAGGTCTGCCAGTCCGAGCCCGCCGCCTTGACGTCCTCGTAGCGGGTCAGCGACCAGAAGCCGGGTCCGTCGTCCTCGTCGTTCCAGTGACAGGGGTGGTGGTCGCGCAGCTGCCGGAACAGCGCGCCGTCCTCCCCGCGCACGAACGGGTCCAGCCCCATCAGATCGATGTCCTGCGCCAGCATCTCGCGGCTCCTCCCGCCGGTTTGCGAATGCGACGTCACATTTACATTCTTGGCCTGCCGTGTCAAGCTCCCCGGCATGGCAGCCGAGCCGGCGACCGGGCGGACGGGCAACGCACGAGGCCGCGCGTCGCGCCTGCGGCTGCTGGAGGCCGCAGCGCGGTGCTTCGGCGACCGCGGCTACCAGGCCACGCGCATCGCCGACATCACGGCCGCGGCGGGCATGTCGCAGGGCGGCTTCTACCGCCACTTCCGCGACAAGGACGAGATCCTGGTCGAGGCGCTGCGCGAGCCGCTGGACGCGCTGCTGCGCACCACGGCCGTGGACGCCGCCGCGCCGGTCGACGAGGCCGCGATCATCGCCGGCAACACGAGCTTCTTCGCCGTCTACGCCGAGCACCGCCGGCTGTTCCGCGTCCTGCGCGAGGCCGCGGCGCTGCACGAGCCCGGGCTCACGGAGATCTGGCTGGACGTCCGCTCGTCCTACGTCGACCGCATCGAGGCCTGGCTGCGGCGCCTCGAGGCCGCCGGGGAGCTGCGCACCGGCGACGTGCGCGTCCTGGCCGAGGCCCTCGGTGCCGTGCTCGACCAGATGGCCTACACGCGCTTCGGCCTGGCCGAGCGCGACCCGGACGACGACGAGATCGCGCTGCTGGGCCGCGTGTCAGGCGAGCTGTGGTTCCGGGCGCTGCGCGGGTGAGGCCGCGCTTCAGCGGTTGCGGCCCAGCTTGTCGTGGCTCTCGACCCAGTCCCCCGCCAGGATCGCCGCCGTCAGCGACGTGTCGCCGGCCAGCACGGTCGCCGCGCAGATCTCGGCGAACTTCTGCACCTTGCCGGCGCCGTAGCACCCGAGCAGCTCCAGGCACTCGCGCTGGGTGGCCAGGCCGGTCCCACCGCCGTAGGTCGCGACGATCAGGCTCGTGAGCGTCACCGACCAGTAGTAGTCGCCGTTGGGCAGCAGCCGCGAGTACGTGATCCCGGCGTGGGACTCCGAGACGTTCGCGACGTCCTGACCCGTGGCGATGAAGATCGCCGTCAGCCCGTTGGCCGCGTGGGCGCCGTTGTAGGAGGAGCCGGCCAGGAAGCCGCCGACCATGCCGATCTGGCGGTAGTCGAACATCGTCTGCGTGTCGACGCCCATGAGCTCGCGCAGGACGTCGCGCTTGATGACCGCCTCGGCGACCACCCGCTTGCCGCGCGTCAGCAGCATGTTGATCTGCGAGTGCTTCTTGTCGGTGTCGATCGCGCCGGACAGGATGAAGTCGACCTCGCCGGGGAAGTTGGCCTTCATCCACTGGCAGGCCGCGAGTGTCGCCTTGCCGGTCATGTTCTGGCCGGCCGCGTCGCCCGTCGTGTAGTTGACGCGCAGGTAGAGCAGCGGACCGACCTGGTAGTGGCCGATGTACGTGAGCCGGCCCGAGCGCGTCGTGGCCTCGGCGGCAGCCCGGACGTCGTCGTGGTGGGCGTCGACCCAGGCGCCGAACTCCCGGGCCTGCAGCGCGTCCTGGCAGATGAAGACGGGCGCGCGCTGCATGTGGTCGTCGACCACCGTGGTCTTCACGCCGCCGCACGCGCTGAGCAGGCGCATCCCGCGGTTGTAGCTGGCCACCAGCGTGCCCTCCGTCGTGGCCAGCGGCACGTAGAAGTCGCCCTGCGCGTGCTCGCCGTTGATGCGCAGCGGGCCGGCCACGCCGATCGGGACCTGCGCCACGCCGGTGAAGTTCTCGACGTTGCCCGGCAGCACACCGGGGTCGAACGAGAAGGACCCGACGTGGTCGAGCTGCGCGCCGCACTGCTCGCGCAGGAAGTCGCGCCGCTGGGCGGCGCTCTCGGGCGTGTAGTCGTTGTCGCGATCGCGGGGAACGCGCGGCGCGCTGCTGTCGGTCATGCAAGGGCCTCCGGTCGGCGGTGCGGGCCGAATCTACGTGCCCGGGCCCGCCGCACGGAAGGCCTGGCGGTGTCAGCGCGCCGCGCGCACGCGCAGCCGCAGGCGGCGGGTCTCGGCGCCCTGCGCCGCCACGGCCAGCGTCCGCAGCCCGGCGCCCCGGGCGCGCACGCGCAGGCGCGCGACGCCGTCGGCGCCCGTCGTGGCGATCACCGAGCCGAAGCGCACGACCGCGCCGCGAACCGGCCGGCCGTCGCGGCGCACCACGATGCGCAGCGTCGTGCGCCGGCCGGCCACGAGCCGGCGCGGCGTGACCCGCACGGCCAGCGGGGAGCCGCAGACGGCGTCCAGCAGCTGCCCGAGCGGGACCGCCTCGGCCAGGGCGCGGTTGCCGGCGAGGTTGAGGTGCAGGAAGTCCGATCCCTGGTACTCGCGCCGCACGCGGTTGGGCACCTGCGGGTCGCGCACCGCGGCGTCGAAGTCGATCACGCCGTCGGGCTCGCCGCTGTGTCGGATCCAGTGGTTGAGCCGGCGGCGCTTGTCCTCCATGGCGTCGGGCCGGGTGTCGGCCGAGCCGGTCGGCGGCAGCGTGCCGAGCAGGACGCGCAGCCCGGCGGCCCTCATGCGGCTGATGCCCTGCCGCCAGCCGGCGATGAGCTCGGGCACGCCGGCCGAGGGGCGCTGGGCGATGTCGTTGAGGCCCTCCAGCCAGATGACCGTCGTGACGCCCGACTGGTCCAGCACGTCGGCCTTCAGGCGATTGAGCGCCGAGGGCCCGTAGGTCGGCGAGCTGTCGCGCAGGACGCGGTTGCCGGTCATCCCCGAGTTGAGGACCGAGAGCTCGCGCCGACCGGCGCGCAGGCGCCGTGCCAGGACGTCGGTGTAGCGGGCGTCGGCGTCGATGCCGTC
>DASPKC010000130.1:0-2612 GCA_035628295.1 Baekduia sp.
GGCCGAGCGGGTGGTCGCTGAACGCGGCGCGGTCGATGAGCTCCTCGGCGACCGAGGCGGGCTGGTCCTTGTAGCGCTGGATCTCCTGGATGACCACGCCGCGCTCGCGGTCGAGCTCCTCGGGGTCGATCTTCGGGCGGCCCACGAAGTCGGTCAGGAGGTCGATCGCCGCCATCGCCGACTCGGCGCGCACGGTGATGTGGAACGCCACCAGGTCGTGGCTCGTGTAGGCGTTGAGCGAGCCGCCCATGCGCTCGGCCGTCTCGTTGACCTTGCGGTAGTCGTCGTAGATCTCGCCGCCCTTGAACACGAGGTGCTCGAGGAAGTGCGCCATGCCGTTCTCCTCCGGGCGCTCGGTGCGCGCTCCGGCGTCGAACGCGACGAGGATCGTCGTGGCGCGCGTGCCCTCGAGGGCGACGCGGTGCAGCGGCAGCCCGTTGGGGAGGGTCTCGGTCGCGACGGTGGCCATCGACCGAGTGTAGGAAGCGCGCGGTCAGCCGCGCTCGGCGACGTCCATCCCGCCGCCGGCCGCCGGCCAGGCGAGCAGCGCCCGCGGGCCGGCGGAGGCGACGACCAGGCCGCGGCCGTCCGGGCCCACGCTGGTGCCGAGCACCTCGCCGGCGCCACCGGGACGGGCGACCAGGACGTCGTACGTCGCCGGCCCGGGCTCTGCGCGTGCCGTCGCCCAGGCCACCACGGCGTCGTCCCAGACGTGGACCGCCGGATCGCCGGCCATGGGCGTCGGTGCCGCGGGCCGGGCGAATCGCTGCCAGGTGCCGCTCGGCTCGCGCAGCGCGTGCACGACCTGGAACGGCGTCGTGCCCTGCGCCGGCAGGGTCCAGGCCGCCGCCGCCCGGCCCGCGCGGCCCACGGCCAGCGCGGCAGGTGGCCGCCAGGCCGCCGGTCCGGCGCCGAGCGAGGTGACCGGGTCCAGGGCGAGTCCGGCGCCTGCGCGGGCCACCACGCGGCGCAGCAGCGCGAGACCGTCCGGTGCCGGGCCGGTGTACGACGCCACCACATCCCCGCTCGGGGCGCTCACGAGCCGCACGCGGCCGGTGGTCTGCCCGGAGAGCTGCTGCGAGCGCCCGCGCGCACGCCCGCCGCCGGTCAGTCGCAGCACGCGCAGCTCGCGCCTGCCCTGGTCGCCCGGCCGTGCCGGGGACGACCAGCCCAGGACCGCGGCGCCCCGTGCGTCCGCGGCGACCGCCGGGCGCACGCCGTCGCGCTCGATGCGGGCGACATCGGCGAAGCGCGGCTGACCGGTGCGGCGGCGCAGGACGCGCAGCGAGGGCCTGCGGTCGCGCCGCGCCCCGTCGCGCAGGACCAGCAGCGCCGAGCCGTCGCGCAGGACCGCCAGGCGCGGCCCAGCCTGGGTCGCGCTGCCGACGACCGCCGCGCGGGCCGGCGCCCCGAGGGCGCCGCCGCGCGGGGCGGTCGCGGCCATGATCCGCTGCTCGCGTCGTGTGGACTCCGCCCACACGACGCTCAGGCCGCGGACCTGCTGGTCGAGCGCGACCTGGACGTCGCGCACCCAGGCACTGCCGCGATCCAGCCGGCGCACGCGCCATGGCCCGGACGGGCCGTCGCGCCGCGCGACCACGAGCCGCGAGCCGCCGGGACGCTGCACCCAGGCCACCACGGCCGTGCCGTCGCGCAGGACCGCGGCGGCCGGCTGCGACACCGTCCCGTCGCCCACGCGCTGCGCGTCCGAGAACCCGGAGGGCCCTGCCTGGACGGCGGGTGCGAGGACGAGGAGCCCGAGGGCGACGAGGACGGTGACGAGGCGGGCCATGGACACCCTTCGAACGCCGGCGCGGTCCGGAGGTTGCGCTGCAAGGACCGGTGCAGGAGGAGGCGAACGGGCGTGCGCTCCTTAATCTCAGGGACCTATGGCGATCGTCGAACGCCACAAGGACGCCCTGGAGCGTCGCGCCTCGCCGCGCGACCGCGCCCCCGCAGTCGTCGAGTTCCGCAACGTGAGCAAGCGCTACGACAGCGGGGACGTCGGCCTGCAGGACGTCTCCTTCGCGATCCCGCGCGGCGCGTTCGTGTTCCTCGTCGGGTCCTCCGGGTCGGGCAAGTCCACGCTCATGCGCCTGCTCATCAAGGAGCACGACCCCACCTCGGGCGTGATCCGCGTCGGCGGCCGGGACCTCGCGGAGGTGACGCGCTCGAAGGTCCCGCACTACCGCCGCAACATCGGGATCGTCTTCCAGGACTTCAAGCTGCTGCCCAACCGCACGGTGCACGACAACGTGGCCTACGCGCTGCAGGTCACCGGCGCCTCGCGCAAGGAGATCCGCGAGAAGGTCCCGGACATCCTGCGCCTGACCGGCCTGAGCACGAAGCTGCACAACATGCCCGACCAGCTGTCGGGCGGCGAGCAGCAGCGCGTCGCCGTGGCGCGAGCGCTCGTCATGCAGCCGTCACTGTTGCTCGCCGACGAGCCCACCGGCGATCTCGACGAAACCACCGCCGACGCGCTGCATGCGCTGCTGCGCGAGATGCACGCCGAGTTCGGGCTGACGGCGATCATTGCGACACACAACCCGCGTTTGGCTCAGCAGTGCGATCGCATCTTGCGTCTGGAAAGTGGCCAACTCAAACCGGCG
>DASPKC010000131.1:0-4479 GCA_035628295.1 Baekduia sp.
TGTAGCCGATGCCGACGCCGGCGCCCGCAGCACCGAGGCCGCCGCCGATGCCCAGCGCGATCGCCTTGCCGGCGTCGCCGCCCGCGGTCTCGAGCTCGGCGCCCGCCTGGGCGATGGTCGTGATGACAGAGAGGTCCATGAGCGGCTCCTGGGTCGGGGGTCGACGATCACGGTGGCAGCCCGGGGGAAGCGCGTCGATGACCTCGCAGGGAAGCGTCGAGCGCCGTCAGAGCGCCAGGACCTTGCCCAGGATCTCCTTCATGATCTCGTCGGTGCCGCCACCGATGGGGCCGAGGCGGGCGTCGCGGGCCATGCGCTCGATCTCGTACTCCTGCATGTAGCCGGCCCCGCCGTGCAGCTGCAGGCACGTGTCCATCACCTCGAAGGACGTGCGCTGCGTGACGAGCTTGGCCATCGTGACCTCCTTGACCGGCTCCTGGCCGGCGACGAACTTCGCCAGCGCGTCGTAGGTGACGCAGCGCGCGGCGTGCAGCTTCGTCGCGATGTCGACGAGCTCGTGGCGGACCTTCTGGTGCTTGGTCAGCGGCCGGCCGAATGCCTGGCGCTCCTGCGTGAAGGCGATCGTCTTCTCCAGCGCGACCTCCATCGCCATCGTCGCGCCCAGCGACATGAGCAGCCGCTCCCACTGGAAGTTGGCCATGATCAGGTAGAAGCCCTGGTTCTCCTGGCCCAGCAGGTTCTCCTCGGGCACGAACGCGTCGGAGAAGCTGACCGCCCCGGTGTCCGACGCGTGCCAGCCCATCTTCGAAAGCGGCGAGGCGCTGATCGCGTCCTGCTGGTCGACGATCAGGAAGCTGATGCCGTGGTGGCCGCCGTCGTCGGTCGTCTTGACCGCGGTGACGTAGAAGTGCGCTCGCACGCCGTTGGTGATGAAGGTCTTCTCGCCGTTGACCACCCAGCCGCCGTCGACCCGCGTCGCGCGCGTGCGCAGCGACGCCACGTCGGAGCCCGCGTCCGGCTCGGTGATCGCGAGCGCGGCGATCTTCTCGCCCCCGATCGCCGGTCGCAGGTAGCGCTCGTGCTGGTCCTCGGTGCCGAACTTGAAGACCGGCGGCGTGGCGATGCCGACGTGCGCGCCGACCCCGGCCGCCAGGCCGCCGGACCCGCAGCGCGCGAGCTCCTCGGCCAGGACCGCGTCGTGCAGGTAGGTGCCGCCCTGGCCGCCGATCGCCTCGGGGTACTTCAGCCCGAGGAAGCCGTGCGCGGCCATGTCGGTGAAGACGGAGTCAGGGAAGTGGTGCGCGCGCTCCCACTCGTCGGCGTGCGGCCGGAGGCGGTCGGCGATGAACCGGCGCAGCGAGGCGCGCAGCTCCTCGTGCTCCTCCGTGAACGGGCTGGTCATGGCGCCGGACCCTACGCCGCCGCGCGGGCCTCCTGGGCCAGCAGGTCCTCGACGCGGGCCGTGGCGCGGGCACGCAGGGCAGGGAGGAGGTCGAGCCGCAGGCGGCGGTCGAGCACGTCGGCGGCGTCGAGCGCCAGCTCCCGGTCGCGGGCCCAGAGCACTTCGACGCCGAGGGCGGCTACGCCCGGCGCGAGCGGCTCGAGCAGCGACGCGCGGTTGCCGGCCAGCGCCGCCACGGCCGCCGCCTCCGCGCCGAAGCGGCGCACCAGGCGCGGCGGCAGCCCGGCCGCGCCGCCACCCGCCAGCCCGGCGCCGAGCAGCGGCAGGCGGTGCGTGCGGCACGGCGCGTCCGTGAGCCGGTCCACCGCGTCCTGCGCCATGCGCCGGTACGTCGTGAGCTTGCCGCCGACGATCGTCAGCGCGCCGGTGGCCGGGTCCGCGAGGACGGCGTGGCGCCGGGACAGGTCCTGCGTCTCGCCTTCGGCCGCCAGCAGCGGCCGCAGCCCGGCGTAGCGGCCGACGACCGCCTCCGGCGGGATCCCACCGGCGAACGCCGGGGCCAGGGCCTCGCGCAGGAACGCCTCCTCCTCGGCGGTGACCTCCGGCGCGTCGACCGGCCCGTGCTCGTACGGGTCGTCGGTGATGCCGGCCAGGACGTGCCCGTCCGGCGCCGGGACCGCGAAGACCCACCGGCCGCGCTGCCCCGCCACCGGGAGGTTGATCGCCGCGCGCGGGTGACCGAGGGCCGCGCCGTCGAGCACGAGATGGGCGCCCTTGCTGGGGCGCAGCGCGACGCCGTCGGTCAGCGTCCCCGCCCACACGCCGGTGGCGTTGACGACGTGGCGCGCCCGCACGGAGAACGCCGTGCCCGTCCGCTCGTCGACGGCCTCGGCGCCCTGCGGCCCGATCGCCGTGACCCGGGCGCGCGTCACGATGCGGGCGCCGTGCGCCTCGGCCGTGCGCGCCACGGCGACCACGAGCCGGGCGTCGTCCTCCAGCCGGCCGTCCCACTGCAGCAGGGCGCCCCGCAGCGCGTCGTCGCGCAGCGCCGGGACCAGGGCCCGGGCCTCATGCGCGCTGACGCGGTGCGGCCGCGGCAGCACGCGGCGCGAGGTCCGCGACGCGGCGCGCAGGCCGTCGCCGAGCGCGAGGCCCACGTGCGTCTCGGTCGCCATGCGGTGCGAGATCTCGTCGCCGAGCGGGATGAGGAACGGCAGCGGCGTGATGAGATGCGGCGCGACGCGCGTCATGAGCAGCGCGCGCTCGCGCGCCGACTCCCACGCCACGCCCACCTGCCCGGTCGCCAGGTAGCGCAGGCCGCCGTGGACGAGCTTGGACGACCACCGGCTCGTGCCCGTGGCGAGGTCGCCGCGCTCGAGCAGGGCGACCGAGAGGCCGCGCGACGCCGCGTCCAGCGCCACGCCGGCCCCGGTGATCCCGCCGCCCACGACGAGCACGTCGACGACCTCGCCGCCGGCGAGTGCCTCCAGCGCCTGCTGTCGCGTAGCGGCGTTCATGGCGCCAGGTAGCAGTCGACCATCCGCCCGAGCTCCTGCCGGGCCACCTCCGCGGACACGGCCCGCTCGTGGGCGCCCGCGGCCAGGACGTGCGCCCGTCCGGCGAGCTCGACCGTCGCCGCCATCACCGCGGCGTCCCCGAGGCGCACGGACCCGTCGCGCATGCCCTCGCGCAGCTCGGCAGCAAGGGCCTCGATGCCGGCGCGCTGGAAGGCGCCGGGCCGCTCGACGATGTAGGGCAGCATGAGCTCCGGGTCGACGTCGAGGATCCGCCGCAGGACCGGGTCGCCGTCGAGCAGCTCGAGCAGGCGCACCATGGTCGCGGCCACCCGCTTGCGCGCGGTGGGCAGGCCGGCGGCCTCGTCGCGCGCCTGGAGAAGCAGCCCGCCGAACTGCCGCGTCATCAGCGCCTGGACCACCGACGCCACGTCCGGGAACCGCCGGTAGAGCGTCATCCGGCTGATCCCGGCGCGCCGCGCGATGTCCGCCGCGGTGGTCCGCCGGACTCCGACGGCCAGCACGCACTCGCGCGCCGCGTCGAGGACCATCTCGTCGCGCGGGTCGATCGCGTGACGGTGTGACAGCATGCGTCCGACTGTAACAGTGAGCTCGCGGTGCGTCGAGGCCGCGTCCCGCCGACCCTGCCCGGCGGGGCGCGGCCCCGAGGCTCCGCCTAGAGGCCGAGCAGGGGGTCCAGGCAGTCGGCCACGACGTGCGCCGCCCGCGGGCCGTGGACCGACGTGACCTCGAGCGCCACGACGCGGCACTCCTGCTTGACCTGGCCGAGCAGGGCGGCGAGCTCGCCGTCGCCCAGCCCGCCGGCCGCCGGGAACTGCGCCGGCACGAGCTCCGGATCCAGGACGTCGCAGTCGAGGTGGACCAGCACCTGGTGGCCGCGCAGCGCGTCGATGAGCACGGACGGGCGGGTGGCGCGCCCGACGCCGTGGGTCTCCAGCAGCACCTGCTCGGGTCCGTCGAGGTCGCGCACCCCGTAGGTGATGACCCGGGAGGGATCGATTCGCGGGCCGGGCATGCCGCAGTCCCACACGCCGCAGGCCGCGCTCAGGCACATGCCGCCCAGGAACTGCGAGGGCGACGTGTCGGGCGTGTTGAAGTCGCCGTGCGCGTCCAGCCACAGCACGCGCAGCTCCGGGACGTGGCGCAGGACGGCCGGGATCGTGGTCAGCGCGATCGTGCAGTCAGCGGCGGTGAGGAGCGGGGCCACGCCGGCGGACAGCGCGTCGTCCATCTGGCCCCCGGCCTCCAGGATGCAGCCGCGGGAGTCGCGCAGGTCGTCCTGCCACGGCTGCTCGCGCGGCTCGCCGGCGCGCCCGATCTCCCGCGGCTCCACGCCCAGGCGCTCGCCCAGCAGCTGCGCGAGCTCCTGCGCGCCGGCCGCCGCGTCGGCCACCCGGTCGGAGGTCCGGCACAGCAGCGCCCGGATCGCTACCTCCCCGTCCACACCGGGTCCCGCTTCTCGAAGAACGCCTTGACGCCCTCCTGGATGTCCTCGGTGGCGAACGCGAGCGTGAGGTTGTGGCGCAGCAGCTCGAGCGCCGCCTCCAGCGGCAGGTCCTGCTGGCGGTACATCGCGTCCTT
>DASPKC010000132.1:0-4980 GCA_035628295.1 Baekduia sp.
CCTTGATGCGGTCGGCGAACTGCTGGGCGTGGCCGAGCTCCTCCTGGATGTCCTCCTTGAGGGACTCGATGATCTCCTGGGCGCGGACGCCGTCGGGGTTGACCGAGTTCGTGATGTAGCTCATCACCGTCTCGATCTCCATCCAGTAGGCCTTCTTGAGCAGCTCGATGATCTGCTCGCGCTCGGCGCGCTTGTCGTCGGAGAGGATGCCTTGGCCGGCGGATCGGACTGTCGCAGACATGCCCGACCGGCTACCCGTGAGGTCGCAGCCGCAACCGGGCAGTCCGACGCGCATGAGCCAGCTTCAAGGGAAGACCATCGCCTTCCTCGCGACCGAGGGCGTCGAGCAGGTGGAGCTCACCGAGCCGCGCCAGGCGGTCGAGGAGGCGGGCGCACGCACGGTCCTGGTGTCGTTGCAGGAGGGCGGCTTCCAGGGCTTCGACCACCTCGACAAGGCGGACACGTTCACGGCCGAGCGCGCCGTGAAGGACTGCTCGGCCGACGAGTTCGACGGGGTCGTCATCCCCGGCGGCGTGGCCAACGGCGACTTCCTGCGCGCCGACGCCGACGCCGTGCGGTTCGTCCGCGACCTCGTCGCCCAGGGCAAGCCCGTGGCCTCGATCTGCCACGGGCCGTGGATCCTCGCCGAGGCCGACGTCGTGCGCGGGCGCCGCGTGACGTCGTACCCGTCGCTGAAGACCGACCTGCGCAACGCAGGCGCCGAGTGGGTCGACGAGGAGGTCGTCGTCGACAGCGGGCTCGTGACGTCGCGCAGGCCCGACGACCTCCCGGCGTTCTGCGCCAAGGCGATCGAGGAGTTCGCCGAGGGCCGCCACGAGGGCCAGGCCGCCGCGGCCGACCGCGACGCGCGGGTCCAGACCGGCGTGGAGGCCGCGGGCGGGCGGTAGCGCCGCGCGAGTCGGGGCGTCGACAGCGGTCGGCCGCGTCCCTGCATCGAGCGGCGGATCTCCGGCTCTGGGAGCCGGAAAGACGCCACTCGATGTCTGCGCTCGGCGCCCCCGTCTCAGCGCACGCCCAGCAGGTCCACGACGAAGACGAGCGTCTCGTCGGGCCCGATGACGCCGCCGGCGCCGCGCTTGCCGTACCCGAGCATCGGGGGGATGGTGATGCGCCGGCGGCCGCCGACCTTCATGCCGGCGACGCCCTGGTCCCAGCCCTGGATGACCTCGCCCCTGCCCAGCTTGAACTTGAACGTGCCGCCGCGGTCCCACGACGCGTCGAACTGCTGGCCCGTGCTCCACGAGACGCCGACGTAGTGCACCTCCACGACGTGGCCGGCGCGCGCCTCCTCGCCGTCGCCGACCTCGAGGTCCTCGAGCTCGAGCTGGTAGGACGGCGGCGTGTCGGCCGGGACGTCGACGACGGGCTTCTCGTTGGGGGCCATCGCCGGGACGCTACCCGCCGCGGCGCGCCGGCACCGACGCCGAACCCGGAGTTGATCCCGCGAGGCGGGCGGAACTCCGGGTTCGCGCGAACAGACGGCCGCCGGCGGCCTACCCGCCCGCCAGCACGACGTCGTAGCCCTCGGCGCGCAGGACCTCGACGACGACGTCGCGGTGGTCGCCTTGCAGCTCGATCACGCCGTCCTTGACCGAGCCGCCGACGCCGCAGCGCTTCTTCAGCCGGCCCGCGAGCTCCTTGAGCTGGGCGTCGGCGAGCCTCACCCCGCTGACAGTGGTCACCCCCTTGCCCTTGCGCCCGGCCACCTCGCGGCGCACCTCGACGCGCTCGCCGCCGGCCGCCGGCGGCGCGCTGCGCGCCGAGCGCGGGCGGCGCAGGTCGGCGTCGGAGACCGGGACCCGGATCTTGGAGGACTGCCGCTTGGCCATCGCGTCCCGACGCTAGCGCCCGCAACGCCCCTTGCGCGGTGGATGGCACCGCCCCCGATCGGGCATGCTGCACCCACATGCCGCGCTCGATCTGGACCGGCGCGATCAGCTTCGGGCTGGTTACCGTCCCCGTGAAGCTGTACTCGGCCGTGCAGCGCAAGACGGTGCGCTTCCACCAGCTCAACGCCAAGACCGGCGTGCGCATCGCCCAGAAGCGCGTCGACCCGAGCACGGGGGAGGAGGTCGCCTACGAGGACCTCGTCAAGGGCTACGAGCTGACGCCCGACCGCTACGTGCTCATCGAGCCGGCCGAGCTCGAGGCGCTCGACCCGGCGAAGACCAAGACGATCGAGATCGAGGACTTCGTGTCGCTCGACGAGATCGACCCCGTCTTCTACGACCATCCGTACTACCTGGCGCCCGGGGCGGGCGGCGCCAAGCCCTACCGGCTGCTGCTGGACGCCATGCGCGAGACCAACCGCGTGGCCATCGCCCGGGTCGTCATCCGCCAGAAGGAGAACCTCGTCGCCCTGCGTCCGATGGGCGACGTGCTCGGGATGTCCACCATGCTCTTCGCCGACGAGGTGGTGGACCCGGCGCGCCTGGACGAGCTCCCGTCGGCCGACGACGTGCAGACCAACGAGCGTGAGCTGACGATCGCCAAGCAGCTCGTCGAGTCCCTGGCTGGCGAGTGGGATCCCTCGAAGTACCACGACACCTACCGCGAGCAGGTCCTGGCCCTCATCGAGCGCAAGGCCGCCGGCGAGGAGATCGCCGTGCAGCCCGAGCGCGAGCCGGACACCGCTCCGGTGCCCGACCTGATGAGCGCGCTGAAGGCGTCGCTGGACGCGGTGCGCGCCAAGGACGGCGGCGACGCCGGCGCCAAGAAGCCCGCCCGCAAGAAGGCGCCGGCCAAGAGGGCGCCCGCGAAGCGCACCAAGGCGTCGAAGACCGGGTAGCTGACGCGGCACATGGCCGCGACCGCGATCCCGCGCCTCAAGCGCGTCGACTGCACGGGTCCCGGCCTCAAGCGCCGGCGCCGGGGCCGGGGCTTCGTCTACCTCGACGAGGAGGGCGAGCGGATCGACGAGGGCGAGGTCCTGCAGCGCATCCACGAGCTCGTCATCCCGCCCGGCTGGGAGGACGTCTGGATCTGCCCCTATCCCGGCGGCCACATCCAGGCCACGGGCATCGACCAGCGCGGCCGCAAGCAGTACCTCTACCACCCGCGCTGGCGCGCCCGCCGCGACGCGGCCAAGTTCGACTCGATGGTCGCCTTCGCCGGCCGCCTGCCGGACCTGCGCACCCGCGTCGACGAGGACCTCGCCCGTGACGACCTGTCCGCCGCGCACGTCCTGGCGGTCGCGGTGCGGCTGCTGGACCGGGGGTTCTTCCGCATCGGCTCCGAGGACTACGCCGTCCAGAACGAGACCTACGGGCTGGCGACGATGCACAAGCGCCACTGCCGCGTGCGGGGCGACGTGCTGCTGTTCGACTATCCGGCCAAGCACGGCAAGCGCCGGATCCAGGCCGTGGTCGATCCGGAGGTCGCCGAGGTGGTCGAGCGGCTCAAGCACCGCCGCGGCGGCTCACCCGAGCTGCTGGCCTACAAGGAGGCCGGCCGCTGGCGCGACGTCAAGAGCGCCGACATCAACGCCTACCTCAAGGACGCCTGCCACCGCGACGTCTCGGCCAAGGACTTCCGGACCTGGGGCGCGACGGTGCTGTGCGCCATCGCGCTGGCCGTGGCCGAGGAGCCGCGGTCCAGGACGGCGCGCAAGCGCCAGGTCACGCACGCCATCAAGGAGGTCGCGTACTACCTCGGCAACACGCCCGCGGTCGCGCGCTCCAGCTACATCGACCCGCGCGTCATCGACCGCTACCACGACGGGGAGACCATCGAGGCGGCGCTGCCGGACCTCGCGGCCGCGGAGAGCGGCACCGCGATCCAGGGGCCGGTCGAGCAGGCCGTCCTCGACCTGCTCGAGTCCGCCTAGGAGGCTGCCTCGGCCTCGTCGAGGGCGGCGAGCGCGTCGTCGCGCGTGCCGCGGATGGTGAAGATCTGGTCGAGTCCGGTGATCTCGAACGTCTTGGCGATCGACGCGTCGGTGTTGACGATCGTCAGACGGCCGTCGCGCGACCGCAGGCGCTTGACCGTGCCGATCAGGACGCCCAGGGCGGTGGAGTCGAGGAACGTCGTGTCGGACAGGTCGACGACGATCCGGTTGCGCCCAGCTTCGATGGCCTCCCCGAGGGCGGCTTTCAGCTCCGGGGCGGTGAAGAGGTCGATCTCGCCGCGGACGGCCACCACGTGGCGGTCGCCGTCGGCGGGCTCGCTTGTCAGGCCGAACTCAGGTGCCATTGCTGCTCCTAGTCAATCAGGCTTCGAGGTCGTCTACGTCGCGACCCCGTCCGAAGATGTCCCAGACCTCGACGACGTTGCCCTCGGGGTCCTCGAAGTAGACGGAGCGGTCGCCGCCGTCGTGGCGGACCGGACCGCGGTGGTCCACACCCTGCGCCTGCAGCCGGCCGGCGAGCTCGTCGAGCTGCTCCGGCGTGGCGGAGTACGCGTAGTGGACGTGCGCGCCGCCCTCGTCGCCGAACTCCTTCTCGCCCGGCAGCCACAGGCCGAGCCGCGCGTGCTCGCCGGCGCCCAGCCAGGTCCGGTCGTCCTCGCGCGCGAGGACGGTCAGGCCGACGACGCCGGTGTAGAAGCCCTCCATCGCCTCGCGGTCGCGCACCTCCAGGGTGAGCTCGGCGAAGCCGGAGACCGTGGCGGGGCGGGCCTCGGTCACCGGGCGGCGACGCGGAGGTGCAGCGAGCGGTCCTGGGTGCGCACCTCGTCGGCGATGCGCTCGAAGACGTTGCCGATCTGGGGCAGCACCGCCGCCTGGAGCATCGCCTCCGGGCCGCCCTGCCGCAGCGGGCCGACCTCCATCCGCAACCCGTCGTCGGCGGTGCTGACGGTCACGCGGGTCCACGGGCCGTCGAACTGGCCGGGCCCGTGCGCCGCGATGGCGTCCGAGAGCAGCAGGGCGTCGTCGAGGCGGTCCACCGGGAAGTTGGCGCGCGCGGCGAGCATGCCGACCACGCGGCTGAGCACGGGGGCCAGGAGCCGGTCGTCGGTGGT
>DASPKC010000133.1:0-7442 GCA_035628295.1 Baekduia sp.
CTGCGCATCGGCGCCGCTGTGAACGATGGCGTGCGATGACGGTTCGGTGTGAAGCTCGGCGGCGCGCACCCAGGTGGCGTCGAGCGTCGTCGCGATCCGCTCCCCGAGCGGGGCGAGCGCCTCCGGGGCGAAGGTCAGCGGCGACCCGTCGCAGCCGGCCGGCTGCGACGTTCGCAGCCCGGTGGCCAGCTCGCGCGCGGCGCCGGGCGCGGCGTAGGGGTCGGCGCGGTTGCCGGTCCCCGGCTCGGCCGCAGCGGTGAGCGCCTCGGCGTTGATCGGGTTGGTGGTCCGCAGGTAGTGGCGCTTGCGCCCCGACCCGTCCAGCGCCTCGGCCTGGGTCGCCGCCGTGGCGTTGGCCAGCATCGCGGTCAGCTCGCGGCCGTACGGCGCGACGTGGCGCACGAGCGGCTCGAGCTGGGCCAGGAACGGGTCGAGGTCGCCGAGCCCCGGCGGCAGGTCCGCGAGGAGGCGCCGTGCGGCGGGCAGGCCGTCGCGACCCGCGGCGGCGAGCGGCCCGAGGCCCGCGAGCACCCCGCGCAGGTCCGGCGCGACGTCGCCCAGCGCCGTGAGCGCCGGTCCGAGCTCGCGCGCCAGCGGCCGCAGGCGCATCACGCGCGGGCGCGCGTCGCGCGCGAAGGACGCCAGGGCAGGAAGCGTGATGCGGACCTCGCGCTGCAGGCCGGGCAGCTCGCGCACCGTGGCCTCGAGCGCGCGGTCGCGCCGCCCGGTCGTCCCGAGCACGCGCTCGCCGGCGACGAGCAGGCGCCCGAGGCCGCCGCGGCGTTGGGCGAGCGCCTCGAACACGGTGGAGGTGTTGCGCACGAGGGTCGCGAGGTCGTCGCCCTGCGCCTCCAGGGCGTCGAGCAGCTCGGCCAGCGACGCCTCCGTGGAGGGCAGGGTGCCGAGCGCGGCGTTCAGATCGGCGCTGCGGCCGCGGGTCGCCTCGGCCTGGTCGGTCAGCCACGACCGCAGCGCCGCCCGCGTCTGCGCATCGAAGGCGCGCAGCAGCTCGTCGAACTCCACCGAGGGCTGCACGGCCCCGGCGCGCAGCCGCTGGCCGTCGGCGAGCGCCGGGCCGCCGGGCGTGCCCTGCGAGAGCTCGAGGTAGGCCTCGCCGAGCACGGTCTTCTGGCGCAGGGTCGCGCGCACGTCGCGCGGCAGCGGGACCACCCCGTCGTCGAGCTCCAGCGTCGCGATGGTGCGCCCGCGCTCCGGGCGCAGCCCCACCACGCGGCCGATGGTCACGCCGGACGTGCGGACCTCGGCCTGTTCGGTCAGGGCGCCCGACTCGGCGAGCTCCACCTCGGCCTGGTAGCCGCGGGGCGCGAGCGGCAGGGCGCCGCCGAACGACGACCACAGGAACAGCAGTAGCCCCACGCACGACACGCAGAACAGCGCCATGACGGCCAGGCGCCGGATGCCGAGCTGCTGGCGCCTCATGGCGTGGTCCCCGGCGCCGGGCAGACCTCGGAGAGCTTGGGCGCGTCGAGCAGCGCGACGAGCGTCCCGAGGCCCGCGTTGACCGTGCCGATCTGCTCGAGGACCGTCAGCGAGGCGCAACTCGTCAGCAGCATGCCGCGGCGCACCGGGCCGTGGGCGTCCTGTGTCCCGAAGACGCTCGCGGCCAGGTGGTTGGCCCAGGCGAGGTAGAAGAGCGGTGCGGGGTCGGCCCCCGCGGGATCGCCGGCCAGCGTGTCGAACACGCGCTCGAGGACGGCCGCCGTCGTGCGCAGGCCGGGGGTGAGGGCGGCGAGGTCGCCGGCCGCCGGGCGCAGCTCGCGCACCGGCGCCTGCGCGTCGCGGGCGAACGGCCGCAGCTGCTCGCGCAGCACCGGGGTCGCTCGCCGCGCGGCGGGTGCCAGCGTCTCGAGCGCCTCGTCGAGGCCACGCGCCGCCGGGCGCAGCTGCCGGGCCGCGGGGCCGAGCTCGCCGGCCAGGTCGTCCACCGCGGTCAGCGAGCCGCGCGTGGTGCGCAGCGCCCCCGGCAGCCCGGCGACGACACGGCGCAGCGCGCGGTCCTGGCGGGCCAGCGCCCCGAGCACCTGATCGGAGCCGTGCACCAGCGCGGCCAGGTCGGCGTCGCGCTCGCCGACCGCGCCCGCCAGCAGGCCGAGGCGGCGGACGACCCCGCTGACCGCCGCCCGCCGGCGGGCCAGCGCCCCGTTGATCGCGCGCAGGTCGGCCACGAGCGGCTCGACGCGCCGCAGCGTCCGCGACGCCTGGCGCCCGCCGTCGCCACCGAGGGCGCGCCCGCCGCCGGTGACGAGCGACACCAGCCGGTCGCGCGTGTCGGCGTCCAGCGCCGCCAAGACCTGGTCGACCTGCACCGCGGAGGTGGTCTGCGTGATCGGCAGGGTCGCGCCGTCGCGCAGCGCTCCGGCGCCCGGCGTGCCGACCGTGAGCTCGACGACCATGTCCTCCAGCCCCGTGCGGGGCCGCACGAAGGCGGTCGCGTCGCGGTGCAGGCGCACCTTGCCGGGCTCGATCTCCAGGCGCACCACCGCCCGGCCGCGGCGCAGCGCGACCCCAGTGACCTCGCCGACCTCCACGCCGGCCACCGTCACCGTCTGGCCCTGGCCGGGCACGAGCGACTTGCCGTCCTCCAGCTCGGCGTGGACGACCAGGCGCTCGTCGCCGGCCAGCGGGACCCACGCCGGCAGGGTCAGGTGCTGGCGGGCCGTGATGGTCGCGGCCACCGCCAGGGCGATCGCGACGAGCCCCGCGATTGCCAGGATCTCGGGCAGGCGGCGGCGCAGCGTCATCGCCGGCCTCCCCCGTCGGCAGGGCCGGCCGGGGCGCTCAGGTCGGGCACGGGTTGCGTGGCGCAGCGCCGCGACGCGTCGACGCGCGGCATCCGCCCGGGGTACGCCGGCCGCGTCCCCAGCGGCGGCAGCGACGTGTGGGCGAACTGCGCCTCGCCGCCTGCGGCGCCGGGGCGCACCGCGACCGTGTGCGGGCCGCCGCCCGGCTGGAAGCGCACGTACGTCCCGTTGCCGTCGAAGTTCTGCCCTTCGCCCGTGAAGCCGACCAACGCGTAGAAGAGCTCCTTGTAGTTCTCCACGCCGGTCGACAGCGCGCCGTCGTCGAGGCGCTTGCGGCCGGTCGGCAGCAGCACGCCCGTGGCGCAGCGCGAGATCCGTCCCGCGGCCCCGAGCAGGCCGGTGGCGGTGCGCGCCAGCGACGCGAGGCCGCCGGCCACCGGGCGCAGGTCGGCGGCCAGGCGTCCCAGCTCGGCGGGGGCCGACAGGCGGCGGACCTGCCGGCTCAGCGCCCGCAGGTCGGGGGACGCCGCCGGGACGGCGCGCAGGCCCGGCAGCGTCTCGCGTGCGAGCGCGCGCACATCCGGCAGGACGGCCCGCACGCGGGTGAGCGCGCGATCCGTCTGGGCCAGTGTGCCGGGCAGCTCGCGCACCGCGGCCCGCAGCGCCATGCGCTCGGCGGCCAGTGCCGCCGCCGTGCCCTCGAGGCCCTGCACCATCGACGCGAGCGCGAAGCGATCCTGGCCGAGCCCGGCGGCCACGCGCTCGAGGCCGGCGACGAGGCGCGTGGCGTCGCCCGGGCGCCGCCCGCGCAGCGCCTGCGCGGCGACCGCCGACGAGCGCAGCGCCGCGGGCGCGTCGGCCAAGGCGTCGTTGAGCGAGTCGGCGGCGGCCTGGCCGCGCGCCCGGGGCGCCGCGTCGCGGTCGTCGGCGGCCGTCGGGTCGGCGGTGAGCGCCCCGCCCCAGCCGCGCAGCAGGTCGCCGAGCGCGGCACGGGGATCCTTGGTCAACGCGCTGAGCACCTCGTCGAGCTGCACCGCCACGGCGGTCTGCGAGCGCGGCAGGCGGTCGCCGTCGCGGAGCTCGGCGGCCGCGGGGGACCCGGGTCGCAGATCGGCGAAGAAGCCGCCCTCGAGCACGAGCCGCGGGCGGATCTTCAGCGTCGCGTCGCGCCGGACGCGCGGCGCGTCCTCGTCAAGCTCGAGCACCACCACGGTCTCGTCGCCCGGCGCCTGCCGCACGTCGCCGACCCGGCCCACGTCGACGCCCGCCACGCGCACCGGCGATCCCTCGTCCAGGCCGGCGGTGTGCGTGACGACGGCCTCGACGCGCCGGTCGGGCGAGCTGCCGCTCAGCACCACGTAGAGCGCGACGACCGCGGCCAGCGCCAGCAGCGTCAGGAGCCCGGCCGTCTCGGCCGCCATGCCGCGCCGCCTCATCGCGCCGTCCCCCGCACCGTTTCGGTCGAGCCCTGGCGGCCCGCCGGGTTGCCGATCGCCTGCGCGCCGGGGCGGTAGGGCTCGTTGCCCGCCTCGCACTCGCGCGGCTCGCCGGGGCCGCCGGTGTGCGGGTACGGGTTGGCGTGCAGGACGTTGTCCGCACCGGGCCCGTCGGCCGGGGCCGCCGCCGCGCCGCCCTCGTTGTCCGGTCCCTGCGGGGCGGCGATGATGATGAAGCGCTGCCAGGTGCCGGTCGCGCCGCCCTCGCCCAGCAGCGAGGCGGCGTTGCGCAGCAGCAGCGAGACGAGGTTGCACGTCGTCTGGGCGGGCGCCAGGCGCGCGGTCAGCGGCGCCAGCGCGTCGGCGGTGGCGGTCAGCGCGCGCACCCCGACCGACGTCCGGTCGTCGGCGGCGAAGCGGTCGAGGCGGCGCAGCGTCGGCAGCAGGGCGGCCCACAGCGGGCGCGACCGGCGCAGGCCGGGCGCGCCCTCGCGCGCGACCGCCGCCAGGTCACCCGACGTCCGCCGCAGCGCGGCCGCGCCCGGCGCGACGTCGCCGGCCAGCGCCGTCAGCTCGCGCAGCAGCGGGCGCTGCGCGGGCAGCGCGCCGGCCGCGGCGTCGATCGTCTGCGGGCCGGTGGCCAGCGCCGCGTCGAGTGCGCGGGACGCGCGGTCCACCGCGGTGAACGTCCGCGCGCCGCCGCGCAGAAGGCCGGCCTGCGCCTCGGCGCGGGGCGCGACCTCGGCGGCGACCGCCGCCAGCGCCGGGACGAGCCGCCGCCAGCCGCTGCCGGGCGCGGCCAGCCGGTCGCCGACCGCCTGCAGCGGCTCCAGCACGCCGTCGGCACGCTCGATCGCCTCGTTGAGCGCCGCGCCGCGGCCGGCCAGGGCGGTGCCCGCCTCGCGCAGCGACGCCGTCGCCGCGCGCCTGGTCCGCGCGTCGAACACCGTCAGCAGCTCGTCGAGCTCGACGGCCTGCGGGCGGGCCTGGCGCACCGGCAGCGTCGCGCCGTCCTCGAGCTCGGGCGCCCCGCGCCGGCCGGGCTGCAGCTCGACGTACTTGAGGCCGAGCAGCGAGCGCGGCCGCACCACGACGGTCGTGCCCGCGGTGATCCGGTCGGTGTCGGGGTCCAGCCGCAGCGTGGCGCGCGCGCCGACCGAGCCGTCGGCGCGCTGGACGGCCTCGAGCCGCTCGACCGACCCGACGCGCGAGCCGCCGAGGCGCACCTCCGCCCCCCGCACGAGGTTGGCGGCGTCGGGCAGCTCGGCGCGCAGCTCGCGCACGGGCGCGAACGGCAGGCCGCGGTGCGCCTGGTAGGCGAGCACGACACCGACGACCGCGACGAGCACCGTGATCGCCCCGACCAGGAGCGGGTGACCGGCGAGGTTGCGCCCGGCGCGCATCAGCGGCCCCGCCCCAGCAGCAGCTCGAGCAGGGGCTCGCGGCCGCGCCCCTCGAACGTCGCGGCGCAATCGGGCGAGGACTCGATGGCGTACGTCGAGCAGTTGTTGACGATGAGCCCGGCGCGCAGGTAGTGCCCGGCCGCGTCGTAGCCGTTGGACGACATGACCGTCGTGAAGAGGACGTCGACGAGCTGGCGTGCGATGCCGTTGTCGTCCAGCGAGCGGCTGAGGGCGCCGAGGTCGGCGGCGACCGGCCGGGCCGCGTCGCCCAGCCGCCGCAGGTCGGCGATCACCGGGCGGGCGCGCCGCAGGACCGGGCCTCCGGCGTCGGCGACCTCGCCGAGCCCCTCCAGCGCGGGTCCGAGCTGGGCGGCCAGCGCCGGCGTGCCGGCCACGAGGCGGCGCACGCCGGGGGCCGCAAGGCGCAGGTCACGCGCCAGCGGCGTGGCCCGGACGGAGAGCCGCCGGGCGTCGTCGAGCGTCGCGGGCAGCTCGCGCAGCAGGCGCGGCAGGGCGGCGACGCTGCGCTCGATCTCGGCACGGCGACCCGCCCCGACCTGCGAGACCCGCGCGGCGTGACGGACGAACGCGGCGACCTCGCGGCGGTCGCGGGCCACCGGCCCGAGCGCCGCGTCGGCGTCCTCGGCGAGCTGCTCCAGCGCCCGGGTCTGCCGCGCGACGACGCGCAGCACGCGGTCGGCGGCGTCGAACGCCGGGTCCGCGCGCCGCAGTGCCTCGCGAAGGTCTCCGCCGCGGCCCGACAGCGCGACACCGAGCTCCCCGAGCACCAGGCGCAGGCGCTCGCGCTGGGGCAGGCGCATCGTCGCGAGCAGGAGGTCGGGGTCGACGGGCTGCGTGGTGCGCGAGCGCGGCAGGAGCCGCTGCCCGGCGCCGGGCCGGCCGTCCTGCACCAGGCGCAACGGCGGCGCGGCGCGCGTGGCGGCCCGCCGCGGCTGCGTGGGCGTGCAGGCGACGAAGCGCTCGCCCAGCAGCGACTGCGGGCGGATCGCGCAGCGCGCGTCGGCGCGGAAGTCCCGGAACGCCGGGTCGTCGATGCGCAGCACGACGGCGGCGGCGCCCTCCGGGGTGACCTCCAGGCGGTCGACGGCGCCGACCGCCACGCCGGCGACCTTCACCTCGAGCCCAGGGGTGATCCCGAAGGCGTTGGCGAACACCGCCCGGATGAGGTAGGCGTCGCGCTCGCCGCGGCCGCCCAGGGCGAGCCCGGCGGCCACCACGGCGACGGCCAGGGCGAGGACGGCGCCGACGCGCCTCACGGCGTCCCCGGCGAGGTCGACGGATCGCAGTCCAGCGTGCCGTCCGTGTCGCGCCACGGCGCACTGCTGTCCGCGCGCGGCGCCGACGCGCCCCCCGGGCAGCGACGCACCTGCAGGGTCTCGAAGCCCGCGAGGCGCGAGCCGGAGCGCGGCGCCAGCGCACCGGTCGCGTCCGGCCGGAACGCGTTGAAGACCGGCTGGACGCGGGCGTAGTGGCCGTTGGCGTCGTAGGCCGCGGTCGACTGCCCGAGGTCGCGCAGCAGGCCGACCAGGTCCGGGGCGTAGGGCCGGGCGAAGCGCACGACCTCCCGCCCCTCGTCCAGCGCGCGGCTCGTCGCGCGCAGCGCCGGGCGGCCGACGCCGGCCAGCCGGGGCAGCGCCCGCAGGAGGTCGGTCAGGTCGTCCGCCGGCCCGGACGCGGTGATCGCGGGCCGCAGGTCGGCCAGCACCGGCCGGGCGGCGGCCAGCGCGGGGCGCGCCTCGCGCAGCAGCGCCGTCAGCTGCGGCTCGACGTCGTCGGCGGTGGTCAGCAGGGCGTCCAGGTCGGGCACCGCGCGGCGCAGC
>DASPKC010000134.1:0-10234 GCA_035628295.1 Baekduia sp.
GCTGCTGCGCGAGCTCGGCATCGAGCCGTCGCAGCTCGACCGGCTGGACCCGGCGCTCGCGGCGTTCGTCGGCCCGATGTGCACCGTGACGTTCTCGCCGACCATGGCCTTCGCGTCGGAGAAGGTCAACGTCGTGCCCGCCACCGCGCGCCTCAAGGTGGACTGCCGGACGCCGCCGGGGCTCGGGCCGGAGGTGGCGGAGCGCCGCGTCCGCGAGGTGCTCGCGGGCCTCGACGGCTACGAGCTGACCTTCGACGAGCAGGTGGTGGGCAACAGCTCGCCCGTCGACACGCCGCTGATGGACGCGCTGCGCGGCTGGGCCGGGCGCGAGATGCCCGACGCGAAGGTCGTCCCGGTGATGCTCCCGGCGTACACCGACTCGCGGACGTTCCGCGACGCGTTCCCGGAATGCGTGGCCTACGGGTTCTTCCCGCAGCGCGACCGCACCTTGTTCGAGATGTGGCCGCTGGTCCACGGCAAGGACGAGCGCATCAGCGCCGCCACCGTCGGCCTGGCCGCCCGCTGCTATCGCGACGTCTGCCAGGAGGTCCTCGGTGCCTGACGAGCCGGACAAGCTGCGGCTGGGCGGCATGGCGCTGCGCAACGGCCTGCTCGTGCACGGACCGACGTCCTGGGCGGCCGCCGTCCGGGGCGCGGACGGCGAGATCCATGCCGCGTCGGGGCCCAAGCCCCGCGTGCGGGGCGCCGTCGAGCGCGTGCCGCTGGCGCGCGGGGCGGTGCGCCTGGGCGAGGCCATGGCGGTCATCCCGCTCGTCAAGCGCCGCCTGCCGCAGGCGCAGCTGCCGTTCCAGGACGCGACGGTGCTCGGCGCGATGGCGGCGGCGTCGCTCGGCGGTGCGGCGCTGCGCCGGCGCGCCGGCGCGCGGGCCGCGACCGACGTGGCGCTGGCGGCGGTGTCGGTCCTGCCGTCGCTGGTCGCCCTGCGCGGCGGCGAGCTGGCCGGCTACCACGGGGCCGAGCACAAGGCGATCGGCGCCTACGAGCAGGGCGCCGACGACGCGCGCGACGCCACCAAGGAACACGACCGCTGTGGCTCGCACCTCATGGCGCCGCTGCTGGCGTCCAACGTCGTCGGCACCGCGCTGCTGCGCCGCGCCGTGCAGCGCCCCGGCCCCCTGCACGGCGCGCTGCTGTCCGTCGCGTCGGTCGGCGTGGCCGTCGAGGTCTTCGCGTGGTCCGAGCGCCATGCCTCGAGCCGGGCCGCGCAGGCGCTGCGCCGGCCGGGCCACGAGCTCCAGCGAGCGCTCGGCACGCGCGAGCCGACGGAGCCGCAGCTCGAGGTCGCGCGCGCGGCGCTGCAGGAGATCCTGCGCGCCGAGGGCGCGGGTGACAGATCCGGTTAGGCACCCGTTGCGTTGGGGAGGGTGCAAGAGGACCTGTCCCCGTCCAGAGGAGACCCATGCCCCGCAAGACCGGGCTGGCCGCGCTGTGCGCCGCCGCCCTGCCGCTCGCCGCCCCCGCGGCAGCACCCGCCGCAGAGACGATCTACGGCGTCACCGACCAGAACCGCATCGTGCGGTTCAACGCCGACAGCCCCGGCAACCCGCAGTCCAACGTCCTCATCAAGGGCCTGGCGCAGAACGAGGTCGTGGTGGGCCTCGACGTGCGGCCGGCCAGCGATGTCCTCTACGCGGTCACCAACCAGAGCCGCATCCACCAGGTCAATCCCGTGACCGGGGCGACGCGGCCGTTCATCGCCGACCCGTTCACGCCGAACCTCAACGGCACCGCGTTCGGCGTCGACTTCAACCCGGTGGCCGACGCGCTGCGCCTGACGTCGGACGCCGAGCAGAACCTGCGCATCCGGTTCTCCGATCGCCAGGTCTTCAACGACGGCGCGCTCGCCTACGCCGCGGGCGACCCGGGCGCGGGCACGAACCCGTCGGTCGGCGCGGTCGCCTACACCTCGTCGGTGCCGGGCGCCACGAGCACGACGCTGCTGGGCATCGACAGCGCCCGTGACGCGCTCGTGCGCATCAACCCGCCCAACGACGGGGTCCTCACCACGGTGGGCGCCCTCGGCGTCGACGCGCCGCCGCTGGTCGGCTTCGACATCGCCGCGACGGGCGACGCCGCCTACGCGGCGTTCCAGACGGCCGGCGCCGGCGACGTGAACCTGCACCGGATCGACCTGGCCACCGGCCGCGCGACCCCCGCGGCGGCGGCCCCGGCGATCCGGGTCCCCGAGCGCGCGGGCACGCTGCGCAGCATCGCGGCCGCCGGCGTGGTCGACGACGACGACGACCGGCCGGAGGCCTCGGTCGCGTTCTCCTCGACGATCCTCGAGCAGAACACCGACACGCTGCGCCCGTCGGTCTCCTGCAACGAGACCTGCACCGTGGCGATCGCGGCGAGCGTCGACGGCCTCAGCGGCGGCAGCGCCACCGAGACGATCGTCGGTGCCGGCCGGGAGACGGTCGAGGTGCGGCTCAACGCCGCCGCGCGCCGGCGCATCGACGGCCGCGGGACCGAGCTGCTGCGCCTGCGCATCCGCGTCACGGACGCCGCGGGCAACGCGACGTCGCAGGACCGCGTCTCGCGCACCCAGACGCTCAGCGCCCGCCGGGGCTGAGCGCCGCGGGGTGGGAAAGGGTGCCTGGCACCCTTTCCCACCGCCCCGCTCAGCTCAGGCCGAAGCCCACGCGCTGCTCCTCCTTGTCCACGCGGACCCAGAGGACGTGCGCGAGGTTGAGGCGGACGCTGCCGTCCTCGCCGTCGACCTCGTGCCAGCCCTCGCCGCCGAGGGCTTCGCGGAGGCGGGCGTACTCGTCGTCGGAGACCCGCAGGGCCAGCGGCATGCTGGCCTGGAAGCCGATCGAGATGCGCTGCACGGTGTGGCTCCTCTCAGTGCCCGTGGGCGGGCTGGACGATCTCGGTCAGGACGCCGCCCATGGCGGCGGGGTGCACGAACGCGACCTTGGACTGGCGGATGCCGGTCCTGGGCGTCTCGTCGATGAGGCGGACGCCGGCGGCCTTCAGCGCCTCCAGGGTCTGCCCGATGTCCGTCGTCTGGTAGGCGACGTGGTGGATCCCGGTGCCCTTCTTGGCCAGGAACTTGCCCACGGGCGTGTCCGGCCCGAGCGGCGCGAGCAGCTCGACGTGGTTCTCGCCCACGTCCAGCAGCACGGCCTCGACGCCCTGCTCCTCGACCACCTCGCGGTGGACGAGCGTCATGCCGAGCGTCTGCTCGTAGGTGGCGATGGCGGCGTCGAGATCCTCGACGGCCACTCCGATGTGGTCGACCCGGGCGAACATCGCGCCGGAGTCTATGAAGCCGGCGGGTCCTCCGCGGCTGCGGCCAGGCGCAGCGGCTCCCCGGCGCGGCGGGTGCGCCGGGTCGGCGCGACGCCCTGCATGAGGCGGTCGATCTCGGCGCGCTCCAGCGTCTCGCGCTCCAGCAGCGCCTGGGCGAACTGCTCGAGCAGGTCCCGGTGGGTCGTGATGAGGTCGTGGGCGACCTTCTGGGCCTCGAACGCGAGCTCCTGCTGCTCCTCGTCGCGGATGCGCCGTGTGAGGTCGGAGACGATGTCGGCGTCCGTGACGGCGCGGGCCGCGGCCGTGGCGGTGCCCATGCCGTAGTCGTGGACCATCGCGTGGGTGATCTCGGCCACGCGCTGCAGGTCGCTCGCGGCGCCGGTCGTCACCGCGCCGAAGACGATCGCCTCGGCGACGCGGCCGCCCATCAGGACGGTCATCTGGTCGACGAGCTCCTCGCGCGTCTTGAGGTAGGAGTCCTCCTCGGGGAGGTTCATCACGTAGCCCAGGGCGCGGCCGCGGGGGACGATCGAGATCTTGTGGGTGCGGTCCGTCGAGGGCAGCAGCTCGCGGCAGACGGCGTGGCCGGCCTCGTGGTAGGCGACGACGCGGCGCTCGTGGTCGGACAGCGTGGTGCCGGACGCGACGCCGGCGATGACGCGCTCGAGCGCGTCGTCGAAGTCCTGCTTGGAGATCGCGTGGCCGCTGCGCCGGGCGCAGAAGATCGCCGCCTCGTTGCAGATGTTGGCCAGGTCGGCGCCCGTGAGGCCGGAGGTCTGCTGGGCGATGATGCCCAGGTCGACGTCCTCGCGCAGCGGCTTGCCGGCGGTGTGGACGCGCAGGATCCGCTCGCGGCCGTTGACGTCGGGCGGCGAGACGAGGACCTGGCGGTCGAAGCGCCCGGGGCGCAGGAGCGCCGGGTCGAGCTTCTCCAGGAGGTTGGAGGCGGCGATCACGACGACGTCGCCCGTGGAGGCGAAGCCGTCCATCTCGACCAGGAGCTGGTTGAGCGTCTGCTCGCGCTCGGAGTTGTTGTCCGAGCCGCGCTGCGCGCCGACCGCGTCGAGCTCGTCGATGAAGAGGATCGCCGGCGCCGCCTTGCGGGCCTCGCGGAACAAGCGCCGGATGCGCGCGGCGCCCAAGCCGGCGAACATCTCGACGAACGACGACGCGGACTGGCTGAAGAACTGCGCGCCGGACTCGTGCGCGACCGCCTTGGCCAGCAGCGTCTTGCCCGTGCCGGGCGGGCCGTGCAACAGGACGCCCTTCGGAACGGTCGCCCCGAGGCGGCGGAAGCGCTTGGGGTCCTTGAGGAAGTCGACGATCTCCTGGAGCTCGAGCTTGGCCTCGTCCACGCCCGCGATGTCCGCCCAGCCCACCTCGGTGCCGGCCGAGGGCTTGATCTGGACGGGCTTGGTCTGCGGCATCAGCCGCATGGTGCGGAACAGGACGTACGCGATGACGGCCATGAACAGCAGGCCGAGGACGGCGTACCAGTCGTTGGCGAAGTTCTGGATGCCCTGGGCCACGAAGGTGTGATCGGCACGGCGCCGCCGCGGCTCAAGCCCGAGGTCCGCGCGTCTGGCCGCAGACGTCCTTGACAGAAGCGGACCGGAGTCCGCTATAGTGGTCGACACGAAGCGGACTACGGTCCGAAAACACCCCCACCACACCACGGAGACCACATCCCATGAGCGCCACCCTGCAGCAGATCCCCACCGGCACCTGGACCGTCGACCCGATCCACTCCACCGCGTCGTTCGCCGTCAAGCACCTCGGCATCTCCACCTTCCGCTCCTCCTTCGAGGAGGTCGACGCGCGCCTCGCCGACGGCGTCCTCACCGGCTCGGTGAAGGTCGAGTCGATCGCCATCGACCAGCCCGACCTCAAGGGCCACCTCCTCGGTGAGGAGTTCTTCGACGTCGCCCGCACCCCCACGGTCGACTTCCGCTCGACGTCCATCGAGCCGGGCGACAACGGCTCCGTGCGCGTCCTCGGCGAGATCACCATCAAGGGCGTCACGCAGCCCGTCGTCGGCGAGGGCACGCTGGCCGGGCCGATCGAGGGCATGTACGGCGAGCGCCGCGTCGCCTTCGAGGTCGAGGCCGAGGTCGATCGCTACGCCCACGGCCTGCGCTGGAACGCCGACCTCCCGGGCGGCGGCAAGGCCCTGGCCGAGAAGGTTCGCCTGATCGTCCACCTCGAGCTCGTCGAGCAGGCGTAGCCATGAAGGTGCTCGGCATCGCGGGCTCGCTGCGCGCGGGCTCGTACAACGAGCGCCTGCTCCGGGCGGCAGCCGAGCTGCTGCCGTCCGGGGTGGAGCTCGAGCTCTGGGACCGCCTGGGTGAGCTGCCCGTGTACGACCCCGACCTCGACGAGGCCGGCGAGGCTCCGGAGGTCGTCGACGACCTGCGCGCGGCGCTGGCCGATGCCGATGCGCTGCTCATCTCGACGCCCGAGTACAACGGCACCATCCCCGGCGGGCTGAAGACCGTCATCGACTGGGGCTCGCGCCCGCGCGAGACGGCGCCGCTCAAGGGGCTGCCGGTCGCGGTCGTCGGCGCCACCACCGGCGTCTTCGGCGCCGTCTGGGCCCAGGCGGACACGCGGCGCTCGCTGGGCATCGCGGGCGCGAAGGTGCTCGAGCGCGAGCTGCCCGTCGGGCAGGCCCAGCAGGCGTTCGCCGACGGCGAGGACCGCCTCGCCGACGACGAGCTGCAGGCCGCGCTGGCCGACCACGTAGCGGCCTTCGTCGAGCACGCGCGCGGACATCTCCGGCCCAGGCGCACGGCCGAGGTCGCGTAGCCTGCACCCGCTGTCCGTGCCTGCCGATTCGCCACCGCTGGCTCTCCCGCTCGTGGAGCTGCCCGTCGTCCAGCCCGCCGTCCGCCGGCGGGCGGACGCCGTGCGCAACCGCGAGCGGATCCTGTGCACGGCCCGGCAGCTCATGGACGAGCGCGGGCCCGACGCCGTCAGCATGGACTGCGTCGCGGCCCACGCCAACGTCGGCAAGGGCACGCTGTACCGGGCCTTCGGCGACCGGGCGGGGCTGCTGCGCGCGCTCATCGAGGAGGACGAGCGGCGGCTGCAGGACGAGCTCATCCGCGGCCTGCCGCCGCTCGGCCCGGGCGCACCGGCCGGCGAGCGCCTGCACGCCTTCGGCGACGCGATGCTCATCCTGCTCGACGACTTCGCGCCCCTCGTGGCCGAGGCCGAGCGCAAGGGCGAGGGGGGAGGCCCGTACCCCTTCTACCGCACCCACGTCGGCCTGCTGCTGCGCGAGGCGCTGCCCGCCGACGCCCCGGTCGACTACCTCGCCGACACCGTCATGTCGGTCCTGCGCGGCGACCACGTCCTGCGCCAGCGCCAGATGCTCGGCATGTCGCTCGACGAGCTGCGCCGCGGCTGGCACACGCTCGTGGCGGCGATGCTCGGCGAGTCGACCCCGCGCTGAGCCCCGAGTTGAGCCCGCCTCGCGGGCGCAACTCCGGGCTCGGGTGAACAGCGCTGGGTGGCGCGCCGAGCCCTACAGCTCGCGCCGCGCCAGGCGCAGCGCCTGCTCGCCGGCCCGGTGGTGCAGCGGGCGGCCGCGCCAGCGGTCGAGCTGCATCTCGGCGCTGACCTCGAGGTCGCGCTCGAACTGCGCGTCGAGCAAGCCGGCGAACTCGCGCGACTGGACGCAGAGCGTCGCCTCGTCGTGCAGCTGGAAGGACCGGTTGTCGAAGTTGACCGATCCCACCGAGGCCCAGACGCCGTCGATGCACAGCGACTTGGCGTGCAACATCGTGGGGCCGTACTCGAAGACCTGCACGCCGCACGACAGCAGCTCGTCGTACGCCGCGCGGCCGGCGAGCCGGACGAACTCCTTGTCGATGTGCGGGCCGGGCACGAGCACCCGGACCACCACCCCGCGGCGGGCCGCGTCGCACAGCGCCTCGATGAAGGCCGGAC
Organism: Baekduia sp.; assembly: GCA_035628295.1. GTDB lineage: Bacteria > Actinomycetota > Thermoleophilia > Solirubrobacterales > Solirubrobacteraceae > Baekduia. The sequence continues at coordinate 7,228 of DASPKC010000134.1, forward strand.
GGGGCGCGAAGTAGGCGGCAGTGAGATCCAGCCGCTCCCGCGCGCACGCCAGCGCCAGGAAGTACAGCGCCTCGGCGTTGGTGTCGCCCACCTGTGCCGCGGAGCGCACGACCTGCATGGGCCCGCCGTCGTCGACGGGTTCGAGGTCGGGCAGGTAGCCCGGGCCGACGAGGACCTCGCCCGTGGCCTCCAGCCAGTTCTCGGCGAACGCGCCCTGCAGCCCGCGCACGACCGGGCCGTGGACGCGCACGTGCGTGTCGCGCCAGTGGTCGGGGTCCTGGGCGTCGCCCGTCCACTCCTGCGCGATGCCGACGCCGCCTACGAGGCCCACCCGCCCGTCGGCGACCAGCACCTTGCGGTGCGTGCGGTTGTTGATCTTGCGCACCGCGTAGGGGCGCGGTGGGCGGAAGCGCGCCACGCGCACGCCCGCCTCCTCCATCGCGCCGACGAGGCCGCGTTCCATCGGGATCGACCCCACCGCGTCAAGCAGGACGTTGACCTCCACGCCGTCCCTGGCCCGCCGGCACAGCGCCCCGGCGATCTCCTGGGCGATCTCGCCCTTCCAGTACACGTAGGTCAGCAGGTTGATGGTGCTCTGCGCCTCCTCGATGGCCTGCAGGAAGCACGGGAAGATCCGGTCGCCGTTGATGAGCAGCTCCGCGCGGTTGCCGTAGGAGATCGGCGCGGCGGTCAGCGCTTCGCACGCGTGCAGGAACTCCTCGCGGCCCACGTCGAGCGCCTCGCCGCGCAGCGCGTAGCCATGACCCTGCTCGCGCCGGTGGCGCAGCGAGTCCGACGCGTACCAGGACACGCCCGCCGCCGCGACGCCCGCGGGCCACGCCCAGCGGGCGCGGAGCTCCGGCACCGTCACGCCGGGACCACGACGTCCACGAGCCGCTCGTCCACGCAGAAGCGCGACGTCCCGCCGCATGGGCACACCTCCCCGTCCACGTTGTACGTCCGCGGGCCCTCCACGAGGACCTCGCGCCCCCGGGCGTGCACGACGTCGTCCTGCGCGTGCAGCCGCCCGCGGCGCATGCCGATCGCGCGCCACACCAGGGCGGCCCGTGACGACGCCGGGACGACGAGGACGTCCAGCGCCCGGTCGTCGGCGCGCGTGCCGCCCGTGGCCGAGCCGCCGCCGAAGTGCCCGGTCGCCGCGACGACGACCTGCCAGGCGCGGCCCGCGAAGACCTCACGCCCGTCGACGACGACGTGCGCGGGCTGCGGCCGGTGCGTCACCGCCGCGCGGACGGCGCCCACCGCGTAGGCCAGGACCCCGAGGCGCGGCTTGAGCGGGTGCGCCTCGCGCGCGGCCACGACCGACAGCCCGGCCGACGCCACGTTGACGAACGGCCGGCCGTCCATGCGCCCGATCTCGAAGCGCGCCGTGCGGGCCTCGCCGCGGACGGCCAGCGCGCACGCCTCCTCGGGCTCGGCCGGGAGGTCCGCGGCGCGCGCGAAGTCGTTGGCCGTGCCGACGGCGACGACCGCGAGCGGGACGCCGGCCGCCGACGCGGCATGGGCGGCGGGCCCGACAGAGCCGTCGCCGCCGGCGACCACGACGCGCTCGGCGCCGTCGACCAGCTCGGGCGCGACGTCCTCCACGGCGCAGGTCCGCACGTCGCCGCCGTGGGCGCGCAGCAGCGCCGCGACGTCCTGCGCCCCGCCCGACCCGGATCGCTCGTTGGTGGCCAGCAGTACGCGCACCAGCGGCATCGTTCCCCCGGGCGGCCGCGTCCGAACGCCGACCCGTAGCCTCTCGACGGATGTCCAGCCGCCTCCCCGTCCTGCCCGAGCGGGCCGCGCGGCGCAGCCTGCGCGCCCGGTTCGCCGCCGGGCCCGTCGGCCGTGCCGTCGTGGTGTTCGACGTCCGCGTGTTCCGCGCGTTGCGCGTGACGCCTGCCGCGCAGCCCGCCGTCCAGCGCTTCAGCGCCCTCGGGGAGCACGCCGCCTGCTGGATCGCCCTGGGCGCCGCCGGCGCCGCCCTGGACCGTGAGCGCCGCCCCCGGTGGCTGAAGGCCCTGGCGATCGTCGGCCTGGCCTACGCGATCAACGTCGCGCTCAAGGGCGTCGTGCGCCGCAAGCGGCCGCTCATCGCGGACCTGCCCGCGCTCATCGCCACGCCGACGAAGCTCTCGTTCCCGAGCTCGCACGCCACGAGCTCCTTTGCGGCGGCGCGCGCCTACGCGGCCCTGATGCCGGGCGCGCCGCTGTACGCCGTGGCCGCGGCGATGGCTGTCAGCCGGGTGGCGCTCGGCGTCCACTTCCCGTCCGACATCCTCGTGGGGGCCGCGCTGGGCACCGCGATCGGGAGCGCCGGGCGATGAAGGTCGGCATCGTCGGGATGCCCAACGCGGGCAAGTCGTCGCTGTTCAACGCGCTGACCAAGGCCGGCGCCGAGGCGGCCAACTACCCGTTCACGACCATCGAGCCGAACGTCGCCGTCGTCCCTGTGGAGGACGACCGCCTGACACAGGTGGCCGCCACGATCAAGGCCTCGAACGTCGTCTGGGACACGATCTCCTTCCACGACATCGCCGGCCTGGTGCGCGGGGCCAGCGAGGGCGAGGGCCTGGGCAACCAGTTCCTGGCCAACATCCGCGAGACCGACGCGGTCGTGCACGTCGTGCGCGCCCACCACGACGAGAACGTCGTGCACTCCGAGGGCCGCGTCGACCCGATTGGCGACATCGAGATCATCGACACGGAGCTGGGCCTCGCCGACCTCGAGCAGGTCGAGCGCCGGCTGGAGCGTGTGGTGCGCACCGCCCGCGGCGGCGACCCCGCCGCCAAGGCCGAGGAGGCGTGGCTGACCGAGCTGCGCACGGCGCTGCAGGAGGGCAAGCCGGCCCGCACCGTCCCGATCCCCGACGAGGTCGACCGCGCCCAGACCGTGCAGCTGCTGACGGCCAAGCCGGTGCTCTTCGTGGCCAACGTCGACGAGGGCGAGGACGACGTCCCGCCCGACATCGCCGCGCACGCGGCGGGCGTGGGCGCCAAGGCG
>DASPKC010000135.1:0-10048 GCA_035628295.1 Baekduia sp.
CGGTGATCGGGCTGGAGATCCACGTCCAGCTCTCGACGCGCACCAAGATGTTCTGCGGCTGCGAGCTCACGTTCGGCGAGCCGCCGAACACGCGGACCTGCCCGGTCTGCCTCGGCCTTCCCGGCACGCTGCCGGTGGTCAACGCCGAGGCGATCCACGCCGGCCTGCTGATCGGCATGGCGCTGGGCTGCGAGCTGGCGCCGCGGTCGATCTTCCACCGCAAGAACTACTTCTACGCCGACCTGCCCAAGGGCTACCAGATCTCCCAGTACGACGAGCCCCTCTGCCGGGGCGGGCGGCTGGGCGAGGTGCGCATCCACCGCGTCCACCTCGAGGAGGACGCCGCCAAGCTCATCCACACCGGCGGCAGCGGCCGGATCGCGGGGTCGGCGGCCAGCGTCGTGGACTTCAACCGCGGCGGCACCCCGCTGGTGGAGATCGTCACCGAGCCGGACGTCACGAGCGCCGAGCAGGCCGGCGACAGGCTGCGGCTGCTGCGCGCCACGATCCGCCGCCTGGGCGTCAGCGACGTCAACATGGAGGAGGGGTCGCTGCGCTGCGACGCCAACATCTCCATCCGGCCGAAGGGCGAGCGGGAGCTCGGGACGAAGACCGAGCTGAAGAACATGAACTCCTTCCGGTTCATCGAGCGCGGCATCCGCGCCGAGGTGGCCCGGCAGGAGGCGCTGATCCGCGACGGCGGCGAGGTGGAGCAGGAGACGCTGCACTTCGACCCGCAGACCGGGGCGATCACGTCGTTGCGCTCCAAGGAGCAGGCGCACGACTACCGCTACTTCCCCGAGCCGGACCTCGTCCCGGTCGCCATCACGCCGGAGATGCTCGAGCGCGCGCAGGCCGCCCTGCCCGAGCTCCCGGCGGCCCGCGCCGCGCGCTTGGCCTCGGAGGGCCTGTCGCAGGACAGCGCCGCCTACCTCGCCTTCCGCACCGAGCTCGCCGACTTCTACGAGCAGGCGGCCGGCGCGGACGGCGCCGACCGCCAGACGCTGGCCAACTGGATCGCCAACGAGCTCGTGTCGCGGACGTCGGAGGAGGAGCCGGGCGTCGACCCCGCCGCGTTCGCGACGCTCGTGACGATGGTCGCCGCCAAGGAGGTCACGCAGGGCGCCGCCCGCCAGGTGCTCGACAGGCTCGTCGCCGAGGGCGGCGACCCGCGCGCCATCGTGGAGGCCGAGGGCCTGGGCGCCGTGGGCGGCGAGGACACGCTCGCCCCGATCGTGGCGGCTGCGCTCGAAGCGAACCCCGACGTGGCCGAGAAGCTGCGCGGCGGCGACATGAAGCCGATCGGCGTGATCGTCGGCTTCGTCATGCGCGAGACCAAGGGCCGCGCCGACGGCGGCGAGGTCACCCGCCTCGTGCGCGAGCAGCTCGGCCTGTAGCCGGCGGCGCCGGCGGTCCGGGCGACGCGGGGGTGCGCTGCCGCCCGCGCGGAGCGCCCACGGTGCAGTTGCGCACGAGCGTCGTGCGCAAGTGCACCCTGGGCGCGAGGGGTGAGGCTCAGAGCTCCGCGCGCACGAGCTTGTGCTTGCCGGCGCGCGACGCGTCGCGCGCGATCGCGGGCACGACCTCCACCCGCGGCTGCGGCTCCGGCGCGACGCCGAGCGGCTCGAGCGCCCCGCGCAGGGCCGCGAGGACGCCACCTGGGGCGCCGTTGCCGCCGGGCGCGACCACGCGGACGTGCAGGCCGTCGGGCCGCTGCACCACCTCGAACTCGCGCACGCCGGGCACGCTGCCCAGCGGGGCGAAGGCCATCGGGTGCACCGTCACGGTCCCGCCGCGCACCGACGGCAGCTCGAGCACGTCGTCCGTGCGCCCCTGCACCGGCGCGATGAGCCGGTGCGGCCGCCCGCAGGCGCACGGCTCGGGCAGGACACGCACGACGTCGGTGACCTCCATGCGGATGATCGGCTGGACCCGTGCGTGGAGGTTGGTGACCAGGATCCGCGACCCGGGCGTGCCGTCGGGCACCGGGCGGTGCCGGTCGTCGACCACCTCCACGATCGCGGCGTCCTCGAACACGTGCAGGCCGCGGTGGTGCTCGCAGTCGGCGGCCAGCGGGCCGCCGCTCTCGGTCGTGGCGTAGCCGTCGTAGGGCTCGACGCCCCACGCCTCGCGGATGCGCTCGGTCATGGCCGGCGTCCGGGGCTCGGAGCTCGTGAGGACCTTGGCCGGCGCGATGTCCAGGCGGCCGTCGAGCTGCTCGGCCGCCAGGCGGGCGAGCATGGACGGGTAGCCGCCCAGGACGTCGGGCCGGTGGCGGTTGAGCGCAGCGACGAGCTCGTCGACCGGTGCCGTGACGGGGAGTCGCAGCGTCCGGTTCAGGCCGATGTCGATCGTCGCCGACATCCGGCTGGCCATGTGCTGCGCGCCCGGCGCGAGGAGCGTGGCCACGCGCCGGCGCGGCAGCCGCGGCGCGATCCCCGCCAGGTCGAACCAGCGCAGGAGGTTGCCGACGGCCGCCGACCAGTCGGCGCGGTCGTAGACGAACACGCCCGGCACCCGGGACGAGCCACCCGTGCGCAGGACGCGGAACGCGTCCGCGTACAGCACCGGCCCGTGCTCGCGCTCGAGGAAGGCCCGCAGTTCCGCGTCGCGCAGACGCCGGTCGGTGACGATCCGGTCGAGCTGGGCGACCATCGTCGCCTTGTCGAGCACCGGCAGCTGCTCCAGGGGCGTATCGGGGCCGACGCAATGCTCGGCGAAGCGCTCGCGGTAGAACGGCGACCGCGAGACCGCGTGCGCCACCAGCGCGCGCAGCGCGTCGCGCTGATGGGCCGCCAGCCGGTCCCTGCTCCACCCGTCGCGCCCGGCGGCCTGCTTGGCCAGCCGGACCGCCGCCACCGTGTCCTGTGCCCGCAGGCGCCACGTCTCCTCGCGCATCCCCCTCGCTCCTGTGCTCGATCGTCCCATGCCACGGGCCAGCGTGCCGGGCGGACGCGTGCCTCGCATCGGGGGGCGACCCCGGGATTAGCATCGCGCCGGTGCAGCTCGTCGAGCGCGACGCCGAGATCGCCGCAGCCGCCGGTGCCGTGCGCGACGCCGCAGCAGGCCGCGGGCGCGTGCTCATCCTGCGCGGCCCGGCGGGGATCGGCAAGACCGCCCTGCTCGATCGGGTGTGCGCCGACGCCGCGGCCGCCGGGGCGCGCGTGCTGCGCGCCCGGGGCGACGACGTGGAGCGCGACCTGGACTTCGGCGTGGCCCGCCAGCTGCTCGTCCCGACGCTGGGGCGCGGGCTCGAGACGCCGGCGGAGGGTCCCGCGGCCGCCGGCGCGGCCGCGCTCGGGCATGCGCCCTCGCCCGCCGGGGGCCTGTCGCCGGGCACCGCCGCGCACGGCCTCGGCTGGCTCGTGGCCGAGTTGGCGGCCGACGCGCCGCTGGTGCTCGCCGTCGACGACGCCCAGTGGGCGGACAGCTCGTCGCTGACCTGGCTGGCGTACCTCGCGCGGCGGCTCGGCGACCTGGCGGTGCTGCTGGCGCTGGGGTGGCGTCCCGGAGACGAGGCGGGCGACGGCGTGCTGGAGCGCGTCGCGGCGGGCACGGGCGTGGTGCTGCTGTCGCCGGCCTCGCTGACGCTGGACGGCGTCCGGGCACTCACGGGCGCCGCGGGCGACGAGCTCGTGACCCTCCACGAGGCGACCGGAGGCAACCCGTTCCTGGTCTCCGAGCTGCGCCGGGCCGGCAGCGATCCGGCGGCGGGCGCGGCGGTCCGCAGCTCGGTGCAGCGTCGCCTCGATCGCCTGGGCGACGCCGCGGTCGCGCTCGCGCGCGCGGTCGCCGTGCTCGGCGACGGCACCGATGTCGGGGCCGCGTCGGCGCTCGCGCGGCTGGAGCTCGACCAGGCGGCGGAGGCGGCCGACGCGCTCGCCGACGCGGACATCCTGGCGCGCGGTCCGTCGCTGCGGTTCGTGCACCCGCTCGTGCGCGAGGCGGTGGGCGCCGCGATCGGCGACCAGCGGCGCGCCGTCCTGCACCGGCAGGCCGCCCAGCTGCTCGGTGAGCGCGGCGCGTCCGCCGGCCATGTCGCGGCGCACCTGCGCCGCGCGCCGCCGGCCGCTGATCCGCGGGCGGCCGACGTGCTGGCCGGCGCCGGCCGGGCCGCGGTGGGGCGCGGGGCGCTGCAGGAAGGCATCGCGCTGCTGCGCCGCGCGGCCGCCGAGCCGCCTCCAGCGGACGCGCGTGCCGGCGTTCTCGCCGACCTCGGCGTGGCACTGGGTCACGCCGAGGAGGACGAGGCGGCCGACGTCCTGCGCGAGGCCATCGCGCTCGACGACGATCCCCGCCGGCGCGTCCGTTCCCGCGTGGCGTTGGCGCGCGTGCTGACGCGGCGCGACCCGACCGCGAGCATCGCGGAGCTCGAGGTCGCCGTCGAGGAGGCCGACCGCGTCGCGCCCGACGCCGGGCTCGGGCTGCGCGGCACGCTGCTGGCCCACCGGCTGGCCCAGGAGGGCGGCGCGGCCGGCCTGCCGCCCGGCGTGCCGGAGGACGGGCGGACGCTCGCCGGACGCACCCCGGGCGAACGGGCCCTGCTGGCCGCCCTCGCCTACGCGGACGCGCTCGCGGGGCGGGGCACCGCCGCGACCTGCGGGGACCTGGCCGAGCGCGCCATGGGAGCCGGACGGCTCGTCGACGACCTCGGGGTGGAGGCCCCCGAGGCGGTGTTCGTGGTGCTCGCCGCGCTCGCGACCGAGCGCCTCGAGTCGGCACGGGTGTTCGGCGAGGCGTGGCTGGACCGCGCCCGGCGCCGCGGCTCGCCGATCGGGTTCGCCTTCGCCTCCGTCGCGCTGACCGACGTCCTGCTGCGCGCCGGTGAGCTGGCGGCGGCCGAGAGCCACGCCCACGACGGCGTGCAGGCGGTCCCGGCCGCCCTGGGCCCGTCGCCGAGCACGGTGCGCCCGGGCGCGCACATCCGGGTCCTCGCGGAGCGCGGGCGCTTCGACGAGGCGCAGGCCGCGCTCGCGACCAGCGTGAGCGACGGCCGTGCGCCGGGCGCCACCGTCCTGGCAGCCGAGGCGCACCTGCGCCGGCTCGAGGCCCGCTGGGAGGAGGCAGCCGCGGCCGCCCTCGCAGCGGGCCGGCGGCTGGCGGCCCGCGGGACGCCGAGCCCCGCGCTGGCCTGGCGCGCCGAGGCTGCCATGGCGCTGGCGGCGCTGGGCCGCCGTGACGAGGCCCTCGCGCTGGCGGGCGAGCAGCGCACGGTGGCCGAGGGCTGGGGGAGCACGCGCGGCCGCGGCCTTGCCCTGCACGCCCAGGGCCTGGCCACCGGCGGGCAGGAGGGTGTCGCGCTGCTGCGCGAGGCGGTGGCGGTGCTCGACCGGTCGCCGCTGCGCCTCGACGTGTTGCACGCGCGGGTCGACCTCGGCGCGGCGATGCGACGCCTGAAGGAGCGGGCGGCGGCCCGCGACGTCCTGCGCGAGGCGCTCGATGCGGCCGCGCGGGCCGGCACGACGGTCCTCGAGGCACGCGCCCGGGCGGAGCTCGCGGCGACCGGGGCGCGGCCCCGGCGGGCGCTGCTGCGGGGCACCGCGTCGCTGACCGCCAGCGAGCGGCGCGTGGCGCTGCTGGCGGCCGAGGGTCGGACGAACGCCGAGATCGCGCAGGCGCTGTTCGTCACGCGCAAGACCGTGGAGACGCATCTCGGCGCGGTGTTCCGCAAGCTGGACATCACCTCGCGCCAGGACATCGCCTCCGCGCTGGGCGCCGATCTCGGGGTCGCACCCTGATGCGATCCCCAGGGCCGGCTGCTTCGGTGAGGCCATGCAGCCCGGGTCGTCCTTCAGCGATGTCGACGCCGCCCCTGCACCGGACGGCTGTGCGGCCTACCTCGAGCGCCTGAGCGGCTGGGCGCCGGTCGCCGCCGCCAAGGTGGCGCGCGACGCCCTGCTGGAGCTGCGGCCCGGCGACCGCGCGCTGGAGGCGGGGTGCGGCCTGGGCGACGACGCGCGCCGCCTGGCCGGGCTGGTCGGCCCGGAGGGGGAGGTGGTAGGCCTCGACGCGAGCGCGGTGCTGCTGGCGCGCGCCGCGGCGCGCGGCGGCGGCGTGCGCTGGGTGCGCGGCGACGCCCAGGCGCTGCCCTTCGGGGACGGCGTGTTCGACGCGGCGCGCATGGAGCGCACGCTCCAGCACCTGGCCGACCCGCCGCGCGCGGTGCAGGAGCTGGCGCGCGTCGTGCGGCCGGGCGGCGTGGTCGTCTGCTGCGAGCCCGACTGGGGCAGCCTGGCCATCAGCGGGATGGCGCCCGACGTCGACGCCGCCCTGCGCCAGGCGCTGCGCACGGGCATCCGCCACGCGTGGGTCGGCCGGGAGCTGCACGGCCTGCTGGCCGCCGCGGGGCTCACGGACGTCGCCGTCCGCGCCGACGCCCTCGTGCTGCGCGACGCCGACGTCCTGGCCACCGGCGGCGACGTCGGCCACGGGCTCGGCGCCGCCGTCGACGCCGGTCTGCTCGATCCCGCGACGGCCGCCGGCGAGCAGGCGCGCCTGCACCGGGCCGTCGCGGAGGGGTCCCTGACCGGCCTCCTGGTGCTCGTCACGGCCTGGGGCCGTCGCTGACCGGTGCGCGGACCAGACCGGCACGCGGCCGCTCGCGGCGGGCGTACCATCCGCGCATGTCGCGTCTCGTCCGCATGGACCACACCGGTCACACGACGCTCGCGGAGTGGACCGCCGACGACCCGGGCGCCGTCGAGCGCGCGGTGGCGGCGTTCCGTGAGCAGCTCGACAACGGGTACTTCGCCATGGTCTCCACCGGCGAGGGGCACGCCGAGCAGGTCAGGGAGCTGCCGCTCGATGCGCCGCTCGTGATCATGCGGCTGCCCATCAGCGGCGGCTGACGCCGGTGGCCGCCGACGGCGGCGTCCTCCCGGAGACCGCGCAGGTCCACTGGCGACCGCGCGTCGACGAGCGCCGCCTGCGGCTCTTCGCGCGCCTCTGGACGCTCACGACGCTGGCGCATGTCGTCCCGTTCCTCGGGGTGGCGGCGCTCCTGCTGTGGCTGGATCCCGTCACGCTGCCGGTCGCGCTGGCAGCGGTCGCCCACGCGTGGGTCATCCCCGAGCTCTACGCCAAGCGCGGCGCCGACGTGGTGCGCCGCAAGACGCGCCGGGGCGACCGGCGGCCCACCGAGGAAGCCGAACGCGTCTCGGCCGGGCTGCTGGGCGACCTCGTCGGCCACGAGGCCCGCGAGGTCCATGCGGCCACGGGCCTGGTCCCCGAGCGGGGGACGCTCGGCGTCTGGGTCGTGGGGGAGGCCGGCGCGCTGCTCGTGCGTCCTGGCGGCCGTCGCGTGCACTGCTGGTGCGTGCGCGTGGACGACCCGCGGCTGCCGACCGGCGATCGCATCGCGCATCTGCTCCTGGCGCTGCGCACCGACGAGGCGGGCTTCGCCACCGTCGCCAACCAGACGTTCTCGGGGGCGCCCTGGCGCGTGCGCCGCCGCCTGCCGCCGGAGATGCGCCCGGCGCTGGACGCCGGCCGGGCTCTCGCGGCGTCCGACCCGCGGTACAGCACGGCCCGCTGATCTTTGGACACCCGGCGATGGGAGCCGGGCCCTTGGGCGAGCAGCATGCTGCCCATGACCTCCAGCACCGCCAAGGGCCTCTCGCGCGTCCTGCTGGTCGCCGACAAGGCCGATCGCCCGGCCGGCGCCCCGGACGCGCGCATCCGCCGCTACCGCCTGGCCCGCCTGCAGCTCGACGCCCAGCGCCGCCGCCCCGCCTGACGCCCGGCGCACGAAGGGGCCTGGCCCTCTGGTGCGCGGCGAGTACATTCTGCGGCGTGGAGCTCGAGCGCCGTCAGGGCTCGTCGCTGGTCCGTAAGGCCGGCGCGGCCGTCATCCTCGGCATCGTTGCCTGGCTGGTGCTGAAGCTCGTCATCGGGATCGTCACCGCCGCGGCGACCACCATCGCCGTCGTCCTGGCGATCGTGGCGGTGATCTGGGCGATCCGCCAGTTCTGAGGGCCGGCCGTGGTCTACCTGACCATCGCCCTGTCCTTCGCCCTCGCCGGCGGGTTCGTCGGCCGGCTGAAGGGCTCGTCGTTCTGGCTGTGGTTCCTGATCAGCGGCCTGTTCCCCGTCGTGGGGCTCTCCGCGGCGCTGCTGTACCGCTACGAGACCGAGGAGCCGCAGCGCCCGTGCCCCCAGTGCGGGCGCCTGTGCATGCTCCACGACGCGCTGTGCACCCGCTGCGGCTGCGAGCTCGAGTTCCCCGACGAGACGACGGACGCGCAGCGGTACACTCGCGCGTAGAGGGCCGCCCCCCGTGGCGGCCCGTTGCGTCCTACGAGCAGTCGAGAGGAGGTCGGATCAGTCAATGCGCGCGGTCGATGCCGTGATGGAGTGCCTGAAGGCGGAGGGCGTCGACGTCGTATTCGGCCTCCCGGGCGGCGCCAACATCCCGACCTACGACGCCCTGTACGACGCTGGGATCCGGCACGTCCTGGTGCGTCACGAGGCGGGCGCCGGCCATGCGGCGGAGGGCTACGCGAAGGCGACCGGCAAGGTCGGCGTCTGCTTCGCGACGTCGGGCCCCGGCGCCACGAACGTGGTGACGCCGATCGTCGACGCGATGATGGATTCCTGCCCGACGGTGTTCATCACCGGCCAGGTCCGCACCGACCTGCTCGGCACCGACGGCTTCCAGGAGACCGACGTCATCGGCATCACGATGCCGGCCGTCAAGCACTCCTTCATGATCCAGCACCCGACCGAGGTGCCGCGCGCGATCCATGAGGCGTTCCACCTCGCGCGCACCGGCCGCCCCGGCCCCGTGGTGGTCGACATCCCGGTGGACCTCTCGCGCGCCGACATCGAGTACCACCCGGTGACGGACGTCCGGCTGCCCGGCTACCAGCCGACGACGGACGGCAACGCCAAGCAGATCCGCCAGGCCGCCAAGGCGCTCGCGACGGCGCGCCGGCCGGTGCTCTACGTGGGCGGCGGCGTCGTCAACGCCGAGGCGTCGCAGGAGCTGCGCGACCTGGCGGCCTCCGACCGCTTCCCCGTGACCTGCACGCTCATGGGGCTTGGCGCGTTCCCGGCGCCGCACGACCAGTGGCTCGGCATGCTCGGCATGCACGGCACGCGCACGGCGAACTACGCGATGGACGAGGCGGACCTCATCTGCGCCATCGGCGCCCGCTTCGACGACCGCATCACCGGCAAGCTCAGCGAGTTCGCGCCGCGGGCGAAGTTCATCCACATCGACATCGACCCGGCCGAGATCTCCAAGAACGTCCCGGCGCACATCCCGATCGTCGGTGACGCCAGGAAGGTCCTGGCCAAGCTCGTGGCGGAGTACCGGGCCCTGGACACCGACCCCTCGCGCCTGGAGCCGTGGTGGCAGCGCATTCGCGAGTGGCAGGCCAAGCACCCGCTGCGCTACGACGACTCCGAGGGCACCGAGATCCGGCCCCAGCGGGTCATCGAGGCGCTCTACGAGGCGACCGGGGGCGACGCGATCGTGGCCACCGACATCGGCCAGCACCAGATGTGGACGGCCCAGTACTTCCACTTCGACCGCCCGCGCCGGTGGCTCCAGAGCGGCGGCCTGGGCACGATGGGCTTCGGCCTGCCGGCCGCCATGGGCGCGAAGGTCGGCTGCCCGGACGAGCTCGTGCTCTGCATCAGCGGCGACGGCTCGATCCAGATGAACATGCAGGAGCTCGCCACCTGCGCCACCGAGGGGATCGACGTCAAGACGGTCATCCTCAACAACGGCTACCTCGGCATGGTGCGCCAGTGGCAGGAGCTCTTCTGGGAGAAGCGCTACTCCCACGTGGACCTGCGCCAGCCGAGCGCTCCGTGGCCGGACTTCGTCAAGCTCGCCGAGGCCCACGGCGCCACCGGCGTGCGCCTGGAGGACAAGACGACGCTCGTCGACGATCTCCGGGCCGCGATCGAGACGCCCGGCCCCGTCATGGTCGACGTCCGCGTGACGCGCGAGGAGAACGTGTACCCGATGATCGCGCCCGGCGCCGCCGCGCGCGACATGGTGGGCTAGGTGGCGACCGTGGGCGATCCCGGCACCAAGGAG
>DASPKC010000136.1:0-14868 GCA_035628295.1 Baekduia sp.
CGACAACCCGTCCATCACGCGCGACGTCTCGGGCGAGGGCGTCCAGCAGGCGCTCCTCAAGATCCTCGAGGGCACCGTCGCGTCCGTCCCCCCGCAGGGCGGACGCAAGCACCCGCACCAGGAGTTCCTGTCGATCGACACGACGAACGTCCTGTTCATCTGTGGCGGCGCGTTCGCCAACCTCGACCAGGTCATCGCCCGTCGGCTGGGCAACAAGGGCGTCGGCTTCGGCGCGACCATCGAGTCCAAGACCGAGCGCGACGTCGGCGAGCTCTTCAGCCAGTGCCTGCCCGAGGACCTCGTCAACTACGGGCTGATCCCGGAGTTCATCGGCCGCCTGCCGGTCATGAGCGCCGTGCACCAGCTCGGCCGCGAGGACCTCGTGCAGATCCTGACCGAGCCGCGCAACGCGCTCGTCAAGCAGTTCCAGCGCTTCTTCCAGTTCGACGGCATCGAGCTGGTGTTCTCCGACGACGCGCTCGCCTCCGTGGCGGGCAAGGCGCTCGAGCGCGAGACCGGCGCGCGCGGGCTGCGCTCGATCATCGAGGAGGTCCTCCTCGACGTGCAGTTCGAGCTGCCGTCGCGCCGCGACGTCAAGAAGTGCGTCGTGACCAAGCAGACGATCGACAAGGGCGACCCGCCCACGCTCGTCACCGAGGCCGCCCCGTCCGACGAGGACGACCAGCAGGCCGCTGCCGGGTAGCCGCAAGGCTGCATGCCCAAGCTCCCGTTCAAGGCCTCCCCCTGGATGCTCGCCGCCGAGGCGGGTCTCGCGATGCGCCGCCGGTGGAAGGACCTCGAGGCCGACGAGCAGCGCCGCCTGCGCGAGCTGCTGTCCAAGGCCCACCAGCTGACCGCCAAGGAGAAGGACGAGTTGCGCCGCCTGGTGGCCAAGCTCGACATGGTCGGCGTCGGCAAGGAGCTGCTGCCGGTCGTGGGCAAGCGCTACAAGCGCCAGTCGGCCAGGACGCGCGCCGCCCGGCGCTGAGCCGGCGGGCGGCCGGCGTCGCCATGTGGGCGCTGGTCCTGCTGCTGGGGTTCGCTGTCCTGCCGTTCCTCCTGGGCGCGAGCGCCGCGCGGCCGGCGTGGTCGGCATTCGTGCCCGCGCTCGCCGCCTGCGCGATCGCGCTCTACGCCGACGCCACCGAGCCTGCCGAGTACGACATGCCGGGCTTCGGCCTGGCCTTCTACCTGCTGGTCGCCGCGATCGCCGCCGGCTGCGCGCTCGCCGGGCTGGTCGTCCGGCTGCTGCGCGCCCGCGGCCGTCGCGGCTAGCGGACGGCGGCCCGCTCGCCAGCCCGCGCCATGGCCAGGCCGCCGAGCACCAGCAACGCCCCGAACGCCAGGAAGCCGAGATCCCAGCCGAGCGGCGCGCCGAGGTCGTCGCGGACGTGGTGGATGCCGAGCAGCTGGTGGTCGATGACGCCCTCGACGAGGTTGAAGGCGCCCCAGCCCGCCAGCAGCATCCCGACGTGCGCCCGCCAGGGCGGCGCGAGCTCGCGGCGCTGCCAGGCGCGGAGGGTCAGCGCCATGGCCACCGCGACGATCAGCCACGTCGAGAGGTGGAAGAACCCGTCGGCCAGCGTGTTGTCCTCCAGCCCGGAGACCGTCGTCATGGGGTGGTCGCCCGTGTCGGTGAGCAGGTGGTGCCACTGGAGGATCTGGTGCATCACGATGCCGTCGACGAAGCCGCCGAGGCCGACGCCCAGCAGGAAGCCGGGAGCGCGCGGCGGGCGCGGGCGGGGATGCGCCGTAGCTGTGTCGCGCCGTGCGGCAGCGCGGCCGAAGCGCGCTGCGGCGTTCTCGGGCAGCTGGGCGGGCATGGCGCCCGGGTGCCCGGCTCCCGGCGGGCCGACGCGCTACCGCCGGCCGGCCATCCGCCCCAGTAGGACGTCGGCGAGCTCGTCCGGCGCCTCCTCGGCGAGGAAGTGCGACGTCGACGGGATGACGTCGAACGTGGCGCCGGGCAGCATGGCCGCCCACGCCTCGCCCCACGACAGCTCGAAGATGGGGTCGACCTCGGGCCAGACCAGGTGGATCGGCGTGCGGTCCCAGCGCAGCAGCGCCTCGTGGCAGCGCTGCTGGCCGGCGGCGTCGCCCTCGACGGGCTGGGCCCACGGCAGCAGCCAGGGGAACCGCCGGGCACCGGCCTTGTAGGACGGGTCGGGGAACGGCGCGTCGTAGGCCGCCTTGAGCGCCGCGGCGTCCTCGATCGGCCGGGCACGGGCGAGCGTCAGCACGTCGCCGCAGGGCAGGTCGCCGTCGGGCGGGGCGAAGCCGGTGGCCAGCTCGCGCCACTGGCGCCAGCCGTCGCCGTAGCGCATGCCCTCGTGGTGCAGCCAGGTGTTCAGCGCGACCAGGCGGGCGAAGCGCTCAGGCAGGTCGACCGCCTGGCGCAACCCGATCGGGCCGCCCCAGTCGTGGACCAGGAGGGTGATCTCCCGCAGGTCGAGCGTCTCGATCACGTGCCGGGCCACCGCCTCGTGGCGCGCGATCGTGTACCAGGCGTCGTCGGCGGGCTTGTCCGAGCGCCCGAATCCGACATGGTCGTAGGCGACGCAGCGCCACCCGGCTGCCGTCAGGCGGGCGATGAGCCCCCGCCACATGTACGACCACGTGGGCTCGCCGTGGATCAGCAGCACCACCGGCCCATCCGCCGGCCCGGCATCGACGTAGTGGACGCGCAGCCCCTGCCACTCCAGCCAGCGCGGCTCGTGCGGCCAGCCGGCCAGGCCGGTGAACCGCTCGTCGGGGGTCCGGAGGACCTGCACGGCCGACACCCTAGATACTGCGGGGGGTGAGCCTGGAGGACCGCACCCGCTGGGAGCCCGCCGAAGCCGAGCCGCGCATCGCCGAGCGCTGGATCGCGTCCGGCATCAACCACCCCGACCCGGACGTGGGCGGTGAGCCGTTCTCGATCGCGGTCCCGCCGCCGAACGTCACGGGTGCGCTGCACATGGGCCATGCGCTCAACGGCTCGGTCCAGGACGCGCTCATCCGCTTCCACCGCCTGCGCGGCCGGCCCACCAAGTGGATCTTCGGCACCGACCACGCCGGCATCGCGACGCAGTCCCAGGTCGAGAAGGCCCTGGCCCGCGAGGGCACGAGCCGCCAGGAGGTCGGGCGCGAGGAGTTCGTCCGCCGCACCTGGGCCTGGCGCGAGGAGCACGGCGGCATCATCACCGGCCAGTTCAAGCGGCTCGGATGCTCGCTGGACTACGACGACGAGCGCTTCACCATGGACGAGCGCTACGCCCGGGCGGTCCTCGAGGTGTTCGTCGCGCTCTACGAGAAGGGCCTGATCCATCGCGACACCTACCTGGTCAACTGGGACCCGGGGCTGGGCTCGGCCGTCAGCGACCTGGAGGTCGAGGACCGCGAGGTCACCGACACGCTGTATTCGATCGCCTACCCGCTGGTCGACGGCGACGGCGAGGTCGTCGTGGCCACCGTGCGGCCCGAGACGATGCTCGGCGACGTGGCCGTCGCGGTCAACCCGCACGACGAGCGCTACGCGGGGATGGTCGGGCGCGAGGTGCGCCTGCCGCTGACCGACCGCGTCCTGCCGATCATCGCCGACGAGTACGTCAAGACGGACTTTGGGACCGGCGCCCTGAAGATCACGCCCGGCCACGACCCCAACGACTTCGAGATCGGCCGACGCCACGGCCTCGACGCGCTCACCGCGATCGGCGAGGACGGGCGGATGACCGAGCTCGCCGGCCGCTTCGCGGGGCTGCCGGCGGCCGAGGCGCAGCAGGCCGTCGTCGACGCGCTGCGCGAGGAGGGCCTCCTGCGCGCCGAGGAGCCCTACACCCACGTGGTGCCGTTCAGCCACCGCTCGGGCGAGCGCATCGAGCCGCTGATCTCGCTGCAGTGGTTCTGCCGCATGGAGGAGCTGGCCCAGCCGGCGATCGACGCCGTCCGCGACGGCCGGGTGCGGATCCATCCGCCGTCGCAGGAGAAGCGCTACCTCGACTGGCTGGCGGAGATCCGCCCGTGGTGCATCTCGCGCCAGCTGTGGTGGGGCCACCAGATCCCGGTCTGGTACCGCGGCGAGGAGACGTACTGCGGCATCGAGCCGCCGGAGGGGGAGGGCTGGGAGCGCGACCCCGACGTCCTGGACACCTGGTTCTCCAGCGGCCTGTGGCCGTTCGCGACGCTCGGCTGGCCCGAGGCGACCCCCGAGCTGGGCGCCTTCTACCCGACCGACGTGCTGTCCACGGCCCGCGACATCCTGTTCCTCTGGGTCGCGCGCATGGTGATGCTGGGCCTGGAGTTCACCGGCGACATCCCGTTCCGCGACGTCTACTGCCACTCCGTCATCCAGGCCCCCGACGGCCGGCGGATGAGCAAGTCGCTGGGCACCGGCATCGACCCGCTGGAGCTCATCGAGCAGCACGGCGCCGACGCCACGCGCTTCGGCCTGCTGGCCATGAGCTCGACGCAGGACGTGCGCTTCTCCGAGGAGAAGATCGCCCAGGGCGCGGCGCTGGCCAACAAGCTCTTCAACGCCTCGCGCTTCGTGCTGCTGCGGGCGCAGCCGGTGGAGCCGCGGCCGATGGGCGGCCAGGTCGAGGACCGCTGGATCCTCTCGCGGCTGCACCGCGCCCGCGCCGCGTTCGAGGAGCAGATCGCCGCCTTCGACTTCTCCAAGGCCGCCTTCGGCCTCTACGACTTCGTCTACGGCGAGCTGTGCGACTGGTATCTCGAGCTGCTCAAGGGCCGCGAGTTCGACGAGGCACTCTCCGCCCACCTGCTCTACGTGCTGCGCGAGACGCTCGCGCTCTGCCACCCGATCATCCCGTTCGTGACCGAGGAGCTGTGGCAGCAGGTCCCCGGCACGCACGGCCTGCTGGCCGCGCACACGATGCCGCCGCTGGAGGGCGCCGTCGACGAGGCGGCCGAGCGCGAGGTCGAGACCGTCATCGCGGTGGTGCAGGCCGTGCGCTCGTGGCGCGACGCGTCGAAGGTCCCGCCGGGCGAGCGCCTGGAGGCGCGCGTCGACGGGCTCGACGGGCTGGCCGCGCTGGTGTCGCGCCTGGCGCGGCTGGAGCTCGTGGGCGGCGACTCCCGCGAGCCGGTCGCCACGATCCCGGTGGCCGGCCTCCAGGTCGAGCTGCTCACCGGCGTCGACCCGCAGGAGGCCGCGCGCAAGGCCGCGGCGGAGCGCGCGCGGCTGGAGTCCGAGATCAAGCGCGCCGAGGGCAAGCTCGCCAACCAGGGCTTCGTGGCCAAGGCGCCGGAGGCCGTCGTCGCCGCCGAGCGCGAGAAGCTCGAGCGGCTGCGCGAGGAGCTCGAGGCGCTGTGAGATACGAGCAGGCCGAGGACTGGCTGCTCGGCCTCGAGCTGTTCGGCATGCGCTTCGGCCTGGAGCGCATGCGCCGGTTGCTCACCGTGCTCGGCTCGCCGCAGGACCGCTTCCGCTCCATCCACGTGGTCGGGTCCAACGGCAAGTCGTCGACGACCCGGCTCGCGGCGGCGATCCTGCGCCGCCACGGGCTGCGCACGGGCGCGTACCTCTCGCCGCACCTCGTCGCGTTCCGCGAGCGGGTGCGAGTGGACGACGACGACGTCTCGGAGGCGGCGTTCGCCGCGGCGGCCACGCGCGTGCGCGCCGCCGCCGCGAAGGTCGACCGGACGGGCGGCGACGACGACCGGGTCACCCAGTTCGAGGCGATGACCGCCACCGGGCTGCTGCTGCTCGCCGACGCGGGCGTCGACGTCGCCGTCGTGGAGGCGGGCCTGGGCGGCCGCTACGACGCCACCAACGTGCTGCGCTCCTCGGTCACCGTCTGCACGAGCGTCGGCCTGGAGCACACCCGCTGGCTGGGGCCGACCATCACCGACGTCGCGCAGGAGAAGCTGGCCGTGCTGCGCGACGGCACGGTCCTCGTGGTGGGGCCGGGCTTGCACCCGGACGCGCTGGCGGTCGCCCAGCGGGTGTGCGCGGAGCGCGCCGCGCGGCTCGTGCAGGCCCCGGCGCAGCCGGACGTCGAGCTGCTGGCTCAGGGCACGTTCCAGCGCGCGAACTTCGCCACCGCGCAGGCGGCGGCGCACGAGCTGCTCGGCGTGCTGGACGCCGACGCCGTGCGCGCGGCCGCGGCGGCCACGCTGGTGCCCGGGCGCTTCGAGCAGGTGGCCGAGGTGCCCGTGACGATCGTCGACGGCGCCCACAACCCGGCGGGCGCGGCCGTGCTGGCCGCCTCGCTGCGCGACTTCCTGGCCGGCCGCCGGCTCGTCGCGGCCATCTCGATCCTCGACGACAAGGACGCCGACGAGATGCTCGCGCAGCTCGCGCCGCTGTGCGCGCACGTCGTGTGCACCTCGAACGCCAACCCGCGGGCGCTGTCGCCGGGGACGCTGCAGGCGACCTGCGAGCGCCTCGGCGTCGCGGCGTCGATCGAGCCCGACCCGACCCGGGCGCTGGAGCGCGCCCGCGAGCTCGCGGGTGACGCAGGGGTGGCGCTGGCCACCGGCTCGCTGTACCTCCTGGCCGACCTGCGCCGGGTCGCCGCGGGCAGGTCCGCCGCGCGGAGGGCGTCGCAGCTGTGAGCGACGAGGACGATCGCGAGCCGGTCCCGGAGCCGTCGGTCGGCAAGATGGTCGCGGGCGTCGCGATCCTGGTCGCCCTCGTGATCCTGGTGTTCTTCGCGATCGGGTACCTGCTGGGCCGTCTCGTCCTCTGAGGTGCGCTCCGGCGCCGTCGCCCCGTACGATTGCGCGACCCATGTGGATCCCCGCCGTGTTCGGGATCGAGAGCGACGGCCTGAACACGGCCGTCAAGCTCGTCATCCTCCTCCTCGTCGTCGTGTGGTTCGCGCTCGTGTACTACACGTACTCCGATGCACGCCGGCGGATCTCCGACCCGATGCTGATCGGGTGCGCCACGGCCGCGAGCCTCTTCCCGATCGTCGGCACGATCGTCTACATGATCGTCCGCCCGCCGGAGTACCTCGACGACGTGCGCGAGCGCGAGCTCGAGATGCAGGCGGCCGAGGCGCGGCTGCACCAGCTCGACTACCTGATCTGCCCGCACTGCGACGGGGAGGTCGAGAAGGACTTCCTGCGCTGCCCGCACTGCCTGCGCAAGCTCAAGGAGGCCTGCGGGACCTGCAGCAAGCCGCTGGACCCGCGCTGGAAGATCTGCCCCTACTGCGAGAGCGAGATCCCGGGCGTCACGCCGCGGCCGCGGCGTCGCCGGCGTCGCGAAGGCGAGGCGTCGCCGGAGCAGACGGCCGGGCGCTAGCCAGCGACCCGGCGGCCGGCTCGCCGTCGGCGAACAGCACGCAGAACCGGCTGCCGCGGCTGCCGGGACCCGGCTCGGCCCAGATGCGCCCGCCGTGGTGCTCGACGATCCGGCGGCAGATCGAGAGCCCGAGGCCGCTGCCCGGGACGTCCTCCTCGGTCGTCTCGCGGTGGAACATCTCGAAGATCTGCTCGGCCTTGGCGGGGTCGATGCCGATGCCCTCGTCGGTGACCGCCAGGCACCAGCCGCCCTGCTCGCGCTCGGCCTGGACGGTGATGAACGGCGGGTCGCCGCCGCGGAACTTCAGGGCGTTGGCCAGCAGGTTCTGCAGGACCTGGCGGAACTGCCCGGCGTCCCCGACGACCTGCGGCAGCGGGCCGACCATGACGCGGGCGCAGGTGTCGTCGACCGCGGTGCAGAGCGCATCGAGCGCCTCCTGGGTGACCACGCCGAGGTCGACGCGGTCGCGGCGCGCGGGGCCGCGGCCGGCGCGCGACAGCGTCAGCAGGTCGTTGACGAGCTGCTGCATGCGCTGCACGCCCTGGAGGATGTGGTGCAGGAACTCGTCGGCAGGGGCGTCGAGCTTGCCCTCGTAGCGGCGGGCCAGCAGCTGGGCGAAGCCCTCGATGGTGCGCAGCGGCTCGCGCAGGTCGTGGGAGGCGGCGTAGGCGAAGGTCTCGAGCTCGGCGTTGGAGCGCTCGAGCTCCTGCAGGGCCTCGTAGAGCGCCCGCTCGGCGCGGACGCGGTCGACGACGCGGCCGAGCTGCGCGCCCACCTGCGCGAGCACGCCGAGGAAGTCCTCGGCCGGGGTGGCCGGGACGGCCGTGAAGAACTCGAGCACGCCGGCGACCTCGCCGTTGCGCGCGACGATGGGGAAGGCGATGCCGCTGCGCAGCCCCGCCTCCACGGTCTGCTCCGTGCGCTGGAAGCCCGGGTCGCGCGACAGCTCCGGCACGGCCTGCGGGCGGCCGCTGGCCAGCACGCGGCCGGTCAGGCCGCTGCCTTCGCGCAGCACGAGCTTGGCCGTCGCCGCGCGCAGGGCGGGGGGCGACGGCTCGCCGCGCCACAGGCCCGTGTCGCGCAGCTGCCCGCCCTCGTGGCGGCGCAGCCACGCGTGCGCCACCGGCCAGCCGGTGTGCTCGCGGATGGCGTCCATGGCGGACACCAGCGCCCGCTCGAGATCGCGGGCCTCGTTGGCGGTGGCCGCCACCCGGCTCTGCAGGCGCAGGAGCTCGCGCGTGCGGTACAGCTCGCGGGTCGCCTCCTCCGCGCAGCGCTCGGCCTCCAGGCGCGTGGCGCGCTCGCGCTCGAGGCGCGCCGCCAGCCGCTGGAGGGCGTCCGCCGTGGAGCTCACGCGCGCGTCACGTGCAGCAGGCACTCCTCGTCGCCGCGCAGCATGCAGCGGCTCTGGTGGACGCGGACAGCCTCGCCGAAGTGCTCGGCGGTCCCGGTGATGAAGCCCTCCGCCAGCCCGCACAGCTGGCGCGCGGAGGTGTAGCGCAGGACCAGGGTGTCGTCGTCGGGCAGCTCGAATCCGAAGGTCGGCGGGTGCGCGCCGGGGTGCAGCTTGCGCACCTCCTCGTGGATGACCTCGTTGAGGGCGAGCAGGAACAGGCGGGTGGACGGATGGCGGGCGAAGAGCTCCGGGTGGGCGGCTGCGAGGCGGGGCAGGGCCCGGCGGCCGATCCAGCGCAGGGCGTCCTGGTCCTCGATACCGACGGCGTCGGCGGTCGCCTCGACGAGCGCGTGCAGCTCCTCGTCGGGGTACGTGCCCAGGGACGAATGGACCCCCGAGCTGCCGGCGGCCTCCAGGACGTCGTCCCAGGTGTCCGCACCGTGGTCGCGCTCGACCACGTCGCGGAGGAGGTTGAACACCAACCCTTGCACCAGGGCCCCTATCGGCAGGTCCTCCCCGGAAGTCGAGTCCCGAGGCCGCTGGGTAGGGTCCTCGTCCTCATGCAACGCACCCTCATCCTCGTCAAGCCCGACGCGTTCGCGCGGGGCCTCACCGGCGAGATCCTCGCGCGCTTCGAGCGCAAGGGCCTGAAGATCGTCGCCCTCAAGCTGCTGACCACGCCGCGCGAGACGGCCGAGACGCACTACGCCGAGCACCAGGAGCGCCCGTTCTTCGGGGAGCTCGTCGACTTCATCACCGGCGGCCCGCTCGTCGCCCTCATCCTCGAGGGCCAGGACGCCGTGAAGGCCGCCCGCCAGCTCATCGGCGCGACCAACCCGCTCGAGGCAGCGACCGGCTCGATCCGCGGCGACTTCGCCATCGAGGTCGGCCAGAACATGGTCCACGGCTCCGACTCGCCCGAGTCGGCCGAGCGCGAGATCGGCATCTGGTTTCCGGAGGGGTCGTAGCCCGCGAGCTGCTGCTGGCGAGCGCGTCGCCGCAGCGGCGCGCGATCCTCGACCAGCTCGGCGTCCCGCACGTGGTCGCCGCGCAGGACGTCGAGGAGCTCGAGGCGGGCGAGCCGGCGGAGGTGGCGCTGGAGAACGCCCGCCGCAAGGCGTCCGCCGCGCGTCGCGCGGCGGACGGCCGGCTCGTCCTTGCGTGCGACACGGTCGTCGCCCTCGACGGACGCCTGTACGGCAAGCCGCGCGATGCCGCGCATGCGCGGGAGACGCTCGCGGCGCTCGCGGGCCGCACGCACGACGTCGTCTCCGGGGTGGTGCTCGGCGACCGCCAGGCGACGGCGGTCACCCGCGTGACGTTCCGCGCCGCCGGCGAGGCGCTGCTGGACTGGTACGTCGCGACGGGCGAGTGGCAGGGCCGCGCTGGCGGCTACGCCATCCAGGGCCGGGGGGCGGCGCTCGTCGCCGCCATCGTCGGCGACTACCTCAACGTGGTCGGCCTGCCCGTCGCGGCGCTCCTGGACCTCGCGCCCGAGCTGCTCGTTCAGGCGTCCAGCGACAGCACCTCCTCGAGGTAGCGGACCTGGGGCGGCGCGACGGCGCCCGAGGCCTTCATCGAGGCCTGGACCTCGGGGTCGGCGAGGAAGCCCTCGAACGCCTCGCGGCTGGACCAGCGGAAGACGAGGGTCAGGGCCAGCGGGTCGGCGAGGTCGTGCAGGACGACGGCGCTCGTCGACCCGTGGCGCCGGCGCAGCGGGTAGCCGCGGGTACGGAAGGTCTGCTCGAAGCGGTCGAGGTCCTCGACGGTGACGGAGACGATCACGGTGGTCATGGCCCTCATCCTGCAGCGCGATCCGGCGCCCGGGGACCCCAGGATCCTGGGGTCCTGCGCCCGGTGTGGGGGCACCCGCACCGGTGGGGTGGGAAGACCCCCCACGGGCGGTCGCGGGGCCGCGGCAGAGTGGCGTCATGGCCGTGCCGTGGAGCCCGGAGCGCCTCGAGCGCGACGTCCGCCGCCTCGTGGACCGCGACCTCCCGCCGGCGGCGCTGCGCGAGGAGGCGCTGGCCCGCGTGCTGCGCGCCGTCCCGGCCGACGGCGCGTGCCTGCCGTCCGCCGACCCGGCCTCGCACGTCCTGCTGGAGCACACGACGCGGGGGCTGCCGCCCGAGGAGGCCGGCCGCTTCCACGCGGTGGAGTACGGGGTGCGCGACCGGGTCGCCCACGAGGCGCTCGCCGGCGGGCGGCGGCGGGCCGTCGCGCTGGCTGCGGGGCGGGCCGGCGTCCGCGGGCGCGAGCTGCTCGAGCCGCTGGGCTTCGGCCACGAGCTGCGCGCCGCGGTGCGCGACCGGTGGGGGACGCCGGCGTTCCTGCACCTCTACCGGACGCGCGGGGCCGCGCCGTTCGACCCCGGCCACCTGGCCGCGGTCGAGCGGGTCCTGGCGCCGCTGGCCGGCGCCCTGCGCACGGCCGTGCTGCGCGACGCGCCGGTCCCGGCCGTGGCGGCGGCGCCGGTCGTGCTGGTCGTCGACGAGGACGGCGTCGCGGAGGCCACGGCCGGCGCGCCCGCGGGGCTGCCCGCCGGCCTGCCGGAGGGCCTGGCGGCCTGGGTCCGCGCCCGGGGCCAGGCCGCGCCGCGGGTGCTGGCGGGCGGGGACGCCGGCTGGTTCGCGGTCGACGCCGCGCCCCTGGGGGCCGCGGGGCGGGTGGCGGTCGTCGTGGCGCCGGCCCCCGCGGCGGCGCTCGCCGACCTGGCGCTGCAGGCCCACGGCCTGACGCCGGCCGAGCGCCGTGTCGTCGGACTCGTGCGCCGAGGCCGCTCGACGGCGGAGATCGCCGCCGAGCTGCACCTGTCGCCCTGGACGGTGCAGGACCGCCTGCAGGACGTCTTCGCCAAGACGGGCGTGCGCAGCCGCCGGCAGCTCGTCGCGCTGCTCGACGGCGCTCAGGCCGCGGCCGCGGCCTGACGGGCGGCGATCGCCGCGCGCACCAGGGCTTCGGCCTCGGGTGGGGCCTTGCCCAGCGCGCCGGCGTCGAACGGCGGCTGCGGGTCGTACTCGATGCTCAGCTGGATCGCCTGCGCCACGACGTCGCCGGCGATGCGGGCGACGAGCGCGAGCGCCATGTCGATGCCCGACGAGACCCCGGCGGCCGTCACGACCTTGCCCTGGAAGACGACCCGGTCGGAGACGACCTCGGCGCCGTGCGACGCCAGCTCCTCGCGGTCGATCCAGTGGGTGGTCGCGCGCAGGCCGTCCAGGACGCCCGCCGCGCCGAGGATGATCGCGCCGGTGCACACGGAGGTCGTCCAGGTCGAGCGCTTGTGCGCGGCGCGGACCCAGGTGACGAGCTCGGGGTCGGCGGCGAAGCGGGTGGAGGTCACGCCGCCGGGGACGCACAGGACGTCGGGCGACGGCACGTCGCGCAGGGCGGCCTCGGCCACGACCCGGAGCATGCGGTTGTCGGTGGACACGGGCCTCGGTTCGTGGGCCACGAACGTGACCCGGGCGCCGGGCAGGCGGCTGAGGACCTCGTAGGGCCCGACGGCGTCGAGCGCGGTGAAGCCGTCGTACAGCGGGATGGCGATCTGCATGCTGGTCCTCTCGGTCAGGCGGCGAACCGCTGGCGGAACTCGGCGGGGGAGACCCCGGTGCGGCGATGGAACGCGCGGCGCAGGACCTCGGCGGAGGCGAAGCCCACCTCGCGCGCGACCGCCTCGACGCCCAGCGGCGTCGACGTGAGCAGGGCGCGGGCGCGCTCGACGCGCAGCGCCTCGACCCAGGCGCCGGGCGCCATCCCGACCTGCTCGGCGAACAGGCGCGACAGCTGGCGCTCGGAGCGCCCGGCGCGCGCGGCGAGCGCGGGGACGCTGAGGTCGCCGGCCAGGTGCTGGGCCGCCCAGGCCTGGACGTCGCGGACCGGCCCTCGCGCGGCGGTCTGCGCGAGCAGGGCGCCCGAGAACTGCGCCTGCCCGCCGGGGCGCTTGAGGAAGAGGACGAGCTCGCGGGCGACCTCCAGCGCGGTGGCGGCGCCGAGGTCCTCCTCCACGAGCGCGAGCGCCAGGTCCATCCCGGCGGTGACGCCCGCCGACGTCCAGATGTCGCCGTCGCGGACGAAGATCGGGTCGGGCCGGACGTCGACCCGGGGGTACCGGCGCGCGAGCGCGTCGCACCAGGCCCAGTGCGTGGTGGCCCGCCGCCCGTCGAGCAGCCCGGCTGCGGCGAGCACGAACGCGCCGGTGCAGACCGAGGTCGTGCGCCTGCTGTGCGCCGCCTGCGCGCGCACCCAGTCCAGCGTCGCGTGCCCCGGCGAGCGCGTCCACTCCCCGCCGGCGACGAGCAGCGTGTCGGCGGGCTCGTCGGGATCGGGCAGCGCCGCGGCGCCCAGCGCGAGCCCGCTCGGCGACCCGACCGGGCCGCCGCCGGCCGCCACCACGGTGGTGGCGTAGCCGCCCGCGCGGTGCAGCACCTCGACCGGCCCGACCGCGTCGAGCGGCTGCAGTCCGTCGCCCACGAGCACCAGGACCCTGCGCATGTCGGGAGCGTGGCGGGCGGGCGCCGCGTCCGCAAGGTCGGCTGCCCCACGGTTTGGGACACGGCGGGCTGGTGTGCAGTTCTGGCGGGACCGGGGCCCCGGCGTCCCCCGGGTCGGCAACGAGGAAGGCAGGGAGCGGGCGCCGGCCGTCGCGGTCGTCCGCGGAAGGGGGCGAGCGGCGTCTCGCCCCGCCTCGCCGTCCCAGGGTGCACTTCTGCACCGTCACGGTGCAGAAGTGCACCCGGAGGCGGCGCATCGCCGCACCCGCCGCCAGACCGCCGCCCGGGCCCCCGTCCTCGTCGCTGAGCTGTCGGCGGCCGCCACGCGCCGCCGGACCGCCGGCGCGGCCCGCCACCCACGCCCGGCCCCCACCGCATCGGCGACCGTGCTGCACTTCCCGCTCATGGCCGGCCGCCCGCCGCACGAGATCCGCCCCGTGCGCCCCGACGAGTGGCGGGCGCTGCGCGACCTGCGGCTGCGCGCGCTCGCCGCCGACCCGCAGGCGTTCTGCAGCACCCATGCCGCCGAGTCGGCGCTGGACGACGCCGAGTGGCAGCGCCGCTCGCGTCCCGACGCCGCCACGGAGACCACGCTCGTCGCCGAGGGTCCCGAGGGCCTGGAGGCCATGGCCGGCGCATACCTGGAGGGCGACGCGGCGGCGGTCTGGGGCATGTGGGTCGCGCCCGAGGCCCGGCGGCGCGGCCTCGCCGGCGCGCTGCTCGACGCGCTGGCGGCGTGGGCGCGCAGAGCGGGCGCGCGCCGCCTGACGCTCGTGGTGCTCGACGGCGCCCCCGACGCGGCGCGGGCCTACCGCGCCCACGGCTTCGCGCCCGGCGTCCAGGACCCCGCGGCCCCGGGCGAGACCCGCCTGGACCGCCCGCTCTGAGAGGCGTCTTGCAGGCGCTTTGCCTGCACGCCCCGCGACAGGCCGTCAAGACCCCGACCGCTACACTGGCCCCGGACGCGGCCCTCCGCCACCCCCCGCCCCTGGCCGCGGGGGACGTCGTACCTGGAGGCGCCTGCGCGCGCACCGCATGGGCTTCTTCAGCTACCTCACCGGGATGGGCGGCCGCGACATGGCGGTCGACCTCGGGACCGCCAACACGCTCGTCTACGTGCGCGGTCGCGGGATCGTGCTCTCCGAGCCGTCCGTCGTCGCGATCGACTCGCGCACCGGCGAGGTCCATGCCGTCGGCATCGAGGCCAAGCGCATGCTCGGCCGCACCCCCGGCACGATCCAGGCCATCCGGCCGCTGAAGGACGGCGTCATCGCCGACTTCGACGTGACCGAGGAGATGCTGCGCCACTTCATCCAGAAGGTGCACCAGAACCGCTTCGCGCACCCGCGCGTCGTCGTGTGCGTCCCCTCCGGGGTCACGGGCGTCGAGAAGCGGGCCGTCGAGGAGGCCTGCCTGAGCGCCGGCGCCCGCCAGGCGTACCTGATCGAGGAGCCGATGGCCGCCGCGATCGGCGCCGGCCTGCCGGTGGGGGAGCCGACCGGCAACATGATCGTCGACATCGGCGGCGGCACCTCCGAGGTGGCGGTGATCTCGCTCGGCGGCATCGTCGTCTCGCAGTCCGTGCGCGTCGGCGGCGACGAGCTCGACGAGGCGATCATCAACTACGTCAAGAAGGAGTACAAGCTCCTGATCGGCCAGCAGACGGCCGAGGAAGTCAAGCTCGAGATCGGCTCGGCGTACCCGCTGGCCGAGGAGGTGCAGGCGGAGAT
>DASPKC010000137.1:0-6832 GCA_035628295.1 Baekduia sp.
ACGAAGATCGAGTCGAAGACGCGGAAGGCGTCCAGGGTGCGGAACAGCAGCGCGACGACGATCGCCGGGCGCATGAGCGGCAGCGTGATCCGCCAGAAACGCTGCCACGCCGACGCGCCGTCGACCTTGGCCGCCTCGTAGAGGCCCTCGTCGATGGTGGTCAGGCCCGCGAGGAGCAGCAGGGCCATGAACGGCGTGGTCTTCCAGACCTCGGCCGCGATGATCACCCACATCGCGCTCCACTTCTCGCCGAACCACGCCTTGTCGTCGTCGACGAACGGCAGGCCGTTGACGAAGCCGCTCGCGGGGTCGAACGCGTAGAACCAGGCGAACGCCGCGACGACGGTCACGATCCCGTACGGGATCAGCACGCTGGTGCGCACGGCGCCGCGGCCGAAGATCGCGCGGTGCATGACCATGGCCAGCGCCATGCCGATGACGAGCTCGATCGCCACCGAGACGACGGCGATGAAGGCGGTGTTGAACAGCGAGCTCCACCACAGCTCCGAGCTCAGGACCGTGGCGTAGTTGTCCAGGCCGGCGAAGCCGCCCTCGCCAGGGAAGCGCAGGTCGACGTCCTGCAGCGAGAGCACGACGGCGTAGCCGATGGGGTACGCCGTCACGAGCAGCATCGCGATGACCGCGGGCGCGCACAGCATCCAGGCGAGCTTGCGCTCGGCCCTGGCCCGGTCGGTCAGGCCCTTCTTGGTCGGCGCGGCCCCCGGGACGGCGTTGGCGGCCATCTAGAGCAGCCCCTCCCGCTTGACCGCCTGCTCGACCTTCTCCTTCAGGGCGTCGTAGGCGCTGTCGACGTCATCGGGGTCGATGCCGGTGACAGGGTGCAGCGCGCGCTGGACCGCCAGCGACAGGTCCTGGTAGGCCGGCGACTCCGACGGGCGCGGCGAGGCGTCGGCGATCGAGTCGCGCACGACGTCGGCGAAGCCGGGGTAGGCCTTGCGGACCGCGTCGTTGTCGAAGAGGTCGCGCCGGACGGGCGGCAGGCCCTCGAGCTCGGTGACCTGCAGCTGGTTCTCCTCGGAGACCAGGCACTCGACGGCGTCCCACGCGAGGTCGGGGTTCTGCGAGAACTCCGAGACGGCGAGGTTGAAGCCGCCCAGCGGCGGGGCGCTCTCGCGGCCCGCGTCGACCTGCGGGTACTTCGCCGCACCCATGTGCTTGAAGACGTCCGGCGCGTTGGCCTTCGCCGAGGGGAAGACGAAGGGGTAGTTGATCATGAAGGCCGAGGCGCCCGACTCGAAGCCGAGGCGCGCGGTGTCCTCGGTCGAGGTGTCGATGTCCGGGGCGGCCGCACCCGAGCGGGCGACGCGGCCCATGAGCTTCAGCGCCTTCTTGGTCGCCTCGGGCTCGAGGCCGACCTCCGTCGGGCCCTTGATCATCTCGGCGCCCGCGGAGGCGATCATCGCGTTGGCCCAGACGACGAGCCCCTCGTAGCGGTTGGCCTGCACCTGGATGCCGCCCTCCTGGCCGAGGCGGTCGGCCTCGCGCAGCATCTCGTCCCACGTCGCGGGCGCCTTGTCGACGCGGTCCTTGCGGTACCAGAGCAGCTGGGTGTTGGACCAGATCGGGGCGGCGTAGAGCTCGCCCTCGAACTGCGCGGACTGCAGGACGCTGTCGAAGACGCCCTCGGTCAGGCGCTGCCGGCGCTCCTGCGGGACCTTCTGGACCCACCCGCCGTTGGCGAACTCGCCGGTCCAGACGACGTCCATGCCGACGATGTCGATCGAGTCGTCCTCCGCGCCCAGGCGGCGGACCAGCTGCTCGCGCTGCTGGTCGGCCTGGTTGGGCAGCAGCTCGATGCTGATGCTGTAGCGGCCGTCGGACTGCGCGGTGCAGCGCTCGGCGATCTTCTGCAGGGCGCCGCCCGGCTGCTGGGCGATGAACCACGTCAGCTCGCGCGAGCCGCCGCCCTCGTCGTCCCCGCCGCAGCCCGCCCCCGCCGCGACGAGGGCGAAGGCCAGGACTGCCGCTGCGGTGACCCGACGCATGGCGGATCAGGCGGTACCCCGCCGGGGCCGCGTGCCAAACCGGTGCGTCTATCGTGAAATGGATCGCCCGGCCGTGAAGCCGTCGCGGCCGACGATCCCATCGAGGACCTCGCGCGGGACCGGCTTGTCGGTCGTGACCACCATGACCGCCTCATCGCCGTCGCTGCGACCGACGGCGGCGCCGATCACGTTGACGCCCGCCTCCCCCAGCGCGGTGCCGACCGCGCCGATGCGGCCCGGGCGGTCGGAGTAGCGGAACAGGGTCAGGTGCTCCTCGAGCTGGAGGTCGAAGCGCTGGCCCCAGGCCTCCAGGAGGTGCGGGCGCGCGTGGCGGCCGAATGTCGTGCCGACGACGCGCTCGCGGTGCTCGCCGCAGTGCACGGTCACGCGCACGAGGTCCTGGAAGTCACGGGCGCTCGTGTTCTTGGTCTCCACGAGCTGGATGCCGCGCTCCTCGGCGATGGCCGGCGCGTTGACCGCGTTGACCTCCTCCTCGGTGTGGCCGGCCAGCGCGCCCAGCAGGGCGGCGGTGGCCAGCGGGCGGGTGTCGCGCTCGGCGATGTGGCCCAGCAGCTCCACCTCGATGCGGTCGACCGACGAGCCCTCCGCCAGGCCGATGGCGATACGCCCGAGCTGGCGGCAGAGCGGGACGAACGGGCCGAGGACCTCGAGGTCCTCCGCGCCGATCGCGGGGAGGTTGACGGCGGTGGTGACGGCGCCGCCGGTGAGCGCCGCGACGACCTGCTCGGCGGCCTGGAACCCGGCGCGGTCGGTGGCCTCCGCGGTGGAGGCGCCCAGGTGAGGGGTGACGACGACGTTGTCGTAGCCGAACAGCGGGCTGTCGGTCATCGGCTCGGAGCGGAAGACGTCGAGCGCGGCGCCGCCGACCTTGCCGCTGTCCAGCGCGGCTTGCAGGTCCTCGTCGACAATCAGCGGGCCGCGGGCGACGTTGAGGACCCGCACGCCGTCCTTGCACTTGGATAGCGCCTCGGCGTCCAGCCAGCCCTCGGTGTCCGGCGTCTTGGGGAGGTGCAGCGTCAGGAAGTCGGCGACCGCGTAGACGTCGTCGCTGGACTCGGCCTTCTCGACGCCGAGCTCCTTGTAGCGCTCGGCTCCGACGTAGGGGTCGAAGGCCACGACGCGCATGCCGAAGCCGCGGGCGCGCTGGGCCACGAGCTGGCCGATGCGGCCGAAGCCGAGGATGCCCAGCGTCTTGTCCATGAGCTCGACGCCCGAGTACTTCTTGCGCGCCCACTCGCCGCCCTTGAGCGCGGCGTGGGCCTGCGGCACGTTGCGCGCGAGGGCCAGCAGGAGCGCGAGGGTGTGCTCGGCGGCGGTGACGACGTTGGACTGCGGCGCGTTGGCCACGACGATGCCGCGCTTGGTGGCGGCCGGGACGTCGACGTTGTCCACACCCACGCCCGCGCGGCCGATCGCCTTGAGGTTCGTGGCCCGGCCGATCAGGTCGCCGGTCACCTTGGTGGCGCTGCGGATGAGCAGGCCGTCGAAGTCGCCGATGCGCGCCTCGAGATCGAAGCCGTCCTGGTCGAAGGCCGTCTCGACGTCGAAGTGCTCCTTGAGGAGAGCGACGCCGCTGGCGCCGATGTCCTCCGCGACGAGGACGCGCGTCACGAGCGGGCCTCCAGGACGAAGTCGATGCAGGCGGTGAGCGCCTCGACGTCGGCGGGCTCGATGGCCGGGAACATGCCGACGCGCAGCTGGTTGCGGCCGAGCTTGCGGTACGGCTCGACGTCGACGATGCCGTTGGCGCGCAGCGTCGCCGCCAGCGCGGAGGCGTCGACCTCCTCGGCGAAGTCGATGGTCCCCACGACGAGCGAGCGCTTGGCAGGGTCGGCGACGAACGGCGTGGCGACGGGCGAGCGCTCGGCCCAGCCGTACAGCGCGTTGGCGCTCTGGCTCGTGCGGTCCACGCACCAGGTCAGGCCGCCGTTGCGGTTCATCCACTCGACCTGGTCGGCGAGCATGAGGAGCGTCGCGACGGCGGGCGTGTTGTAGGTCTGGTCCTTGCGGGAGTTGTCCAGCGCCGTGGCCAGCGAGAGGAACTCGGGGATCCAGCGGTCGGTGGCCGCGAGCTCGGCGATGCGCTCCTGGGCGGCGGGGCTGAGCAGCGCCAGCCACAGGCCGCCGTCGGCGGCGAACGACTTCTGCGGGGCGAAGTAGTAGGCGTCGGCCTGGGCCACGTCCACGGGCAGGCCGCCGGCGCCGGACGTCGCGTCGATGAGCACCAGGGCGTCGCCCGCCGGCCGCTGGACGCCGAGCATCACGCCGGTGGAGGTCTCGTTGTGGGCCCAGGCGACGACGTCCGCCGACGGGTCCGACGTGGGCGCAGGTGCGTCGCCGGGGTCGGCGGAGACGACGATCGGGTCCTGCAGGAACGGGGCGCCCTGGCTGACCTTGGCGAACTTGCTGGAGAACTCGCCGTAGGTGAGGTGCAGCGCGCGGTTGCGCACCATGCCGAAGGCCAGGGCGTCCCACAGGGCGGTGGTGCCGCCGTTGCCCAGGGCGACCTCGTAGCCGTCGGGGGCGCTGAACAGCTCCTTGAGGCCCTCGCGCACGCGGCCCACGACGGCCTTCACCGGCTTCTGGCGGTGCGACGTGCCCATGACGTGGGCGTTGTCGAGGAGGTGCTGCAGCTGCTCGGGGCGGACCTTGGAGGGGCCGCAGCCGAAGCGGCCGTCGCCAGGCTTGAGCTCCTGCGGGATCTCGAGGGTCGCGCTCGTGGTCATGGGCGGGCCTTTCGTCGGGAGGGTCGGACGGCGGGTGCCCAGGCGCGCGGCGGTCCGGCACCGCCGCTCCCCGGTGGTCTCTTCCACCCTTGGCGCCAGTCGCGACGGCCTCGGGAGGGTAGCGGACGACGGGCGCGCGGCGCCGGGCGCGAGGTCCTGTCCTTCCGCACGCCCGGGCCGCAGATGAGCACGATCATCGTGCTCATCTGCATGAGCGGCGTGTACAAGCTCAAGACCCTCCCGACCAGCCGCCTGCCCGCAGGGCGGTCCGGACCTCGTGGCCGGTCTCCTTGGCGCCGACCGTCAGGTCGTAGGCGTCGAAGCGCAGGACGGTACGGCCGCGCCGGCGCAGTGCGGTGTCCTTGCGCCGGTCGCGGCGGCGGCGGTCGGCGCTCGCGTGGTAGCGCCCGCCGTCGAGTTCCACGACGACGCCGTACTGCGGCCACGACGCGTCGGCCCGCCACTCGCCGATGCGCTCCTGGAAGAGCGGCCTCGGAAACTCCTCATCGCGGCAGATGGCGTAGAAGAGCTCCTCGAGGTCGCTGTCGGTGAGGGTCGACCCGGCCGTGTGGGCGCCCAGGACCTCGAGGAGCAGCGCAGCGCCGATGCGGGTCCGGTGGCGGGCGACGACCGCGGTGAGCTCCGCCTCGTCGTACAGCTCGGCGACGACCGCCTGGTCCAGGAGCCGCTCGACGCGCCGCCGGTTGCCGCTCTCGCCCAGGTCGACGGCGGTGCGGGCCCAGGTGGTGCACGGGACGCCGCGGACGACGGTCAGGTCCTCGGGAGGAATGCGCGCGACCGGGTGGACCCGGATCGTCCTGCGCGAGCGGCGGCCGGGTGCGGCGACGGTGACGTGGACCGGGTCCCATCGCAGGCCGCGCTCCAGGTCGAGCAGCATGGCGGCGGAGGGATGGCTGGCCACCGCGACCGCGCTGGGCGAGCGGATCGCCTTGACCGCAGCGAGCACGTGTCCTTCGAAGCGCAGCGGCGCCGCGCCCACCCGGTGCACGCCCCGGTGCAGGCGGGTCAGGGACCGGCGCCCGCGACGGACCTGCATCGCGCTGCGGGTGAAGCCCAGAGCACGGAGGTCCGCCGTGTCGACCACGCCCCACTGCTGCTCGGCAAAGCGCGCGAGCCGCAGGTCCGGAAGGTCTTGCGGTTGAGCATGCTGGTCTTGCAGATGAGCACGATCATCGTGCTCATCTGCGGGTCCGTGCGGGTCGTGGGGCGCCATGGCCCCCACGGTGGCGCGGTGCGTGTGACGGATCACCACCTGACGGTGGCGATCCTGCACCCCGTGCGTTACGTCAGCTCGTCCTGGGAGATCCAGGCCATCATGCCGCGCAGCTCCTTGCCGGTCTTCTCGATCGGCTTGGCGGCCTGCTCGGCGCGCATGCGCTTGAAGTTCTCCTGGCCGGCCCGGTTCTCGGCGATCCACTCGCGGGCGAAGTCGCCGTCCTGGATCTCCTTGAGGATCTTGCGCATCTCCGCGCGCGTCTGCTCGGTGACGACCCGCGGGCCGCGCGTGTAGTCGCCGTACTCGGCGGTGTTGGAGATCGAGTAGCGCATGCCCGCCATGCCCTTCTCGTACATCAGGTCGACGATGAGCTTGAGCTCGTGCAGGCACTCGAAGTACGCCATCTCGGGCGGGTAGCCGGCGTCGACGAGCGTCTCGAAGCCCGCCTGGACCAGCTCGGACGCGCCGCCGCATAGGACGGCCTGCTCGCCGAACAGGTCGGTCTCCGTCTCGTCCTTGAAGGTCGTCTCGAACACGCCGCCGCGCGTACAGCCGATGCCCTTGGCGTAGGCCAGCGCGAGCGCCTTGGCGTTGCCCGTCGCGTCCTGATGGATCGCGATCAGGCCCGGGACGCCGGAGCCCTCGGTGTACTGGCGGCGGACGAGGTGGCCGGGGCCCTTGGGGGCGACCAGCGCGACGTCCACGTCGGCGGCCGGCTCGATCTCGCCGTAGTGGATCGAGAAGCCGTGGCCGAAGAGCAGCATGTTCCCGTCGGCGATGCCGTCGCGCACCTCGGACTCCCACACCTGCCGGTGGAGCTCGTCGGGCACGAGGACCATCAC
>DASPKC010000138.1:0-4285 GCA_035628295.1 Baekduia sp.
AACAATTCCAAGACGTTTCGCGATCTTCCTTACGCAGAGAGACAAGATTCTGACGCGCTCGTTCATGCGTCGGAACCGCTGCTCTGCCCACACGCGGTCCTGGCTGCGGCGCGCGGCGAAGTCGTCCTGCTGCGCCTCCAGCCGGGCGAACTCGCGCCACACGGTGCGCAACTCCTCCTCGACGTCGAGGTCAGCCACGCCTCACCTCACCGCCCACGGTCGTCACCCGCGTCGCTGAGCAGAGCGCGCAGCATGGTGACCGGCACATCGTGCTCAACCGTTTCGGTCCGCGGTCCTGCCCAAGACGAGTAATCGCGGTATTCGGCCTCGACGACCAGCCTGTCGGGGTGCAGTTCCAGGCGCACACCCGGCCCGTGCAGTTCCAGCGGCGCCCCGTCGTACTGCCAGCGGCGCAGCGTCCAGCCGTTGCCGAGGTCGCGGACCAAGTCGGGTCGGTAGTCGCTCACCGCTCCCGCCCTCCCTCGCTCCGTTCCATGCGCCTGCGCAGCTCGTGGACGACGGCCACGTTGTCTGCCAGCCACTCTTCGATGTCGGGTGCGATGCGGCCGTCGAGTGCCCGCAGCTCGTCGGCGTTGAATCCGTACATCTCCGCGAAGTGGACCAGCCGCTTTTCGCTCAGACGGCGCCGCCCCGTCTCAACCTCGTACAGGTAGACGTGCGAGACGCCTAGACGGCGCGCGAGTTGTCGCAGGGCCATGCCGCGGGACTCCCGCCAGCCGCGCAGCTGCTTTCCGAGCGGTGGCAGCCGCCTACCCACGCTCCCGCCCTCCCTCTGCATCTGTGCTCGGCTCCAGCTCGGCGAGTAGGGCGAACAGTTGGTCGAATACGCCGTCGTTCTCCCCGTCGGCGCTCAGGATGGCGTCGAGTCGCTTCGCCAGAACGGCGGCGCAGGCGCGGGCCCTCACGAGACACACGCCGCACTTCTCTATGCCCCAGCACCCGTGATCGCCCTTGGCCAGACATTCGGCGTGCGCGAGGGCGACGTGATCCTTCGGCGCGCTGGTGACGACGTACGTGCGGATGATTCGGCTTCCTCTACTTGCTGGGGCCATCGTTCTCACCTCCAGGGCCAAGTGCGCGGCGGGCGGCGATGATCGGCCCCCAGTTCACGCCGCCTGTCGACCGCACCTCGTTCACGGCAAGCGGCAGGACGCCTTCCAGGGCGCGGCGAAGCGCCTCCGCTTCGGCCCGTGCGGCGGCAAGCTGGGCGCGGAGGGTGTCGCGCTCCTCGGTAAGCTTCACGATGACGGGGATGCTGCCCATCCACCCTAGATCGTGGATTCGGGTGCTCACGTCTCACCTCCCAGGGCCTTTGCCGTGCGCCAGGGCGCGCCACCGATCCAGCAGCCTGTCGTTCACGTGGACGATCACGTTGCGCTCGCGGACCACCTCCAGCAGCCCTGCGCGCAGCCGCTCCACTTCCGCCCGTGCGGCGTCTCGCTCGCTGATCAGTTCGCAGATGTTGCAGGCCCGCCGTAGCTGGCCGCGCTCGCAGTCACGCGGATCCACCCTCGCCCCTGTCATCTTGCGCGCGCGGCCCTCTATCTCGCGGCGCAAGCGGATGCCCTCGTCGGCGGCCTGGTTCAATTCGGCGGCGGTCGGCCGTTGCGGTTCGTATCCGGGGCACGAGCACTGATCCGGTTTCTGCGCCCGCGCCAGGCACCGCGGGAAACCTGCACGGCACCACCACTCGCGCACGCTCACCCCCGCCTCCCCGTGGTCTGCGCGTCCCGCGTGCGGGGACGGTGGCGGGTGCAGCGGGCCGTGTCGCAGTCCGCGCAAACGACGGTCGCGCGCCTGCTGCACTGGATGCCGGCGAAGCAGCCGCTGGCGTCACGTAGCCGGCAATACCTCTCCTGCCCGGGCAGCACCCACCGATGCCGATGCTTCGTCATGCTCAGCCTCCCTCCCTGGTAGTGGTCGGCGGGGCGGCGCCCTCCCCCTCCTGCTGCCCGGCCGCTGGCAGCCTGGGAAGTCCGCCGCACACGTCGGCGATCATCATCGCGAAGTTAGCGACGTCGGCGGCCTCGCGCGCGACCTCGGCGCAGTCGCTATCCGACCAACCGGCGGGCGACGTAATCGGGTTGTCGCCACGCCGAAGCACCCTGTCCAACTCGTCGGCCTCTTGGCGCAGCCGCTCCATGAGCGCATCGGGATAGTCGCCGTCCCAACCGCCCTTGTGGTCGTTTTCCCGCAGCTTCTGCTCCATCAGCAGCGCGAACCGCGCCACCACCTCGCGCACGTCCAGCGTGTCGCTCACGTCCTCTCCTTTCCCGCCTGTGCGTCGCCCGCCCGTCGAGCCGCACGTTCCTCGTCGATGCGCTTCATGCGGTAGTACTCGTCGCTGCCCTCGGGCGGCCGATACGAGCAGTCACCGAGGACGCACCCTTCGTCGCGTGACTTCGCCAGCGGCCAGCCGCACCGCTCGCACCGCGCGTCTGGCTGGGTGGGCTCTGGGGTGGGAGGGGCGGGGCGGCTCGCGCTCACCATCCGCTGGCACGGCCGGCACATGCACTCGTAGCCCTGGCCCCAGGTGTCGGTGCCGCACGGGTTGCCGGTGGCCTCGCAGCGCTCCACCTCTCCCGTCTGCCCGGGTGCCGCTGGGGTGCCCATCAACTCCGACGTCAGCGGCCCGTTTTCCAGCTCGTAGGCGATGGAGTCGCGAATCTCGCGCGTGAGGGCCGCGTGCGGGTTCGTCCCGTCCCTGTCGTAGACGCCGAGCTTGCCGTCGATGTGCGTGAGGGCGCGGCGAAGACCAGGGGCGTTGCGAGCGTGGCGCTCGCCAGGCCCACCGGGTGCGGGGGCGGGGAGGGCGCGGATGTTCTTCGCCGCTGCGAACAGCGCATCTGCCGCTATGGCCTGTCCTTCGGTCCACGCACGTCCGCCAACCACCATCGACTCACAGACATGCGCAGCGGCTTCCAGGCACGCGGCGTGCGGCCCCTCCCCCTGCGACGAGACCGCCCGGCGGTTCCACGCGGCGATGGCAAGCTCCGGCGTGTGCGACTCCACGCACGGCGCCGCCGGGCAGTCGAGGGTGTTGCAGCGGACCCGGTCCAGTTCAATCTCGCGCAGTCGCTTGTGCTGCACGCGCGGCGTCTGGCCGCACCACGGACAGGGCTTAAGCTCAGGTGCTGTGCTCACTGTTTTTCTCCTCTTCCTCGCGCATGGCGACCTGTGCGGCCTCCTCTTCCGCGCACTGCTTGCACCGCTGGCAGTTGATGCTGACCCCCGTGCCGCCGCAGTCACGACACAGCGCCCACTTCGGCGCCGGCTCGTGGTACTCCCGGACGCAGTCGTCGCAGGTCCAGCAATCATCAGAGACGCTCCACTTGCAGAAACGACCACATCCGTTGCAGCGGACGCGCCTCATCGCTCCACCTTCCCAGGGAGGGCGTCGAGTTGCCGAATGGCGTCTAGCAAGACCCTGAACGACGCCTTGATGGGCTGGGCCACGGGTTCGCCGTTGTAGAGCGGCGAACGGCTGCAATAGCGCCGCGCCGCCTCGGCTACCCCCTCCAGCGCCCGCACGCGCTCTACGGCAGGGGCGGCGGGGGTGCGGCGGTTCCAGGCGTCGATGGCCTGATACTGGTGAACGTACCCGTTCTGCCGCCCGGTGCCCCCGTAGTAGCCGGCGCAGTCTGCGTCCATGCACTGGCAGACCCAGACGCGAGTGAGCGCCATCGACGGCGTGTGACCCGCCAACTCGCGCGAAGCCAGCATGGCCGTCTTCCCGCAGAATGGGCATGGCTCCAGCATCGCGCTCATCCCTCCCCCTTCCCGCCCCCGCCCTCGGCGGGGATGTGGGCGCCGCGTTCGATCCACCTCATCGGGCCCCACGGGGTCGGCTGGGGCGGTCATGGCTGGTCTCCGTAACGCTGCGCGAACATGTCGATCACGAACTGGGCACACGCCCGGCAAATCACCGTCTCCGTCTTCTCGTCGTCCTGCTCGCACGTCGACTCGGCGACCAACTCGACCACCGGGGCGCAGTCGCCGCACGTCTCGCAGTGCTGGTGATGCTCGGGCCAGTTGAAGCCACGTTTGATTACGGCGCTCATCTCGTCTCCCATCAGAACGGCGGCGCTCCAGCCGCCTCCAACGCCTCGTCGCTGAACGTCAACTCCACGTCATCCGGCACGTCCAGATCGACGACCGACTCCGCGTAGGCCGGCCAGTAGCCGCTCTGCTCGCAGACCTGGAACCGTTCGAACCAGAGCCGCCACAGCCGCTCGCCCTGCTCCAGCGCCCGCGACGTCAGCCG